>NZ_CP023202.1:4733099-5033698 GCF_000220705.2 Streptomyces xinghaiensis S187 | reverse complement strand
GTCCTGCGCGCGGACCAGCCGGAGGACGGCTCCGTCGCGCACCTCGGAGGACGCGAGGGTGGAGTCCAGCGGCAGTACGGCGCCGGAGGCCGTGACCAGCCGGCGCAGTTCGGGCCGGGCGGCCACCCGGTCGTCCAGCAGCTGGATCACGTCCGGCAGCAGCCTGCCGACCGGCTCGTCGGACGGCAGGACGAGATCGACCCGCCTCCGCTCACCGACCAGGGTGACCCTGCTGAGTTCCGTGCTCCGCGCCCCCATGCTCACCACTTGATCGAACCTACCATCGGGATATCACCGGTTCACCGCTTCGGTTCCGGGCCGACGACCGCGGGCGAGGAGCTCTGCCCGCGCTTGTCGGCCTTCTGGTCCGCCAGCTTGCCCTGGATGAACGACCAGCCGACGCAGCCCGCGCACATCACCGCCGCGATGGCGATGCCGGCGAAGAGCTTGCCGAGCCGTTCGTCGGCCGTGCGCCGCGCGCGCTGCGGGCCGTAGAGGAGGGCGTCCCGCATCCGGCGGCGGCGTACGGAGACGGACTCCAGGAGCTGGCTGTCGTAGTCCTTGGTGGCCATGACCGCCGCGCCCTCAGCCGCTCGCGGCGAGGTCGCGCAGGGCGGCCAGACTCGGCGCCTCGGCGAGCGGCCCGGGGACGACGGCGCTGGGCGCGTCCTCGGCGGGGGGCTCCGCGGCGATCTCGCGCAGGGCCGCGGTGGGCGGCAGTTCGCGGGACCTGGCGTCCCGGAGCCTCGCGAGCCACGGCCGGGCGCCGTTGAAGGCGTCACCGCCCGCGGCGGGGCGGGGTTCCCAGCCGGCGGCGCCGTCCTCGTCGTTGGCCCAGAGGTAACCGATCACGCCGCTGCGGTCGTTGGCGACCGTCAGATAGCGGACCGGCTTGCCGGTGGTGTGGTGGTAGACCGCGGGGCCGCCGGTCTGCTTCAGCCGCAGGTCCTCCGTGAACCGCGGTACCGCGCGCGGATCCGTTCCCATGTGTGCCCCCTTCTCCCGCTTCGGCCGCGTTTCCGGTGCGGTGTCCCGCCTGCTCATCGGTTACGGCCTCGGCAGGATCTCGCCGTAGACCTGCCACTGGCCATTGTCCCAGAAAACCCTGGTCACCTTGAATGCCGAGCCGCGGGCGAGCAGGAGTTCGCGCTCACCGCCGCCGAAGGCCGAGACCCGCTCGACCCAGGTCGCCGGGGTGCCCTGCGGGACCCGCAGATGCAGGACGGCCTCCTTGCCCGCGAAGGCCGAGACCGGCTGGTCGCCGAGGGAGGTCGACATGTAGGCGCCGTCGTCGAAGACCCGGCCCTCCATCTCCAGCGGTGAGGAGAGGTTGAGGTGGCCGAGTCCGGTGCCGCGCACCACCATGACGTCCTCGGGGACGGGCCGGGCGGCCATGGCCCGGTCGATCTCGGCGATGTCGTGCCGGACGGCCGGGGTGTCGTAGGCGCTGTCGCCGCGCAGGAAGCCGTTGATCTCGTGGTAGGTGACGCCGCCGGGGTTGGTCTCCTTCGTGTAGTCGAGGAACGCCTCCTTCTGGGAGGGCGACAGGCTGTCCGCGTAGTCGTTCCAGTAGGCGGCGCCGTAGCGGGCCGCGTCGGCGTCGTTGACGAAGGGCACGGTGCCCTGCGAGACCTCCCAGGAGGCGAGGCGGTGCATCTCCTCCGGGGTGAGGTTGTCCCAGTCGGCCGGGTCCGGCAGCGGGTCGACGGCACCCGCCGGGGTGCCGGGCGGGTCGCCGGCATGGGTGTACGGCGGGTCGACGGATCCGCCGCCGCCAGGGCCGTTCGGGCCGCCGGGGTCGGGGGCGGGGGCTGCGGGGTCGGTGGTGTGAGCCGGGTCGGTGTGATGGGCCGAGTCGGTGTGATGGGCCGGGTCGGTGTGGGTGGCGGAATCCGCGTGGTGCGCGGCGGAGTCGGCGGGGCCGCCGTGACTGCCGTGGCCGCCGAAGGTGTGGTCGATGACGCCGCCGGGCGGCAGGGCGTCCCCGTGTGCCGACGGAAACAGGGTGTCGGGGGTGTCGGACCGGCGAGGGAAGCCCGGATCGGGGGCGCCCGCGTGGGCCAGGGCCGGGGTCGGCGCCGGAGTGTGCGCGGGCGCGGCGGACGGGGCGGTGTGCGGGTCGGCCGTCCAGCCGTCGGGCAGCAGCGAACCGTTGGGCAGAGCTGAGGAGTTGGGGACGTTCACCGTACCGTCGGGCAGCCTGAGGGTGCCGTCGGGCGAGAGCAGCGAGCCGTCCGGGAGCTTGACCGTGCCGTCCGGCATGTTCGCCATGTTCGGCAGCTCGGGCATCTTCTCGGGGAACATGTTCTTGAGCCCGCCGAGCACGTCCGAGATCTTGGTGACCTTGCCGGCCGCTCCCGCGACATAGGTCATCGGGTCGATGACCTTCCCGGTCTTGCTGACGAGCGCCGCGGCCTTTGCCGCCGTACCGCCCTTGGCGACGTTGCCGACGCCGGTGGCGGTGGTCAGGACGTTGAAGGTGACGGCCCCGGCCGCGCGGGCCGGGTTCTCCTTCCAGGTGTCCCAGGCCAGCATCGCCTTGCCGGCTTCCTTGGCCACCTGCTTGGAGTCCTTCATCCACTGCGGGAGAGCGGAGTCGGGGACGGCGTAGGCGAGGGGGGAGGTGTAGAGGGCGGTGCCAACCACCAGCATGCCCAGGCCTTTCCAGGCATCCTTCATCGCGTCCCAGCCGTCGAACCCCACCAGGGTGCCCAGGCCCTTGATGGTGCCCCAGACCCCGTCGACGATCAGGCCGTCCCACACAAAGCTCTTGATGTGCTGGTGGACCTCATACCAGTGGTACTTCTCGTTCTCCGCCGTCCCCCACGGGACTTCGGCGTCCTTCATGTCATCGGCCGAGAACCCGTACATGTTCTTGCCGTCCGAGCCGTCATTCGCCCGGTACTGGGTGCCGCCCACCAGCGCCGTGATCTTGTTCGCCGCGGTGCGCTCCGCCTCCCAGAACGCCGCGACGGTGGCCGTCACATCGGACTGCAGAGCGTTGTGCTCATCGATCTTGTCGCCGTCGTACTTCCACTCGTCATCGCCCTCCACACTGGCGACGAACGCGGCAGCATCGGCCTTGAGCTGCTTCAGCTTCGCGACCAGGGGACGCACCTCGGCGGCGTACTCGTCCAACGCCGACTTGACCTTCTCCAGATCATCGGCGAACTCATCCGCCCGGTCCTGCACCGGCTTCGTCGACGCGAACAACGCCTCCGCCTCCGGAGCCGTATAGAACGCGGAAAGCCCCTGGAACTGGGTGTGGACGCCCTTGCCCGTCTCCCGGATGTCGTCAGCGTCATTGCCCAGGCCGGTGGCGTCCTTCTCCAACTGCTCCAGATCACCGGTGAACTGGGGTATCGCCTCGGGCTTGATCACATCGGCACCTGCTGGCCGTGACTGCCGTTGCCGCCGGCGTTGTTCTGCGCCTGGGCCTTCAATGCCGCCAGATCCGGAGCCTTGAGAGCCTCGCGCTGCGCGGCCGCGGCCATGTCCAGGTCACCCTGGTTGTACGCCTTCACGGCGTCCACCGCACCCGTCATCGACTTGCCCGCACGCGCCCCGACGAACATCAGATCGTCCTGCGTCTTCATCGCGAACTCCGCCAGCGCCGCCCCCACCAGACCCATCTCCGGAGCCTCACCACCGCCCGCAATCGTCCCCGCCGACGACGCCGCACTCTCCATGTGATCCGAGTACGAAGAAGCCTGCGTCTCCAGCTTCCCCGCCACCTCACCCGTCTTGGAGAGAACCCCCTGGACACCGCTCACGTCGATATCCCAGCCCGACACAACGACCCCTGTTCGCGAATTGCCCGCCCGCCGGAAGCGGTTCCTCCCGGCGGCGATGCTGCGGCTACTGCGCTTACGGTGATGCGCGGCGACCGGCGACCGAGCCGCGCCACTGATCCGGTCACGGCCGCAAGCGGCGGCCGAACGCTCCCGTACTCAGCCGATGTTGTCGACGGCGGCCTTCGCCTTCGCCAGCGTCGCCTGCGCCGTCCCGTCGTTCTGCTCCAACGTCGACCGCACCAGCTGAATGATCGACCGCACCTCGTTCGCGGCCGTGTTCCACCGCGCTTCCTTGTCGTGATACAGATCCGACACACCATCGGCCTGGAAGTCCGCCATCGCCGACTTCACCGCACGATCACGCTCACCCAGCACACGCTCCAACTGCCCCACGATCGAGGACAGCGAACCCTGCACCTCCGACGACGCACCCGTGTCATACGACCGGCGATCCTGATTCGCCACAACCAACCCCCCGACTACTCAACGCCCGCCGAAACGAGCAGCATCAAAATTCGCCGCCGACATCTGCTGCCGCGCATTGTCCGCCGACTCCTGATCACCCGTACCGAACGACTGATCCATCCCCGACTGACCACCCAGAATCGCCTGCAACGACGAATTCAACGCCGCCGTCACCTCATCCGAACTCGCCTTGAACTGATCGAACGCCGCCTTCCCCGCACCATTGAACTTCCCCTCCAACGGCTCCGCAGCAGCGATCAACATCCGGATCAAACCACCCAGATCATCCGAAGACCCCTGAGTATTCGACACCAGAGACGACAGCGCCGTACTGCCCATATCGAACTTCACCAGCTCACCCCCGTTTTGCTCACACATCCCACACAAACGCCAGTTCAGGCCGCGTCTACGTATACCAACCGTCCGCAGCACCTGCCAACGGCCGTGTAGACGCGGCCCACTCACCTCGCGGTTCCCGGGAGTCCCGTACGTTGCACCCTGCTTCCTCGCTCCCGGCGGGGGCCCGGCTCGTACCGGCTGCGCTCCGACGCTGCCGCAGCACCGCCGCATGAGAAAGGCCGGTCAGCACCGGCGCCCCTCCGTCCACCTACGCTTCCGCCCATGAGCGACGTGTACGAGTTGCAGCTCCATCTGGACCTCACCGCGAGCGCCCCCGCCGACACCTTCACCCGGCTCCGCAGGCAACTGGGCCTGGAGCCCTGGCCGGACGGGGCCACGGACGACGAACCTCTGCTCGCCGCCCGGGGCCGGCCTCCCGCATCGGCGGAGTGCTGATCGGCGAACTCGCCGAGAGCCCGCGCGGCTGGTCGCTGACGGCGCGGCAGGAGCTCCACCCCGACCAGTTCCAGGACCTGCACTTCCTTCTCAAGCACCTGGCCGCCCACACCGGCACCCCGGGACCGATCGGCCAACTCCGCTTCCTGGAGCACCACGTCCCGGATCTCATCGTCCCGGCGGAAGACGGCGGGGTCACCCGCCTGCCCCTGACAGCCCCGAGCCCGGGTGCGGCGGTGCCGTTCCTGGCAGATCTGGGCTGATGATCAGGACACCCATCCCGGCTTGATCACACCTGTCCTCGTCCCCATGCCAGGATGGACGGAAGTGAATTGGTGCATCACTTCCCCCGGGCCTCCAACGCCCGCTTCGCCTGTTGCCGCACCTTCTCATCCCCCACCGCCATCAAGTACTCACCGAACTGCTCGCCCTCCGGGCCGGGCACACGGTGAACGATGGTGAGCGCATGCACCAGTGGCCGGTGATGCGCCGCCGCACTCAACACAGGGATGGCCAGTTCGACCGCTTGGGGGCCGTCGACGCTCGCGACTGCAGCCGCCAAGTCAACGAGTTGCGTGGCGAGATCGAAGCGAGTCGGCCTCCCCACGGAGAGTGAAGCAACTCCTCGTTCCACCACGTCTTCGATGTCGCCCAATACGGCCGTGACCGTGTCACGGTCCAGGATCTCACCGAGTTTGTCATCGAAGTACTCGCGGTCGGCGATTCTCGCCAAGGCCCGGAAGGCAGCGATCCGGCAGTCCGCAGTGCCCTTCTCCGGGGCGATGTCATCGCTGTCGGCGACGGCGACGGCGAGTTGCGCAAAGGTGTTGTCCACCGAGAACTTGCGATCGATGAGGATCTCGTACCACGGGACCTTCCCCGGGTCGGCCGCAGCCTCGATCACAGACCTGTACCCGGCTTCCTCGCCCCAGGTCGTCAGGGCGACACAGGCAAGGAAGCGCTCACGTTGCGGAGCGGCGGCGTCGCCCATCAACTCCACAAGCCCTGGCACCCGTTCGCGATGAGTTGGATCGTCCAAACCACCATAGATCACATCTTCGGGGTCACTCGTCGGCCTGTCGTCGAAATCCATACCGAGAAGCGCTGTCGCCTCAGAAGCGCCATTCACCCTCCCCGCCGAGAGATCCGTCGCCCTGTGCCCACCGGTCACAGTTTGTCCGTCACATCCGGCCCTGTACCGTCCTCCAGGGCATCGGGGGTTCCGATACCGAACTCCGTGGCGAAACCGAAATAGGTCATTTCGCCGGGTTCCGCCGCCACTCCCAACAGCGCGTTGAGCTCTCGCAGCGCTGCTTCCATGCGCGGTGCGTTGCGCTTCTGGATCTCAGGGTGCGGTCGGCCCGCGAAGTCGAACCAGCCCCAGATGTCATGGTGGACGGCCATCTCGGCGGACAGACCGACCGGAGCCGGGTCCACGGACAACTCCACGAGCCGTGGTTCACGGTGGGAACGTCCGTCTTCATCGATCCACACCCCCGAGCCGATGACGCAGATCTCTGCGATCTCGGCGTCGGGAAACCCGGTGGGGCGGCTGGCGCGAGCCCGCTCGGCCAGAAGCGGATCTTCCAGCGGGCAGGTCAGAGCCAGGGTCGTCGTGACACCAATACCGCCCCGACCGGCCACATACCAGTCAATCTCGATCTTGTGCGGCAAGAGCATGTCGTACCTCGTCAGCACCTCCGCCATGCGGCCGGCGGTGGCAAGGGCGGACTCGAGCCCCGGAGAGGCAACTTCTTCGAGATCCCAGTTCCAGGAGCCGCATTCGCGTGGTGCACGCATGAGTTTCGACATGGGAAATCCTTACGGGAAGACTGGACCATGGGGCGGGACAGTCAAGGAACCGTCCTCGAACCGTAGGTGAAACGTAGCGCCCGAACGTTCCGCGTGGAACTCGAGATCGTCGAGTGAACGGGGATTCAGACCGGCCATCGAGTCGTGAATATCCAGAATGGCCACCTTCTGATCCGCCCCTTCAGCCCGAAGCTGCTTTGCCGCCTTCTTCACAGCACTTTTTATTCCCTCGACTGTGTTCACATCCTTGAGCTGGTACCCGTAGTGCGGAGTACCGTCAGGATGCAGGGTCGTGACGTCAAGGTCCAGTCCCGTCGCATTGTCCTTGATCTCGAATCCGACCCGGGAAAACCCACGACTTTGCAGGTCAGTCGCATGACTGAGAGCCATATAGGCAGCCGGGATCATGCTCTTCTGCGCCTTGCTGCTCCCTTGCTTGCACATGTTGAGAATTTCCTGGTAGTTCGGCGCGTCTTGCAGATGCCCCCGGGAAATGAGATCGGCAGCAGCAGCACCATACGGCTCCTTGCCAAGGGTGCGCAGGACACGCTGCTGGTCTCCGGGGAGCATTCCCGCCCGTGTCAACTCAGCCGTCACTGCCTGCTCCTGGTCCGGGCGCATCGGCTCGGAGGGCGTGGGAGCAGTGTCAACTCCCCTGCTGTACCGGCTGGGGTCGATTTCGTCGAAACCTCCGCCAGATGACGCGGACGTTCCGGAAGCTGGAGCAGATGTCGCTTGATCAAGGTTACTGACCTGCGGGATCTCTCCCGTCCCACCCGCTGAGGAATCTGCCGACGTGATACCAGGCTCAGGACCACTGAGGCCCTCACGAGCTTCGGCGTTCCCTCTCGCGCCTGGTCCCTCGTCCCATCCGGCGACCGGGGTGGGACTTTCCACCCGGGTCGTTTCCGTCGCTGTGACGTCCCGCCCCGAGCCGGGGCCCGTATCCCGGCCTGCAGGAGTATTCGAGTCACTTTCTGGGCTGCTGCCCCCCGGCACGTTGCCATTGGGGTTGCCCGGGTCTCCCGGGTTGGTGGAGGCGGTGGGGAGGTTGTCGCCGGTGCGGGCGGTGCCGCCCAGGGCGGTGTCGCCCGCGTTCGCACCGACCTGCCCCGGGGTGCCGCCACCGACGGTGTTGTCGGTGATGGCGGACGGGTTGCCCGCGTCGCCGAGCTGGGCGATGGCCCCGGGCGGGTTGTTGCGGGCGCCGGCCCCGACCAGTTCCTGCTCGGGTACGCGCACGGCCGCCTCGTCCGGGGTCGCCAGGTCCGCCTTGTGCGGCTCCACCTTCACCGGCGCGGTGCTCATGTTGCCGTCGGAGAGCTGGAGTTTGCCGTCGGGGTGCAGGACCGAGCCGTCCGGCATCAGGACCGCCCCACTGGGCAGTTCGGAGGGGACCCTGGGCGCCGTGCCCTCCGGCACGTGGACCGTGCCGTCCGCGAGCTGGAGCGGGGTGTCGGGGACCTTCACCGTGCCGTCGGGCAGTTCCAGGCGCCCGTCCGGCAGCAGCGTCGCACCGTCCGGAATCGCCGGGATGTCGATCTTGCCGAGGTTGAGGTTCTTCAGACCCGCCAGCACATCGCCGATCTTCATCGCCTGCCCGGCCTTGCCCACCACCGAGGAGATGTGTGTCATCGGGTCCAGGAACTTCCCCGCCTTGCCCGCCATGGAAGCGACCTTGGCCGCCGTGCCGCCCTTGGCGATGTTCCCGGCACCCGTGATCGACGTCAGCACATTGAAGGTGACGGCCCCGGCCGCGCGGGCCGGGTTCTCACTCCAGGTGTCCCACGCCAGCAGCGCCTTGCCCGTCTGCTTCGCGACCTCCTTGGAGTCCTTCATCCACTGCGGCAACGCCGAATCCGGGATCGCGTAGGCGAGGGGGGAGGTGTACAGGGCGGTGCCGACGACCAGCATGCCCAGGCCCTTCCAGGCATCCTTCATCGCGTCCCAGCCGTCGAAGCCGACCAGGGTGCCCAGGCCCTTGATGGTCCCCCACACCCCGTCGACGATCAGGCCGTCCCACACGAAGCTCTTGATGTGCTGGTGGACCTCATACCAGTGGTACTTCTCGTTCTCCGCCGTCCCCCAGGGGACCTCGGCATCCTTCATGTCATCGGCGGAGAAGCCATACATGTTCTTGCCGTCCGAGCCGTCATTCGCCCGGTACTGCGTCCCCCCGACCAGCGCCGTGATCTTGTTCGCGGCCGTCCGCTCCGCCTCCCAGAACGCCGCCACCGTGGCCGTCACATCGGACTGCAGAGCGTTGTGCTCATCGATCTTGTCGCCGTCGTACTTCCACTCGTCGTCATCCTCCACACTCGCCACGAACGCGGCAGCGTCGGCCTTGAGCTGCTTCAGCTTCGCGACCAGGGGACGCACCTCGGCGACGTACTCGTCCAGCGCCGACTTGACCTTCTCCAAGTCGTCCGCGAACTCATCCGCCCGGTCCTGCACCGGCTTCGTCGACGCGAACAACGCCTCCGCCTCCGGCGCGGTGTAGAACGCCGACAGACCCTGGAACTCCGTATGGATGTTCTTTCCGGTGTCACGGATGTTGTCCGCGTCATTGCCCAGGCCCGTGGCGTCCTTCTCCAACTGCCCCAGGTCACCGGTGAACTGGGGAATCGCCTCAGGCTTGATCACATCGGCACCTGCTGGCCGTGACTGCCGTTGCCGCCGGCGTTGTTCTGCGCCTGGGCCTTCAATGCCGCCAGATCCGGAGCCTTCAGCGCTTCCTTCTGCGCGGCCGCGGCCATGTCCAGGTCACCCTGGTTGTACGCCTTCACGGCGTCCACCGCACCCGTCATCGACTTGCCCGCACGCGCCCCGACGAACATCAGATCGTCCTGCGTCTTCATCGCGAACTCCGCCAGCGCCGCCCCCACCAGACCCATCTCCGGAGCCTCACCACCGCCCGCGATCGTCCCCGCCGACGACGCCGCACTCTCCATGTGATCCGAATACGAAGAAGCCTGCGTCTCCAGCTTCCCCGCCACCTCACCCGTCTTGGAGAGAACCCCCTGGACACCGCTCACGTCGATATCCCAGCCCGACACAACGACCCCCGTTGTCACGTCACGTGTGTGCGCATACCTGCTTCCGGCCGGCCCGGGCTCACCCGGGCCGGCCGACCCTGCCGTTGATCAGCCGATACCGGTCAGCCGATGTTGTCGACGGCGGCCTTCGCCTTCGCCAGCGTCGCCTGCGCCGTCCCGTCGTTCTGCTCCAACGTCGACCGCACCAGCTGAATGATCGACCGCACCTCGTTCGCGGCCGTGTTCCACCGCGCTTCCTTGTCGTGATACAGATCCGACACACCATCGGCCTGGAAGTCCGCCATCGCCGACTTCACCGCACGATCACGCTCACCCAGCACACGCTCCAACTGCCCCACGATCGAGGACAGCGAACCCTGCACCTCCGACGACGCACCCGTGTCATACGACCGGCGATCCTGATTCGCCACAACCAACCCCCCGACTACTCAACGCCCGCCGAAACGAGCAGCATCAAAATTCGCCGCCGACATCTGCTGCCGCGCATTGTCCGCCGACTCCTGATCACCCGTACCGAACGACTGATCCATCCCCGACTGACCACCCAGAATCGCCTGCAACGACGAATTCAACGCCGCCGTCACCTCATCCGAACTCGCCTTGAACTGATCGAACGCCGCCTTCCCCGCACCATTGAACTTCCCCTCCAACGGCTCCGCAGCAGCGATCAACATCCGGATCAAACCACCCAGATCATCCGAAGACCCCTGAGTATTCGACACCAGAGACGACAGCGCCGTACTGCCCATATCGAACTTCACCAGCTCACCCCCGTGGATCGGCACTCGACACGACTACGTCTACATGTACTACCACGCCCGTACGGGCACAACTGGTTCCCGGATGCGGGGTGCTGACGGTCACTCCTGCCCCCGGCCGGGCGGGCACGGCCGCGCGCCGGGCGGTCAGTCGCGGCAGATCATCAGCAGGGCGCGGTCGTCGTTGACGTCCTTCGCCACCGCCTCGATGAGGTGCCATGCGGCGCCGTGGAAGCCGGAGGCGACGTAGCGGTCGGCCTCGCCGGTCAGGCGGTCGAGGCCCTCGCTGAGTTCGCGCTCCGACGACTCCACCAGGCCGTCCGTGAAGAGCATCAGGACGTCGCCCGGGCACAGCGTGCCCTTCACCGGCTCGAACTCCGCCCCGTCGTACACGCCGAGCAGCGGGCCCTCGGCGCCCTTCTGCTCCCAGCGCCCCGTGCCGGCGGAGAACTGCAGGCCCGGCGGGTGGCCCGCCGAGATGAGTTCGTAGTCGCCGGTGTCGAGGTCGAGGACGAGGTGAATGGAGGTGGCGAAACCCTCGGTCCAGTCCTGGCGCAGCAGATAGCCGTTGGCGGCCGGGAGGAACTGGTGCGGCGGGAGCGAGCCGAGCAGGCCGCCGAAGGCTCCGGAGAGCAGCAGGGCGCGGGAGGCGGCGTCCATGCCCTTGCCGGACACGTCGGTGAGGACGACCTCGAGGGTGCGGCCGCCGTTGGTGCGGGCCGCGACGACGAAGTCACCGGAGAAGGACTGGCCGCCGGCCGGGCGGAGCGCCATCTCCCGGTGCCAGCCGCGCGGCAGGCCGGGCAGCTTGCTCTGGACGCGGATGCGTTCGCGCAGGTCGAAGAGCATGGTTCCGCCGCGTCGCCAGGGCACGCCGACCCGGCTGCGGAACTGGGCGATGATCAGGCCGGAGAAGCCGACCGCGCCGACGACGAGGATGTCGCCGGGGGTGACCACGGGGACGTTCGCGTACTCCTCGATCACCGACGCCTCGACGATGAGGGCCGCGGCCGCCGCCGCGTACATCAGCAGCACGCTGGAGGGCCGCAGCAGCAGTCCGGCGGCGACGATCGGGAGGACGAGGGCGGAAGGCGGGCACCACAGGGGCGCCGCCATGGTCCCGGCCGCGATGGCGGGGACGGCGAACAGCAGGGCGACGAGGGCGATCCAGTCGGAGCCGTCGCCGCGGAAGTAGTCCACGGCGGCCTTGCGCAGCCCGATCCGGACCCGGTGCGTCCTTCTGCGCATGCGGGCCGTGAACGTCTCCACTCTCACCTCGTGTGCCATTTCACCGGGACCTTATCCACCCGTTCGGCGGCGCGTCGATTCACGGCGCGTCGGATTCCGCGGATACTTGCGCCCGGCCCGCCTCCGTGCGCTCCCGACGCACCCGAAACCCGGTCGCCTGTTCGGAACCCTGCTGGTAGTCATGGGCTCATGACCACAGAGACGCGGGTGCTGCGGCCCGCGGAATGGGACGAATGGTACGACCGACTCGATCTTGCGTTCGGCGGTGTCCCCGAACCCCCGGAGGAGCGCGAGCTCTGGCACGGACTCACCGAGTACGACCGTTCGATCGGGGTCTGGGAGGGCGGCAATTGCGTCGGCACGGCCGGCGCCTTCAGTTTCCGGATGACGGTGCCGGGCGGGGCGCCGGTGCCGGCGGCCGGGGTGACCATGGTGAGCGTCCTGTCGACGCACCGCCGGCGGGGGATTCTCACGGGCATGATGCGGCGCGTGCTGGACGACGTGCGCGCCCTCGGTGAGCCGCTCGCCGTACTCACCGCCTCCGAGCCGGGCATCTACGGCCGGTTCGGCTACGGCATCGCGTCCCAGGAGCTCGCCCTGGAGATCGACACGGAACGGGCCGGGCTGACAGGACCGGACCACACGGATGGCGTAACGCTGCGGCTGGCCGCGCCCGGCGACGTCCAGGACCGGTGCGAGGCGGTCTACGCCCGGCGGGTGCCCGCCCGGCCCGGGATGCTCGCCCGGTCCCCGGGGTGGGAGCGGCTGCCGCTGCTCGACCCGGAGGCCGGCCGGGCGGGTGCGTCACCGCTGCAGTGCGTACTGGCCGAGCGGGACGGCGAGACGGCCGGTTACGCGCGCTATGCCCTGAAGCCCGAGTGGGGCCCGCAGGGGGCGGACGGCGCGGTCGTCCTGCGCGATCTGGAGGCTCTGGACCCGGAGGCGTCCGCGGCGCTCTGGCGCTTCCTCTTCGGCATCGACCTGACCTCCCGGCTGCGGGTGCGGAGCCGGCCGGTCGACGACCCGCTGCTGCATCTGGTGTCCGACGTCCGGCGCTGCTCGCCGCGGCTCCGCGACGGGCTGCATCTGCGCGTGGTGGACGTGGGCGCGGCCCTGGAGGCCCGGACCTACGCCTGCCCGGTGGACGTCGTGCTGGAGCTCACCGACCCCTTCTGCCCCTGGAACGAGGGGCGCTGGCGGCTGAGTGGCGACACCAAGGGCGCCTCCTGCACCCGTACCTCGGACCCGGCCGAACTGTCGCTCTCCGTGCGGGAACTGGGGTCGGCCTATCTGGGCGGCTTCTCGCTGGCCGCGCTGGCGGGCACCGGGCGGGTGCGCGAGTTGCGCCGCGAGACCCTCGGCCAGACGGCGCGCGCCTTCCTCGGCGAGGTCGCGCCCTGGCTGCCGCACGGCTTCTGACCGGGGGCACGGCGGGTGCCCCCGGTGCGCACGGCCCCGTCGGTGCCGGGCCGGACCCGGCGCCGGGGCGGCACGGGCCTCGTCCCACCGGACCGGTCCGGGGCGGGTTCAGCCGCGCTGGCAGCCGGGGCACCAGAAGAGGTTGCGCGCGGCCAGCCCGGCCGTGCGGACCTCGCCGCCGCAGATGTGGCAGGGCATCCCGGCGCGGCGGTAGACGTACACCTCGCCGCCGTGGTCGTCGACGCGGGGCGGGCGGCCCATCGCCTCGGGGGTGTGCTCGGGGCGGACGGTGTCGATCCGGTTGTTCCGCACGCCCTCGCGCATCAGCGTGACCAGATCCGCCCAGATCGCGTCCCATTCGGCGCGGGTGAGATCGCGGCCCGCGCGGTAGGGGTCGATGCCGTGCCGGAAGAGGACTTCGGCGCGGTAGACGTTGCCGACGCCCGCGACGACCTTCTGGTCCATCAGCAGGGCGGCGACACTGCTGCGGCTGCGGCTGACGCGCCGCCAGGCGCGCTCCCCGTCGTCGCCCCGCAGCGGGTCCGGGCCGAGCCGGGCGTGTATCGCCCGCTTGTCGCCGTCGGTGAGCAGGGCGCAGGTGGTGGGGCCGCGCAGGTCCGCGTACGCCTCGGTGTCCGCCAGCCGCAGCCGTACGGTCTCGGCGGGCGGTGGCGCCGGGGCGGTGCCGAAGCCGAGTTTGCCGAAGAGGCCCAGGTGGATGTGGATCCAGGTGGAGCCGGGGAAGCCCAGGAAGAGATGCTTTCCGTGGGCCTCGGCGGTCTCCATCACCTGGCCGTCGACCAGGGCGGCGCCGTCGGCGAACTTGCCCTGCGGGCTGGTGGCGCGCACGGCGCGGCCGCCGAACCGGGAGAGGTGGTCGGCGGCCAGCCGGTGGATGGTGTGCCCCTCGGGCATGTGCTGCTCGGCCCTCCGCCCGCTCAGTCCTGGCGCGGGTGGTGGGCCGGGATCTCGGGGAGCTTCCCGGTGTTCTCGTAGGCGGTGAGCATGTCGATGCGGCGGGTGTGCCGCTCCTCGCCCGAGTACGGGGTGTTCAGGAAGGTCTCGACGAACTTCACCGCCTCGTCGCGGCTGTGCATCCGGCCGCCGACGCTGATGACGTTGGCGTTGTTGTGCTCCCGGGCCAGCTCGGCGGTCTGCTCGCTCCAGACGAGCGCGGCGCGGACGCCCTTGACCTTGTTGGCGGCCATCTGCTCGCCGTTGCCGGAGCCGCCGATGACGATGCCGAGGCCCTCGCTGTCGGCGGCGGTCCGCTCGGCGGCGCGGAGGCAGAACGGCGGGTAGTCGTCCTGGGCGTCGTAGATGTGCGGGCCACAGTCGACGGGGTCGTGGCCGTTGGCCGTGAGCCACTCCACGAGGTGGTTCTTGAGTTCGAAACCGGCATGATCGGAGCCGAGGTACACGCGCATGGGAAGCAGTGTGGCACGGCCCTGCCGGGGCGTCGCCGAGGGGTGGGCCGAGGGGGTGGCGGCACACGGCAGCACACGGCAGGACGGGCGCGGCACGGACACGGGCCGGGCCCGCGACCGCGGTAAGGCGGTGCGGGCCCGACCCGTGTCCGTGCGGGGCCGCGGTCAGCCGCGGCGGCCGGCGAGCTTCCAGGCGGCCGGCAGGGCACCCATGGCGAGGGCGGCCTTCAGGGCGTCCCCGATGAGGAAGGGCACCATGCCGACGGCGAGGGCCTTGCCGAAGGAGAGGTCCGCGGCCAGGGCGAGGTAGGGCACGCCGACCGCGTAGATGATGAGCGAGCCGAGGGCCATGGTGCCCGCGGTGCGCAGCAGGCCGCGGTCGCCGCCGCGCCGGGCCAGCGCGCCGACGACGGTGGCCGCGAGCAGCATGCCCAGGACGTAGCCGAAGGTGGCCGAGCCCGCGCCGCCCGCGAACCACGGCATACCGGCCATGCCGACGAGCGTGTAGAGGGCGAGCGAGAGGAAGCCGCGGCCGGCGCCGAGCGAGGCGCCGACGAGCAGCGCGGCGAAGGTCTGGCCGGTGACCGGGACCGGGGAGCCGGGCACCGGGACGACGAGCTGGGCCGCGGCGCCGGTGAGCGCGGCGCCGCCCACGACGAGGGCCGCGTCCCGCAGCCGGGCGCGGGTGGCGGTGGCCGCGGGCAGCAGGTCGGCGAGGACCGCGCCGGGGCGGTGGGTGCGGGTGACGGCGGCAGTGCTCATGTGGGCTCCGCGGAACGAGGACGGCGGGGGACACGGTGACGCTAGCCGACGAGTCAACGATCGTTCACCATGAGCCGCCGACAAAGGCAAGGCGGTGGGCTTGGTAGGTTTCCCATAACAGCCCGGTGACACCTGGGCTCGCGGTGAGCGGGCGGGGTGGGGCGCATCCGTGACGCTCGTCACGCGGACCCGCCGGAGAGAGCGGTTCGCGGAGCGGGCCGCCAAGGGGCGGCGGCCGGGCGGGAGATGAACCGGCACTGTGGGGACCCACCAAAAGACCTCTGCGCCCCGGGCGGGGCGGCCGGGCCGGACGGTTCCGGGGCGGCGCGGCGGGAGCACGGAGGGTCAACCGGCCGTCCGGATATCGGTACATGACATGAGCGAAGTTGTTCTGAGCGGTACGCGCCGGGACACTGAGGCCGCCCGTCCCCCTCACGTACTGGACACCACGGCTCATGAATCCGACGTCCCCGACGTCCCCGCCCTCCCCGACGGCCCCCGCCTCCGCGCCCGCCCGCGCCGGGGCGCCCGGGGCCGCCGAGCGTGGCGCCCCGCTCCCCGGCGGCCTCAAGCAGCGCCATCTGTCGATGATCGCCCTGGGCGGGGTGATCGGCGCCGGCCTGTTCGTCGGCTCGGGCGCCGGCATCGCGGCCGCCGGCCCGTCGATCGTGCTCGCCTACGCGCTCTCCGGCGCGCTGGTGCTGCTGGTGATGCGGATGCTGGGCGAGATGTCCGCCGCGCACCCGGCCTCCGGCTCCTTCTCCGTGCACGCGGAGCGCGCCATCGGCCCCTGGGCGGGCTTCACCGCGGGCTGGATGTTCTGGACGCTGCTGTGCGTGGCGGTCGCCGCCGAGGCCATCGGCGCGGCGGCGATCATGACCGGTTGGCTGCCCGGGACCGAGTCATGGATGTGGGTGGCCGTCTTCATGGCGCTGTTCTGCGGCACCAACCTGGCGGCGGTCGGCAACTTCGGCGAACTCGAGTTCTGGTTCGCCGCGCTGAAGGTGTTCGCCATCGCCGCCTTCCTGGTCCTCGGCGCGCTGGGGATCCTGGGCGCGCTCCCGGGGACGGAGGCGCCGGGCACCGCGCACCTCACCGGTGACGGCGGCTGGCTGCCGAACGGCACGGAGGGCTTCCTGGTCGGCCTGCTCGCCTCGGTGTTCGCGTACGGCGGCCTGGAGACGGTGACCATCGCGGCCGCGGAGTCGGAGCGGCCCCGGCACGGCGTCGCCCGCGCCGTGCGCACGGCGATGTGGCGGATCGCCCTCTTCTACGTCGGCTCCATGGCCGTGATCGTCACCCTCGTCCCCTGGAACGACGCCTCGGTCGTCAAGCCCGGTCCGTATGTGGCCGTGCTGGACGTCCTGGACGTGCCGGCCGCCGCGCAGATCATGAACGCCGTGATCCTCGCGGCGCTGCTGTCCGCGATGAACGCCAACATCTACGGCGCCTCCCGCATGGCGTACTCGCTGATCGCCCGGGGCAACGGCCCGGCGGCCCTGGGCCGGGTGTCCGGCGGGGTGCCGCGCCGCGCGGTGCTGGCCTCCTCCGCCTTCGGTTTCCTGGCGGTGCTGTTCAGCTTCTGGTGGCCGGAGACGGTCTTCCGCTGGCTGCTCAACATGGTGGGCGCCGCGGTGCTCGTGGTGTGGGGCTTCATCGCGGCGGCCCAGCTGCGGGGCCGGCGGCGGCTGGAGCGGGAGGCACCGGAGCGGCTGACCGTGCGCATGTGGTGGTTCCCGTACCTCACCTGGGTCGCGCTGGCGGGCATCACGGCCGTCCTGCTGCTGATGCTGCGGGACGGCGAGACGCGGACACAGCTGTTCTTCACCGGCGGACTGACGCTGCTGCTGGCCGGTACGGGCTACCTGCGGCAGCGGCGGACGGGCGGGCGCGGCGTTCCCGCGCCGCGCTGAGCGCCCCCGTCCCGGCGGACACGGCGAGGGCCCACGCGCGCGGCCCGCGCGCGGAGCCCTCGTCGTACGGCCGGGGCGGGCGGGTCAGTCGAAGACCGGCCCCTGGGTGCGGGTCCGCTTGATCTCGTAGAAGCCGGGGGTGGAGGCGACCATCAGCGTGCCGTCCCACAGCTTCGCCGCGGCCTCGCCCCTGGGGGCGGGGGTGACGACCGGGCCGAAGAAGGCACACGGCTCGCCGTCGGCGCCCGGCACGGCGATCACGGGGGTGCCCACCTCCTCGCCGACCAGTTCGATGCCCTGCTTGTGCGAGGCGCGCAGCTCCGTGTCGTAGGCGTCGGTGTCCGCGGCGTCGACCAGCTCCGCCGGCAGCCCGGCGTCCCGGAGCGCCGCGGCCATGGACTCGCGCGAGACACCCTCGCCGCCGTTGTGGAAGCGGGTGCCGAACGCCGTGTAGAGCGGCCCCAGGACATCGCTGCCGTGCTCCCGCTCGGCCGCGACGGCGACCCGCACCGGGCCCCAGGCCGTCTTCTCCAGCATCTCGCGGTACTGCTCCGGAAGCTCGTCCAGCCGCGGTTCGTTGAGCACCGCCAGGCTCATCACATGCCAGCGCACCTCCACCGGGCGCACCTTCTCGACCTCCAGCATCCAGCGCGAGGTCAGCCAGGCCCACGGGCAGACCGGGTCGAACCAGAAGTCGACGGGCGTCTTCTCGGGTGCGGTCACAGGGGTTCTCCTCATCGAAGGGCTCGGTCCATCGTGGCGTGCTCGGGGTGGTTCCCACGGTCAACCACTGTCCCTGTGTGACGCATTCCCACCCGCCGGTGAGCGCGTGACACTATGGCGGCTGTTCGCACTGTGAGACCCGCAGTGTGTGACTCGCGTGAGTGACAGACGAGGCAAAGGAGCCGTCGTGCCCGGTGAGAACCTGACCCGTGACGAAGCCCGCGAACGGGCCGGGCTGCTGACCGCCCACGGGTACGAGGTGGCGCTGGACCTGCGGTCGGCGACGGCCCCTGACGCCCCCGAGCCGCGCACCTTCCGCTCCGTGACCACGATCCGCTTCGGCTGCGCCCGGCCCGGCGCGTCGACCTTCGCCGACCTGCTGGCGCCGTCCGTCACCTCGGTCGTCCTCAACGGCCGCGAGCTGGACCCGGCCGCCGTGTTCGACGGCACGCGGATCGCGCTGGAGGACCTCCGCGAGGAGAACGTCCTCACCGTCGACGCGCAGTGCGCCTACAGCCGCACCGGTGAGGGCATGCACCGCTTCGCCGACCCGGAGGACGGCGAGGTCTACCTCTACACGCAGTACGAGCCCGCCGACGCGCGCCGGGTCTTCACCACCTTCGAACAGCCCGATCTGAAGGCACCGTTCATCTTCACCGTCACCGCGCCCGAGGGCTGGACGGTGCTGAACAACGGCGCGGCCGACGGGGAGCCCGTCCCCGCGGAAGGCGGCGGCGCCGTCTGGCGCTTCCTGCCGACGAAGAGCATCTCGACGTACATCACCGCGGTCGTCGCCGGGCCGTACCACATGGTCCACGACACCTACCGGCGCACGCTGGACGACGGCAGCGAACTGGTGATCCCGCTCGGCGCGCTCTGCCGCAAGGGGCTCGCCCGCCACTTCGACGCGGACGACATCTTCACCGTCACCAAGCAGGGCCTGGACTTCTTCCACGAGCACTTCGGCTTCCCGTACCCGTTCGGCAAGTACGACCAGGCGTTCGTCCCGGAGTACAACCTCGGCGCCATGGAGAACCCGGGCCTGGTCACCTTCCGCGAGGAGTACGTCTTCCGCGGCAAGGTCACCCAGGCCTCGTACGAGAGCCGGGCCAACGTCATCCTGCACGAGATGGCGCACATGTGGTTCGGCGACCTCGTCACCATGGAGTGGTGGGACGACCTGTGGCTGAAGGAGTCCTTCGCCGACTTCATGGGTGCCTTCTCGCTCGTGGAGGCGACCCGCTTCGAGAACGGCTGGATCACCTTCGCCAACCGCCGCAAGGCGTGGGCGTACCGCGCGGACCAGCTGCCCTCCACGCACCCCGTCACCGCCGACATCCGCGACCTCGAGGACGCCAAGCTCAACTTCGACGGCATCACCTACGCCAAGGGCGCCTCGGTGCTCAAGCAGCTCGTCGCCTACGCCGGCCGGGACGCCTTCCTGGAGGGCGCCCGCCGCTACTTCCAGCGGCACGCGTACGGCAACACCCGCCTCGAACACCTGTTGTCCGTGCTGGAGGAGACCTCCGGCCGGAACATGGCCGAGTGGTCCCGCGCCTGGCTGCAGACCGCGGGCGTCAACACCCTGACCCCGGACGTCGTCCAGGACGCGGACGGCCGGATCACCGAGTTCGCCGTCCTCCAGGAGGCGGCGCCCTCGCACCCGGAGCTGCGCCCGCACCGGGTGGCCATCGGCCTCTACCGGCGCGAGGGCGACGCGCTCGTCCGCTTCCACCGCGCCGAGACCGATGTCGCCGGTCCCCGTACGGTCGTCACCGAGCTGGCCGGGGCCGCGCGGCCCGATCTGATCCTCGTCAACGACGACGACCTCACCTACTGCAAGACCCGCTTCGACGCGCACTCCCTCGGCACCCTCCGCGCGAGCCTCGGCGACGTCACCGACCCACTGGCCCGGGCGCTGTGCTGGTCGGCGCTGTGGGGTCTCACCCGGGACGGGCTGATGCCCGCCCGCGACTTCCTCGACCTGGTGCTGCGTTTCGCCGGCCGCGAGAGCGACATCGGCGTGCTGCAGATGCTGCACGCCTGGGCGCACTCCGCGCTGGTCCACTACACCGCCCCCGACCGGCGCGAGCAGAGCGGCCGGGCGCTGGCCGAGGGGGCGCTCGGCGAGCTGCGGCTGGCCGAGCCGGGCAGCGGCCACCAGCTGGCCTGGGCGCGGTTCTTCGCGCTGACCGCCGGCAGCGCGGCCGATCTGCAGCTGCTGCAGGGTCTGCTGGCGGGCACCGCCAAGATCGACGGTCTGGAGGTGGACCAGGAGCTGCGCTGGGCCTTCCTCGAACCGCTCGCCGCGCACGGGGCCGCCGGGGCGGCCGAGATCAACGCCGAACTGGCGCGCGACGACACCGCCTCCGGCAAGCGCCATCAGACGCGCTGTCTCGCCGCCCGGCCCTCCGGTGAGGTGAAGGAGCGGGCCTGGGCGGAGGTGGTGGAGTCGGACACGCTGTCGAACGCTCTGGTCGAGGCGACCATCGCCGGCTTCGACCAGCCCGGTCAGCGGGAGCTGCTGGCGCCGTACGTCCCGCGGTACTTCGCCGCGATCGAACAGGTATGGGAGAAGCGGTCCATCGAGATCGCCATGTCGGTCGTACGGGGCCTCTTCCCGATGCTGCAGGGCAACCAGGAGACGCTGGACGCGGCACAGACGTGGCTCGACGAGCACCGGCAGGCGCCGCCCGCGCTGCGGCGGCTGGTGCTGGAGGCGCACGCCGATCTGGCGCGCGCCCTGCGGGCCCAGGACTGCGACCGGGCGGCGGACTACGCGGACTGAGGACGCAGCCGCCGCACGGCGGCCGGCCGCCCGTCCCCGCGTGCGGGGCGGGCGGCCGGCCGCTGTGCGGCGGCGTCCGGGTCAGGACGTGCCGCAGTACTCCGCCTCGGCCACGGCCCGGCCGTCGCCGGTCCAGTCGCCGTTGGCGTTGAAGGAGGCCGCGTGGTCCCCCGTCCGGGTGACGGTCGCCGCGGAACCGGAGCCGCGGATGCCGCCGCTGTGACCCCAGATGGTCACGCCGCAGGAGAGCGTCTCCGGGTAGATGCCCAGGCCGTAGCGGTCGAGTCCCGGCAACCCGGTGTCCACGGTGGTGAGCATGGCCTTCAGCTGACGGTCCGGCAGCAGCTTGCCGCGCACCAGGGCCCGGTAGAAGCGGTTCAGGTCGCCCGTGGTGGAGATCATCTCCCCGGCCGCTCCGGCGACGGAGGGGTTGAGTTCCGTGGTGTCGTAGATCTTCTCCTCCGGGTCGCCTCCCAGCGTGGAGTAGGCGCGGCCGTGCGGGCGGGGCATCTCCGGGTCGGTGCCGGGCACCGTGGTGGCGCGCAGACGGAGCGGGCGGAGGATGCGGCGCTCGATCTCCTCGGCGTACTCCTCGCCGGTCACCCGCTCGATGACCATGCCGGCCAGGACGTAGTTGGTGTTGGAGTAGTTCCAGCTCGTGCCCGGCGCGAAGTCCGGCTCGTGCCCCATGGCGATCCGCACGAGCTGCTCCGGCGTCCAGGTGTCGTAGCGGTGTTCCAGGAAACCGGGGCCGGAGATCTTCTCCTCGATGCCGGGGTCGTCGGTGTAGTTGAAGACGCCGCTGGTGTGGTTGAGGAGCTGCCGGACGGTGATCTTCCGGCCGTCGTTGCCGTTGCCGCGCACCACGCCCGGGAGCCACTGCTCGACGGTGTCGTCGAGGTCGATCCGCCGTTCCGACTCCAGTTGGAGGAGGACGGTGGCCACGAAGGTCTTGGTGATGCTGCCGACGCGGAAGCGGTCCTTCGGCAGCCGGGGGCGCTCGGTCTCCAGGTCGGCGACGCCGGAAGAGCCGTTCCAGACGCCGTGCCGGTCGACGGCCTGGAGCAGCACCCCGGGGAGGCCCGCGGCGACCTGTGCGTCCATGGCCTCCTGTGTCGCCGCGTGTCCGCGGCCCGTCTCCGTCTCCGGCTTCGCCGCCGCCTGGCCCGCCGCGGCCGCCACCGGGGCGCTCAGCGCGCCGAGCGCGAGGACCGCCGCCGTCAGGGCCGCGGTGAGTGCGCCGCGCCGTTCTCTGCCTGAACGTGTCGCCATGAAGTCCGTTCCCTCCGTTGCCTGCCCGTTGCCTGCGTGCGATGGACCGTGCCGTGCCGCGGCGGTACCGCGCCGGGAAGGACTCCCGCGCCGGTGCGGGAGTTGACGCCGTTGCGGCGGTTCGGGGCGGAGGGGCTGGTTCCGTCCGCTCCGCGGCGCGTTCCGGCTGGTCGGGACGGGCTTCGCGGCGGCACCCGTCAGCCCCGGGCGAGCAGCAGTTCGGTGTTGCGGTCGCCCGGTTCGCCCGAGAGCGTGGTGCGCGCGCCGGGGGTGTTGAGGGACAGCTCGCGGTAGAGGGAGGCCAGTCCGGTCTGGGAGAGGTCGGAGTGGTCGGCGCGGTACGGAGCGGCCGATTCCACCAGCGTGGTGAAGAGGGAGAGCGTGCCGTCGTGGTTGTCCACCAGTTCGATCACCCGGGCGAGTTGGGGGAAGTCGACGTGTGAGGCCGTGGAGATCTCCCAGAAGCCGTCGCGCGGGGTGATGTTGTTCTTGTGGCTGTGGCCGTTGATCCACGCCAGGACGTTGCGGTGGCGGCCGAGCACGGCCAGCAGTTCCTCGCCGCCGTGCCGCTTCTCGTCCGGCCGGGCGGGGTCGGGGCGCAGATTGCGCATGGTGGAACCGGTGTGGTGGCTGAAGACCAGGACGTGTTCGTCGCGGTGGGCGGTGAGGGTCCGTTCCAGCCAGCGGAGTTGCGCGGTGCCGAGGGAGCCCTCGTAGTGGCCGCCGTTGTCGGTGCTGTCGAGGCTGATGCCGAGCACGCCCTCGGCGATGCGGAAGGAGTAGTACAGGCGTTCCTCGGCGAGGTTGTCGCTGGTGTAGCCGTGGCCGCGCGGACCCGGCCCGGTGTGCCAGGGGTCGAGGTGGGCGGTCACGTATTCGAGCGGCGTGAAGGGTGCGCGGCGCTCGTCGGGGGTGACCCGGCGCATGGCGCGGGTGCGGGAGCGCAGCAGTTCCTCGAAGCGGCGGCCCTCGGGGTCGCCGGCCTTCCTGACGTTGGCCCAGAGCGCGGCGCCCTCGGCCGGGGACAGGCTCTCCAGCTTGCGCCCGCCGACGGCGAACTCGGCGAAGAAGCCGCCGCGGGCGTAGGCGCCGCCGGGCAGGGTGTCGTGGTTGCCGACCGTGGAGTACCAGGGCATGCGCAGCCCGGGGCTGCGGACCTCGCGGATCGCCGCGTCGAGGAAGCCGTCGATCCGGGGGAAGCCGAGCTGCTTGTCGCCGTCGCGCAGGGCGTCCTCCGGCTGCCAGTAGAGCGGAAGGCCGCTGTTCTGCACGCCCTCGTAGCGGCGGTCGTCGCCGGTGTTGGGGATGATCCGGCCGCCGCTCATGGCGGTGAGGAACCACTGCAGTTCGGCGCGGGAGTTGTTGTCGGTGTTGTCACCGGTGGTCATGGCGAAGGCGAGCGGGCTGCCGGTGGCGGGGCCGCCGGGCAGCGCGTTGACGCGTTCGATCAGCGAGACGGTGCCGGCGACGGAGAGCGCCTCCTGCGGGCGCCAGGCGCTGGCGGTCGAGGCGCGCAGGTACTCGTAGCGCAGCGGGTGCTGGACGTCGACGATGTGCAGGTCCGTGAACTGGACGAAGCAGGCGAGCGCGGTGCGCCGGTCCGCTCTGCCCTTCCGGGCGGACGCCAGTTCGGAGCGGACGACGCGGGGCCAGCCGGGGCCCTCTCCGAGCCGCCGGTAGCCCGTGGCGCCGCGCGGGGTGGCCACCGAGTCGAGCGTGGTGCCCTGCCGGGAGGAGCTGGTGCGGGCGCGGTCCGGCGGCGCGGTGGACGGCCCGGTGACGGGCCCGGCGGAGCGGGTGCGGGGCGGCGCGGTGGCGGCCTCCGCGGGTCCGCTCCCGGAGCCGAGGGCCGTGCCGAAGCCGGCGGAGACCCCGAGCGCGCCGACGGTGGCGAGCAGGGCACGGCGGTGGAGGGCTGCGGAGTCGGTCGTTCCGATGCGGGACATGGGGACTCCCCGGGTGCTGCGCGCGGACACGGCGGAAGCGGGGACGCGCCCCGCTCCCCCGGATGCTTGGCACCGGGGGTGGCCCCTGTTTGAACGAGACCGGAACGTCGGGCGCCCATCGCCGCACATCGATCACCGGTACGGGAAGCGGTCATCCGGCTCCGGCCCGCGGGTTCCCCGCCGCTCACCCGGCGTTCACCGGGGCCGGCCCGTGCCGGAGGCATGCGGCGGACGGCAGAAGGGCGGCCGGCGTGGAACGGCGGCCTCCGGGGCGGCCTTCGAAGGGCGTTCGCCCGGCTTTCAACGAACTCACGCCACCGGCGAATTAGGGCTTCGGACCCGCTTCGCCCCCGAATGGCGGTGGCGGAAATACGCCACCGTCCGCTCAGCGGGCGCCCAACCCTCCCCAAACTCTTCGCACTTACATATAAGTGCGGTCAACCGGATCCGATTTCCGAACAAGGGTGGCCATGCCTTCTTCTCCCATACCCGAGCCGCCGTCCGGCCCGAGACGCGCGGCCCGCGCGGCGATCACCGCGGGCCTGGTGGCCGCGCTCGCCGCGGCCGGCCCCGTCCCGGCCTTCGCGGCGGACGGCGACCCGGGCTCCTCCCCCGCCCCGGCGAAGTCATCGGCGGACAAGCTCGGCTCCGCCGACGCCGAACTGCTCGCCGAGGCCAAGTCCGACGGCGACAAGAACGTCACGATGATGCTCGCCACCGCCCCCGGGGCGACCGAGCGGGCCGTGGACGAACTGGAGTCCGTCAAGGGCGCCTCCGTCGGCCGCACCTACGACAAGCTCGGCTATGTGCGGGCCACCGTGCCCACCGGCCGCGCCGACGCCGCCATCGCCAAGGCCGCGAAGCTCTCCTCCGTGCACGGCATCGACCTCCGCCAGGAGATCAAGCTGCCGGACCCGACGCCGAAGGGCGACCGCGCGAAGGGCGCCAAAACCGGCCCCACCGGCTCGTACGACGGCCCGGACGAGAACACCCCGGCGAAGAACCCGTACCAGCCGTCCCACGAGACCGGCGCCGTCGACTTCGTGAAGAAGAACCCGAAGGCGGACGGCCGGGGCATCACCATCGGCATCCTCGACTCCGGCGTGGACCTCGGGCACTCCGCCCTGCAGGAGACCACCACCGGCGAGCGCAAGATCACCGACTGGGTGACGGCGACCGACCCGATCGTGGACGGCGACGGCACCTGGCGCCCCATGGTCCAGGACGTCTCCGGGCCGACCTTCACCTACGCCGGCCGCACCTGGACCGCGCCCGAGGGCTCGTACCGCGTCAGCCGCTTCGCCGAGTCCGCCACCACCGGCGGTGACATGGCGGGCGACCTCAACCGGGACGGCGACACCACCGACACCTGGGGCGTGCTGTACGACCCGGCCGCCGGCACCGTCCGCGTCGACCTCGACGACGACGGCGACTTCGGCGACCAGGAGGCGATGAAGCCGTACAAGGACGGCTTCGATGTCGCTTACTTCGGCACCGACGACCCGGACACGGCGATCGCCGAGCGGATCCCCTTCGTGGTGGAGATCCGCAAGGACGTGCCGATGGACCCGTACGGCGGCGACTGGACCGGCAAGACGGCCGACTTCGTCAACATCGGCGTCGTCGAGGGCTCCCACGGCACGCACGTCGCGGGCATCACCGCCGCCAACGGCCTCTTCGGCGGCAAGATGGACGGCGCCGCCCCCGGCGCGAAGCTCGTCTCCTCGCGCGCCTGCACCTGGTCCGGCGGCTGCACCAACGTCGCGCTCACCGAGGGCATGATCGACCTCGTCGTCAACCGCGGCGTCGACATCGTCAACATGTCGATCGGCGGACTGCCCCCGCTGAACGACGGCAACAACGCCCGTTCCGAGCTGTACACCCGGCTCATCGACACCTACGGCGTCCAGCTCGTCATCTCCGCCGGCAACAGCGGTCCCGGCGCCAACACCATCGGCGACCCCTCACTCGCCGACAAGGTGATCAGCGTTGGCGCCTCCGCCTCCCGGGAGACCTGGGCGGCCAACTACGGCTCCGTGATGCGGACCCGCTACTCGATGATGCCGTTCTCCTCCCGGGGCCCGCGCGAGGACGGCGGCTTCACCCCGACCCTCGCCGCGCCCGGGGCGTCCATCAACACCGTCCCGAGCTGGCAGCCCGGCCAGCCGGTCGCCGAGGCCGGCTACGAGCTGCCGCCCGGCTACGGGATGCTGCAGGGCACGTCGATGGCCTCCCCGCAGGCCGCCGGCGCCTCCGCGCTGCTGCTCTCCGCCGCGAAGCAGAAGAAGATCGACCTCACCCCGGCGAAGCTGCGCACCGCGCTGACCAGCACGGCCCACCGCATCAGGGGCTTCCAGGCGTACGAGCAGGGCGCCGGGCTCATGGACGTGGTGGACGCCTGGTCCGCGATCCGCAACGGCGCGAGCGCCCACGAGTACACGGTCTCCGCCCCGGTGGACACCGTGCTCTCCGGCTATCTCAAGACCCCGCACCGCGGCACCGGCGTCTACGACCGCGAGGGCGGCCTCAAGGTCCGCCAGTCCCGGACGTACGACGTCACCGTCACCCGCACCAGCGGTCCGGACCGGCCCGTCCGGCACGAGCTGAACTGGGCGAACAACGACGGCACCTTCTCCCTCGCGGGCTACGACACCGTCAACCTGCCGCTGGACAAGCCGGTCACCGTCAAGGTCCGGGCCAAGGCGCGTACCGCCGGCTTCCACAGCGCCGTCCTGGAGCTGGACGACCGGCGCACCAGGGGCACCGACCACCAGATCATGACGAGCGTCGTGGTCGCCGACGAGCTGGCCGCCCCGTCGTACGCGGTGAAGAAGTCCGGCAAGGCCGAGCGGAACCGGAACACCTCGCACTTCGTCACCGTGCCGGAGGGTGCCAAGAGCCTCGAGGTCCGGATGGACGGGCTGAAGGACGGCAGCCAGACCCGGTGGATCGCCATCAACCCGTACGGCGTGCCGGTCGACCCGAGCAGCACGATCTACTGCTACCCGAACTACGACAGCCCCAACAACACCTGTGACCCGTCGCGGCGCGGCTACGCCGACCCGATGCCGGGCGTGTGGGAGATCGAGGTCGAGTCGCGGCGCACCTCGCCGCTGCTGTACAACCCGTACACGGTGACGGCGACGGCGCTCGGCACCGTCTTCGACCCGGCCGTGCGGACCATCGAGGAGGCCGAGACCGGCACCCCGGCCTCGGTGGACTGGAAGGTCACCAACGGCTTCGGCGCCATCGACGGCAGGCTGCGGGGCGGCGAGCTGGGCTCGGCCAAGAGCGCGCGCCCGTCCATCGGCGACGGCGCCTCGCAGGAGACCACCGTCGAGGTCCCCGAGGGCGTCTCCCGGCTGGACGTGACCATCGGCTCACCCTCCGACACCGGCGCCGACCTGGACCTCTCGGTCTACAAGGACGGCGAGCTCGTGGACTACGACGCGGACGGCGACTCCGAGGAGTCGGTGACGCTGACCGAGCCCGCGGCCGGCACGTACACCGTGGTGGTGGACGGCTACTCGGTGCCCGCGGGCACCACCGAGTACGACTACCTCGATGTGTTCTACGCCTCCTCGCTCGGCGAGGTGACCGTGGACGAATCGGCGGTCGTGAAGCTCGGCAACGGCGCATCCGCGCAGGTGGAAGCCGAGGTCGTGGTGAACGGCGCGGCTCCGGAGGGCCGTGAGTTCTTCGGCGAGGTCAGCCTGCTGAACGCCCACGGCACGGTCACCGGCAAGGGCAGCGTCAAGATCGAAAAGGTCCTTCCGTAGCGGCCTGAGACACTGGACGGCGGGGCGGGCGCTCTCGGAGCACCCGCCCCGCCGGCAGTACGGCACCAAGGCAGCAGCAGAGGAAGGCGTCCCATGAGGATCGGAATCGTCGGAGCCACCGGACAGGTCGGCGGCGTGATGCGGAAGATGCTGGCCGAACGCTCGTTCCCGGTGGAACGGCTGCGGCTCTTCGCATCGGCCCGCTCGGCCGGGAAGACCCTGGACTGGCAGGGCGAGCAGATCACCGTCGAGGACGCGACCACGGCCGACTACTCCGGTCTCGACGTGGTGCTCTTCTCGGCGGGCGGCGCCACCTCGCGCGCCCTGGCCGAGAAGGTCGCCTCCGCCGGCCCCGTGGTGATCGACAACTCCTCCGCCTGGCGGCTGGACCCCGACGTCCCGCTGGTCGTCGCCGAGGTCAACCCGCACGCCGCCATGCGGCGCCCCAAGGGGATCATCGCCAACCCGAACTGCACCACCATGGCGGCCATGCCCGTGCTGCGCCCGCTGCACGCCGAGGCCGGGCTGTCCTCCCTGGTCGTCTCGACGTACCAGGCGGTGTCCGGCAGCGGCCTGGGCGGGGTCCAGGAGCTGGACGAGCAGATCCGCGAGGCGGCGGGGTCGGCGACGGCGCTGACCCACGACGGTGCGGCCGTGAAGTTCCCCGAGCCGCAGAAGTACGTGCGGCCGATCGCGTTCAACGTGCTGCCGATGGCCGGATCGGTCGTGGACGACGGGTCCGCCGAGACCGACGAGGAGCAGAAGCTCCGCAACGAGAGCCGGAAGATCCTGGAGATCCCCGGGCTGAAGGTCTCCGGCACCTGCGTCCGGGTCCCCGTCTTCACCGGCCACTCGCTCCAGATCAACGCCCGCTTCGAACGCCCGATCAGCCCCGAGCGCGCCAAGGAGCTCCTCGCGGGCGCCCCGGGCGTGACCCTGTCGGACATCCCCACCCCGCTGCAGGCCGCCGGCCAGGACCCGACCTTCGTCGGCCGCATCCGCGCGGACGAGACGGTGGAGCACGGGCTGGCGCTCTTCTGCTCCAGCGACAACCTGCGCAAGGGCGCGGCGCTCAACGCCGTGCAGATCGCCGAACTGGTGGTCGCCCAGGCGGGCTGATCCCGGCGGGCTGATCCCGGACACCCGGTCCCGGTCCGTTATGGGCCGGGACCGGTCTCTTCCGGGCCGGTCCGGTCCGTTCCGGGCACCGGGGCCGCCCTTCCGCGGCGGTCCCGGAAACCCGCCGGAACCGGGCCCGGCGGCTCCGCAAAACCTGCTGCGATCATGGGGTCCCCCCGTGCGAGGATGGCCGTTCCGTCCGACGAATGGGAGATGCCTACCGTGCCTGGCACGAACCTCACACGGGAGGAGGCGCAGCAGCGGGCGCGCCTCCTGACCACCCACGGTTACGAGATCGAGCTGGACCTGAGCAACGCGCAGGAGCCGGAGGGGGGCACCTTCCGGTCGGTCACCACGGTCCGCTTCGACGCGGCCGAGGAGGGGGCCTCCACCTTCGTCGACCTGGTGGCGCCGGCGGTGCGCGAGGTGGTGCTGAACGGCACGGCGCTCGACCCGGCGGAGGTCTTCGCCGACTCGCGGATCGCGCTGCCGTCCCTGGCGGCCGGGCCGAACGAGCTGCGGGTGGTCGCCGACTGCGCGTACACCAACACGGGTGAGGGCCTGCACCGCTTCGTCGACCCGGTGGACCAGCAGGCGTATCTCTACACCCAGTTCGAGGTGCCGGACGCCCGGCGGGTCTTCGCCTGTTTCGAACAGCCGGACCTCAAGGGGACTTTCACGTTCACCGTGACGGCGCCCGAGGGGTGGACGGTCATCTCGGGCGCCCCGCTCGCGGACGGCGCGGAGAAGCCGGCGGACGGCGTCTGGCGGTTCGCCCCGACCCCGCCGCTCTCCACCTACGTCACCGCGCTGATCGCGGGCCCGTACCACAGCGTGCACAGCACCTGGGAGGGCGAGGGCCGCTCGGTGCCGCTGGGCGTCTACTGCCGTCCCTCCCTGGCCGAGCACCTGGACGCGGACGCGATCTTCGAGGTCACCCGGCAGGGCTTCGACTGGTTCCAGGAGAAGTTCGACTACCCGTACCCGTTCGAGAAGTACGACCAGCTGTTCGTCCCGGAGTTCAACGCGGGCGCGATGGAGAACGCCGGTGCCGTCACCATCCGCGACCAGTACGTCTTCCGGTCCAAGGTGACCGACGCGGCGTACGAGACGCGCGCCGAGACCATCCTCCACGAGCTGGCCCACATGTGGTTCGGCGATCTCGTCACCATGGAGTGGTGGAACGACCTCTGGCTGAACGAGTCGTTCGCCACCTACACCTCCATCGCCTGCCAGGCGCACGCCCCCGGCTCGAAGTGGCCGCACTCCTGGACCACCTTCGCCAACTCCATGAAGACCTGGGCCTACCGGCAGGACCAGCTGCCGTCCACCCACCCGATCATGGCGGAGATCCGGGACCTCGACGACGTCCTGGTCAACTTCGACGGCATCACGTACGCCAAGGGCGCCTCGGTGCTCAAGCAGCTCGTCGCCTATGTCGGCATGGACGAGTTCTTCCGCGGCGTGCAGACGTACTTCAAGCGGCACGAGTGGGGCAACACCCGCCTCTCCGACCTGCTGGGCGCGCTGGAGGAGACCTCCGGCCGCGATCTGGGGGCCTGGTCGCAGGCATGGCTGCAGACGGCGGGCATCAACGTCCTGCGCCCCGAGATCGCGGGCGACGGCTCCACGATCACCTCCTTCGCCGTACGGCAGGAGGCCCCGGCGCTGCCGCTGGGCGCCAAGGCCTCCGTCTCCGGCGAGGCGGGACCGCCGCTGGGCACGCTGCGGCCGCACCGGATCGCCATCGGCTGCTACGAGCTGCGGGACGGCAAGCTGGTCCGCACCGAGCGGATCGAACTGGACATCGACGGCGAGCTGACCGAGGTGCCGCAGCTGGCGGGGAGGGAGCGCCCCGCCGTGATCCTCCTCAACGACGACGACCTGTCGTACGCCAAGGTGCGGCTCGACCCCGAGTCGCTGGCCGTGGTCACCCAGCACCTCGGCGACTTCACCGAGTCGCTGCCGCGGGCCCTGTGCTGGGCCTCGGCCTGGGACATGACCCGGGACGGCGAGCTGGCCACCCGCGACTACCTGGAACTGGTCCTCTCCGGGATCGGCAAGGAGTCGGACATCGGCGTCGTCCAGTCGCTGCACCGGCAGGTGAAGCTGGCCCTGGCGCTGTACGCGGCGCCGTCCTGGCGCGAGCTGGGCCTGGCGCGCTGGAGCGAAGCGGCCCTGGAGCACCTGCGGGCGGCCGAGCCCGGCAGCGACCACCAGCTCGCCTGGGCCCGCGCCTTCGCCGCCACCGCCCGTACGGAGCCCCAGCTCGACCTGGTGCAGGGGCTGCTCGACGGAACGGAGACGGTCGAGGGCCTCGCCGTCGACACCGAGCTGCGCTGGACGCTGCTGGGGCGGCTGGCGGCCACCGGCCGGGCGGACGAGCCGGAGATCGCGGCCGAGCTGGAGCGCGACCGCACCTCGGCGGGCGAGCGGCACGCGGCGACCGCGCGGGCGGCCCGGCCGACGGAGGAGGCCAAGGCGGAGGCGTGGGCGTCGGTGGTCGAGTCGGACAAGCTGCCGAACGCGCAGCAGGAGGCCGTCATCGGCGGCTTCGTCCAGACCGACCAGCAGGAGCTGCTCGCCCCGTACGCGGCCAAGTACTTCGCCGCGGTGAAGGACGTCTGGGAGTCGCGCAGCCACGAGATGGCGCAGCAGATCGCGGTCGGTCTCTACCCGGCGCTCCAGATCTCCCGGGAGACGCTGGACGCCACGGACGCCTGGCTGGAGTCGGCCGAGCCCTCGCCGGCCCTGCGCCGGCTGGTCACCGAGTCCCGGGCCGGGGTCGAGCGGGCGCTCAAGGCGCAGGCGGCGGACGCGGCCGCCGCCGTCTGAGCCGGCCGGTCCCGCGGCATCCGGCGCCGGAGGGCGCTTCCGCGGGCCCCCGGCGGGCACTTCCGCGGCACGCACGGAGGGCGGCGGGCGCGGGCGGTACGTCACGGACGTACCGCCCGGCGCCAGCCGTTCCGCGTTCGGGGCTGCGGCTGTGGCTGTGGCTGCGGACGCGAGGCGGCCCCCGGACCAGGGGTGGTTCCGGGGGCGGCGCGCGCCGGGGCGCGCGGAGTGCGGCGGCTCAGACCTGCCGCTTCTCCTGCTTGCGCGACTTGTCCAGCACCATCACCAGTCCGGCGATGACGAGGAACGAGAGGACCGGGAGGGCGACGTAGAGACCCAGGGTCTCACCGACGCTCAGGCCCGGGCCCGGGTCGTCGCCGTCGTCGCGCATCAGGGCGAACGCCGGGGACGACATCAGCAGCATCATCAGCGTCGAACCGGCCATGACGGCACCGGTGCGCAGCACGTTCTTGTTGTCCACGGTGCCAACGTAGCGAACGCCCGGCGGACCCGCGCGGCCGGGGTGCCCCTCACGGCCGTCCGGCGGCCCCCGCCCCGTCCGCCGGGGACGCGGCCAGGTGACCGGCGAGATCGGTCATCAGGGCGTGCAGGCGCGGTGAGGCGGCGAGGTGTTCCAGGGTGACCGGGCGGCCGGCGGCGTCGGCGACGGGCAGCCGCCAGTTGGGGTACTCGTCCCAGGTCCCGGGCAGGTTCTGCGGGCGCCGGTCGCCCACGCAGTCCGGCAGCCAGACGCCGACCATGCGGGCCGGGGTCCGGCAGAGGAAGCGGTAAACGGCGCGGACCGCCTCCTCCTCGTCGCCCCGGCCCCCGGCCAGCAGGCCCAGTTCGCTGAGCACGGCCAGCCACTCGGCGGTCTCCACCGCGTCCTCGGCCCGTTCCTCGGCGAGCGGGCGGGTCAGCAGGCCCAGCCGGTGCCGCAGTTCGACGTGCTCGCCCGTCAGCCGGGCGGCGGTGCTCGGCAGGTCGTGGGTGGTGGCGGTGGCCAGGCAGCCGGCCCGCCAGCGTTCGGGCCGCAGCGGTCGCGGCCGCTCCCGGACGGCGGCGTCGGGGGCCGCGGTGCCGGCGAGGGCCGGGGAGGCCCCGGTACCGGCGGCGGGCGTCTGGGCGTCCCGCTCCTCGTAATCGCGTTCGAACCAGAGCACCGATGTGCCGAGCACCCCGCGCTCCGCGAGGGCGTCCCGCATCCCCGGTTCCACCGTGCCCAGGTCCTCGCCGACGACGACGGCCCCGGCCCGGTGCGCCTCCAGGGCGAGCACGCCGAGCATGGCCTCGGTGTCGTAGCGGACGTAGGCGCCCTCGGTCGGCCGGCGTCCCTCGGGGACCCACCAGAGCCGGGAGAGCCCCATGACGTGGTCGATGCGGAGCGCGCCCGCGTGCCGCAGCAGCCCCCGCAGCAGCCCCCGGTACGGGGCGTAGCCGGTGGCGGCGAGGGCGTCGGGGCGCCAGGGCGGCAGGCCCCAGTCCTGCCCGTGCGGGGTGAAGGCGTCGGGGGGCGCACCGACGGACATGCCGGTGGCGTAGACGTCCTGCCGGGCCCAGACGTCGGCGCCGGAGGGGTGGACGCCGACCGCGAGGTCGTGCACCAGTCCGATGGGCATGCCGGCGTCGAGGGCGGAGCGCTGTGCGGTGCCGAGCTGGCTGTCGGTGAGCCAGGCGAGCCAGCAGTGGAAGTCGACGCGGTCCAGGATCTCGCCGCGGGCACGGGCGGCCTGCGGGGAGCGGGGGTCGCTCAGCCCGTCGGGCCACTGCCGCCAGTCGGGGCCGTGGATCTCGGCGAGGGCGCACCAGGTGGCGTGGTCGTCGAGGGCCTGTCCCTGTTCGGCGAGGAAGGCGCAGTAGGCGGAGCGGCGGCCGGGGCCGAGCGGCACCGTGCGCACGAGTTCGAGGGCTTCGCGCTTGAGCCGCCAGACGGCGTCGCGGTCGATGAGCGCTCCCCGGCGCAGGACACCCTCCCGCAGCGCTTCGGCGCGGGCGGCGACGGCGGCGGCGCGCTCACGCTCCGGGGCGGGCAGCCGGACGTACTCGGGGACGTCCTCGACGCGTAGATGCACCGGGTCGGGGAAGCGGCGGGAGGAGGGCCGGTACGGCGAAGGGTCCGTGGGGTCGCCGGGTACGGCGGCGTGGAGCGGGTTGAGCTGGAGGAACCCGGTGCCGAGTTCCCGGCCGGACCAGGCCGCGAGCTCGGCCAGGTCGCCGAGGTCGCCCATGCCCCAGGAACGGGCCGAGAGCAGGGAGTACAGCTGTACGAGGAAGCCGTGGGTGCGGCCGGGCGGTTCGGGCATCCGTTCGGGCGCGACGATCAGGACGGCCCGGCCGGACCGGCCGCCGGGTGCCTCCGCGTGAAGCGTGTGGCAGCCGGTCGGCAGGGTCACGGCCGGGCCGGGGTCCCAGTCCAGGGTCTGACCGGTCTCGGTGCGGACGCGCAGGGCCGCGTCCTCCGGCAGGCCGGGCAGCGTTCCGGGCCGCGGCGGCCGGCCCGTCGTCACGACGACGGACGGCGGCAGCAGCCGTTCACGCTCGGCCCGTTCCCGCCGGTCCAGGGCGGCGCGCACGGCCTGCGGGGTCGAGGCGTCGACTCCCAGTGCCGCCAGCACGGCGACGACGGTGTCCTCGGGGACCCGGAGCGTACGGCCCGGGGAGGGCTCGTACGACGTCGCGACCCCGTGCAGCGCTGCGAGCCGCGCACGGCCCATTCAGACCTCCGTGCACTCCAGACCGGCGCCCATGCCGGTGGCCGTGGGTTCACTGGTCAGCGGAAGTTCGGTGGCGAGCGCGGGCTCGCTGGTGAGGGGGGTGCGGTCGGGCAGCGGTGGTTCGCTGGTGAGCGGGGGTTCGGAGTATTCGCCGGAGCTGGCGCCGTCGAGACCCGAGTCGATGTCCGTCAGTCCGTCGAGGTCCAGCGGATTGAACGGTTCGACCGGGTCGCCGGGTTTGGAGAGGGTCGAGAGGAGAAGAGCGGATGTGGCCACCTGGGCCTCCGTAGATCGTGGTCGGTACGACACAGCAGCCCTACCCCGCTGGAGCCGGGCCAGACCCAAACGCGGGGCGAACGTGGCTCTCGTCACAATCGCTCCCCGGTGGGTTGATTTCGCGGCCGGACAGCGCTTCCGGCGCAGGGCTTGAAGCCGAAAGGGTAGTCAAGGCGGCGGATTTATTGCGAGAGAAACAAGGGGGGCAGTGGCGGAGTCAACGAAAAAACCGGGACACGACGGGACGAATCCCCCCGGGAGGCTCACCAGACGCGGGGCCGCGGGCCCCAGCCCCACGGCCCCGGACGGGGCGCCACGGCCGCCTCGACCTGCGCGGCCAGCGCCAGCAGCGGGCCCTCGGCCCCGTGCGCGGCGCCGAGCATCATCCCGACCGGAAGCCCCTCGTCCGTCCACTCCACGGGCAGGGAGACCGCGGGCAGCCCGGCGATGTTCCAGGGCCCGGTGAACGGGGTGAACGCCACCTGGGCGGCGAAATCGGCCGCCGGGTCGTCGTCGTTCCGCAGCGCGCCCACGGGCGCCGGCAGCTGGGCGAGCGTGGGGGTGAGCACGGCGTCGCACCGGGCGACGGCCCCGGCCAGCCGCCGGCCGACCCGCTGCATGGACTCCAGGGCCCGCGCGTAGTCCAGGCCGGTGGCGGCCCGGCCGCGCTCCCGCAGCCAGCGCGTGAGCGGCAGCAGCTCCTCCTCCCGCTCCGCGGGGACGGGCACGAGCGCGGACATCACCGCCCAGACGGGCGTGAAGGTGTCCCGGTCGCCCGGCCGCAGCGGCTGCTCCACGTCCACGATCTCGTGGCCCAGTCCGGCCAGGAGCGCGGACGTCCTCTCGTAGGCGGCGAGCACCTCCGGCGCGACGGTGACGCCGGGCACGTCAGGACGGGCCCAGCGGCCGATCCGCAGCCGTCCGGGCGTCCGGTCGCACCAGCGGAGGAAGGGCGTCCCGGGCGCGGCGAGCGGCACCGGGTCCCCGGGCGCCGGGGCCGCCATCACGTCGAGCAGCGCGGCGGCGTCCCGGACGGTACGGGCGAGCGGCCCGGCGGTCGCCAGCCCGCTGATGTCGCCGCCGGGGGCGGGGCTGACCCGGCCCCGGCTCGGCTTGACGCCGACGATGCCGCAGCAGCTCGCGGGGATGCGGATGGAGCCGCCGCCGTCGCTGCCCTGCGCGGCGGGCGCCAGCCCGGCGGCCACGGCGGCGGCCGCGCCCCCGCTGGAGCCCCCCGCGCCCCGCGACGGGTCGTACGGCGAGCGGGCGGGCGGGCCGACCCGGCCCTCGGTGTAGGCGGGCAGCCCGAACTCGGGGGTGTTGGTCTTGCCCAGCAGAACGGTGCCGGCCTCCCGGAGCAGCGCGACGAGCCGCGGTTCCTCGTCCTCAGGGGCGGTGTGCCCGGCGAAGACGGCGGAGCCGTAGGTGCAGCGGACGCCCGGCACGGCGTCGAGGTCCTTGACCGGCAGCGGCACCCCCAGCAGCGGCGGCAGCCCGGCTCCGCCAGCCGCCGCGTGCCGTGCGAGGAGGCGCTCGGCCCGCCGCGCGCCGTCCAGGGCGCGGTCGGCGGTGACGGTGAGGTAGGCGCCGACGGAAGCGTCCAGGTGTTCGACGCGGCGCAGGTAGTGCTCGGTGAGTTCGACCGGGGACAGCTCTCCGTCCCGTACGGCAGCGGCCTGTTCGAGCATCGTCAACTCATGGGGATCCGCCATCCGCCCACTCTAGGACCGGCAGGCGCTCCGGGGCCGGCACGGCGGCTCCCGGACACCGCCCGGCGGAAGCCCTCTTATACCCGCCCGGCCCCCGCCAACACCCCTGCCATACCTCGCCAATCGGGACATGCGGGGCCCGAACGTTGACACTTCTCCCGGGGCGGTGGTGGGCTCGGTTCCGGTTGCCCGGGGTTCCGTCCCGGAAGGGGCGGGCGGCCGGCAGGTTCGGACAGGGCGAGGAGACAACCGTGCAGTTCCGGCTCACCGGCCCGCTCGGGGGCGGCGCAGACGACGGACGGGGCGATTCACGGCCGGCGGACGGGCCCGCCGGACCGGGCCGGCGGGGCGCCGGGCTGCGCCCCCGCGTCGCCGGGGCCACCGCGCTGGCCGCCGCGATGATCGGCGGGCTCGTCGGAACGGCGCCCTCCGCGGCCGCGGCGCCCTCCCCCGCGGGCGACTCGGCCTCCACGGCCGAGGAGCGCAAGGGCGACACCTCCGTACCGTCCGTCTGGCCCCGCCCGCAGGATCTGCGCGCCCAGGGGGAGCCCGCCCGCGTGACCGAGCAGGTCGCACTGGTGTCCGATGACAACGCCGACCCGTACGCGCTCGACGCGCTGCGCGCCCTGCTGCGCTCGGCCGGCGCCCGCAGGGTGCTCGACGTCCGCCCGGGCGGCGAACTGCCGCACGACGCCCTGGTGGTGCGGGCGGACGCGAAGGGTGCGGCGGAGGCACTGCGCGCCCTGCGCGCACCGTCGGCCGGTGATCTGCCGTCCGGCGGCTACCGGCTGGCCGCCGGCCGGACCGGCGGGCGGGACACCGTCGCCCTCACCGGCCGGGGCGGTGACGGCCTCTTCCACGCCGTGCAGACGCTGCGTCAGCTCGTCGTCCCGTCCGGCGACGGCGACGGTGACAGCCGCAGCGGCAGCGACGGCGCTACGGCGGGCCGGGCCGGCCGCTCCTTCGCCGGTGTCGTCGTCCGCGACTGGCCGGGCACCGCCGTGCGCGGCGTCACCGAGAGCTTCTACGGCACCCCCTGGACCCGCGAACAGCGGCTGGAGCACCTCGACTTCCTGGGCCGCACCAAGCAGAACCACTATCTCTACGCGGCCGGCGACGACCCGTACCGGCAGAGCCGCTGGCGCGACCCGTACCCCGCCGGGCAGCGCGGCGAGTTCCGCGCGCTCGCCGAACGGGCCCGCGCCAACCATGTGACGCTCGGCTGGGCGGTCTCCCCCGGCCAGGCCCTCTGCTTCTCCTCCGACGACGACCTCAGGGCGCTCACCCGCAAGATCGACGCCATGTGGGCGCTGGGCGTCCGCGCGTTCCAGCTCCAGTTCCAGGACGTGAGCTACAGCGAGTGGCACTGCGACGCGGACGCCGAGCGGTTCGGCTCCGGCCCGGAGGCCGCCGCCCGGGCCCAGGCCCGGGTCGCCAACGCCGTCGCGGAGCATCTCGCCGACCGCCACCCCGGCGCCGCCCCGCTGTCGGTGATGCCCACCGAGTACTACCAGGACGGCGCCACCGCCTACCGCAGCGCTCTCGCGGGAGCGCTCCGCCGGGAGGTGGAGGTCGCCTGGACGGGCGTCGGCGTCGTGCCGAAGAAGATCACCGGCGGGCAGCTGGCGGACGCCCGCGAGGCGTTCGGCCACCCCCTCGTCACCGTGGACAACTACCCGGTCAACGACTTCGCGCAGGACCGGCTCTTCCTCGGCCCGTACCGGGGCCGGGAGCCGGGTGTCGCCGTCGGCTCCTCCGCCCTGCTGGCCAACGCCATGGCACAGCCGGCCGCCTCCCGCCTCCCGCTCTTCACGGCGGCCGACTTCTCCTGGAACCCGCGCGGCTACCGGCCGCAGGAGTCCTGGCAGGCGGCCGTCGACGCGCTCGCGGGCCCGGACGCCCGGTCCCGCCGGGCGCTGGGCGTCCTCGCGGCCCACGGCGCCTCCTCCGGGCTGGGCGGCAAGGAGTCGGCGTATCTGCGGCCCCTGATCGACGCGCTGTGGACGGCCCACAGCCGCGGCGACCGCGAGGAGCTGGAGACCGCGGGCGAACGGCTGAGCGAGGCCTTCCGTGTCATGCGCCGCGCGCCGGAGGAGATTTCCGGTCCGGCCGGCGAGGAACTGGCGGCGGACCGCGAGGCCGGTCCGTGGCTGGCGCAGCTGGCGCGGTACGGCCGTGCGGGCGAGCGCGCCGTGGAGATGCTGCTCGCACAGGCGCGCGGGAACGGCGGAGCGGCCTGGCGGGCGCAGCTGGACCTGCAGCGGCTCCGCAAGGAGATCGCCGCCTCCCCGGCGACCGTCGGCGAGGGCGTGCTCGACCCGTTCCTGAAGAAGGCCGTCGGGCGCGCGGACGCCTGGACGGGCGCCGACCGGGCGCGTCCCCGTGAAGCGGTCACGGAACGCCCCGGGGAACTCCGCGTCGACCTGGGCGGCACCCGCCCGCTGGCCGCGGTGACCGTGCTGTCCGCCCCGGACCGGGACACCGGCGCGGTCGTGGAGGCCCGTGTGCCCGGCGAGGGCTGGCGGAGCCTGGGCCGGCTGTCCGGGGAGGGCTGGACGCAGCTCGGCGGGGAGGACGTCCGCGCGGACACCGTGCGGCTGACCTGGCCGCGCGGCGACCGGGCCCCGGAGGTGCGGGGCGTGGTGCCGTGGTTCGCCGACCTGCCGGACGCCCGGCTGGACCTGGCGCGCGGGGAGACGGACGTGACGATCGGCGGCGAGGAGAAGATCCCGGTCGAACTGACGGCCGAACGCCCCGCGGACGTGCGCGGCCGGCTGGTCGCCACGTCCCCCGAGGGCATCGAGGTGAAGGTCCCGCAGGGCGTCACCGTGCGGCGGGGCACGAAGACCGAGGTGCCGGTAACGGTCTCCGTCCCGGAGGACACCCCCGCCGGTTCGTACGAGGTGCCGTTCGATTTCGCGGGCGAGAAGCGGACCCTGACCGTACGGGCGTTCCCGGAGACCGGCGGCCCGGATCTGGCGCGCGGCGCCACGGCCACCTCCTCGGGCGACGAGACCACCGACTTCCCGGCCCCGGCGGCCGTCGACGGCGACCCGGCGACCCGCTGGTCCTCCCCGGCCGAGGACAACGCCTGGTTCCAGATCGAGCTGGACCGTCCGGCCCGGGTCGGCCAGGTGGTGCTGCACTGGCAGGACGCGTACGCGGCCCGCTACCGCGTCCAGGTCTCGGCCGACGGGCGCGTCTGGCGGGACGCGGCGGCCGTGCGGGACGGCCGGGGCGGCCGGGAGTCGGTGCGGATGGACGCGCCGGACACCCGGTTCATCCGCGTCCAGGGCGAGCAGCGCGCCACCCGGTACGGCTACTCGCTGTTCTCCGTGGAGGCGTACGCGGTCGGACGCTGAGCCCGGCGCGCCCGCGCCGTCCGGCAGCCGCCCCGGCGCCCCGCGCCCGAGCGGTGACCGCCCCCGCTCCTCCCCGGCGGACCGGGGCGGGGCCGGGCGGCCCGGCAGGCGCAAGAGGGCCCGGATCTAGGCGGATATGCCGTCGATCCGGGCCATCGCGTCCTCCGCGCCGTAGGGCTGCAGATAGGGCAGCCAGCGTGGGTCCCGATGCCCGGTGCCGATGATGCGCCAGGCCAGCCCGGAGGGTGGCGCCGGCTGGTGCCGGAGCCGCCAGCCCAGCTCGGAGACGTGCCGGTCCGCCTTGACGTGGTTGCAGCGCCGGCAGGCGGCGACCACGTTCTCCCAGGAGTGCTGGCCGCCGCGGCTGCGCGGGATGACGTGGTCCACGCTCGTCGCGGTGGCGCCGCAGTAGGCGCAGCGCCCGCCGTCCCGGGCGAACAGCGCCCGCCGGGTGAGCGGGACGGGCCCGCGGTAGGGCACCCGTACGAAGCGCTTCAGACGGACGACGCTGGGCGCGGGGACCGTCTGGGTGGCGCTGTGCATCAGGGCGCCGGAGTCCTCGAGGCTGACCGCCTTGCCGTTGAGGACGAGCACGAGGGCGCGGCGGAGCGGTACGACGCCGAGTGGCTCGTACGACGCGTTGAGGACCAGGACATGCGGCACGGTGCCTCCTTGTACGCCGGCGACGCGTGGCTCGCGCCGGGACGATCTGCAGACAGTTTCCCCTCAGCCCAGGTGATGGCGCCACCAGGTCCGCGTAACGCATCAGGAGTGTTTTCGACCACACGGGGTTCTTCCCCCGCAGGAAGAGCTCTCTCCCTCGAACGGAACGAACAGGTGCACCGCCCGGTCCCGTTAGTCTGGTTGGTCTGCCGGCCGGACCGTCCGGTGCCACCGGGCGGCCGGGTCGTTCACGGAGGGTTTCGCTGTGTTGTCCAGGTTTCTCGCCGATGCCACCACTCCCACCGCGCCGACGCTCCGCGAGGCCCAGGAGAACGCCGGCCAGGCGGCCGGATGGGTGGAGGAGAACTGGTCCGTCTGGCTGGGCGCGGGGCTGCGCATCCTGCTGATCCTGGTGGTCGCCTTCGTCCTGCGCTCCGTCGTCCGGCGCACCATCACCAAGTTCATCGCCCGGATGAACCGCGGCTCCCAGGCCACCGAAGGTCTTCCGCTGCGCGGTCTGCTGGTGAACGCCGAGCGGCGGCGCCAGCGCTCCGAGGCGATCGGCTCGGTGCTGCGCAGCGTCACCTCGTTCGTCATCCTCGGCACGGCGGCCCTGACGGTGCTGTCCGTGCTGAACATCAATCTGGCGCCGCTCCTCGCCAGCGCCGGCGTGGCCGGCATCGCGCTGGGCTTCGGCGCGCGCAACCTCGTCACCGACTTCCTCTCCGGCGTCTTCATGATCCTGGAGGACCAGTACGGCGTGGGTGACGTGGTCGACGCGGGCGTCGCCAGCGGCGAGGTGATCGAGGTCGGCCTGCGCGTGACCAAGCTGCGCGGCGACGAGGGCGAGATCTGGTACGTCCGCAACGGCGAGATCAAGCGGATCGGCAACAAGAGCCAGGGCTGGGCCACCGCCTCCGTGGACATCCATCTGCGGCCCGAGGAGGACCTGGAGAAGGCCCGCCGGACGATCGCGGAGGCCGGTGAGCGGATGGCCGCCGAGGAGCCGTGGAACGAGCGGCTGTGGGGCCCCGTCGAGGTGCTGGGCCTGGAGTCGATGACCCTGGAGTCCGTGGTGATCCGCACCTCCGCCAGGACCATGCCGGGCAAGCGGCTCGTGGTGGAGCGGGAGCTGCGCTGGCGTATCAAACAGGCTTTCGACGGCGCGGGCATCCGGATCGTCGGCGCCGAGCCCGAGCCGGCGGACGGGGCCCCGCGGCCGGACCCGCTGGCGGGTGTGGCGCCCCCGTCGGCCCTGGCCAGCTCCACCTCACCGCAGTCCGTCAACGCCTCGCCGCTGCCCCAGAGCCCGCAGACCGCCTCGCCCTCCCCGGCGTCCGGCCCCCACCTGTCCAAGTAACGGCCCGCACAGCGGCCCGGTCCGGGGCCGGTCACCGGCCCCGCCGGGGAAGGGAAGGGAAGGCCATGCGGCTCGCGGTCGTCGGCGGAGGCTCCACCTACACCCCCGAACTCATCGACGGTTTCGCCCGGCTGCGCGACATCCTGCCGGTGGACGAACTGGTGCTCGTCGATCCCGCGGCGGACCGGCTGGAGCTCGTCGGCGGCCTGGCGCGGCGCATCCTCGCCCGGCAGGGCCACCCCGGCCGGATCGTCCTCACCGGCGACCTGGACGCCGGGGTGGAGGGTGCGGACGCGGTCCTGCTGCAGCTCCGCGTCGGCGGGCAGGACGCCCGCCGGGAGGACGAGACCTGGCCGCTGGAGTGCGGCTGCGTCGGCCAGGAGACCACCGGCGCGGGCGGTCTGGCCAAGGCGCTGCGCACCGTCCCCGTCGTCCTGGACATCGCCGAGCGGGTGCGGCGGCGCAGCCCGCACGCCTGGATCGTCGACTTCACGAATCCGGTCGGCATCGTCACCCGCGCGCTGCTCACCGCCGGCCACCGGGCCGTCGGCCTGTGCAACGTGGCCATCGGCTTCCAGCGGCGGTTCGCCGCGCTGCTGGACGCCGACCCCGCCGACGTCTCCCTGGACCATGTCGGCCTGAACCACCTGACCTGGGAACGCGGGGTGCGCCTGGGCGGCACGGACGTCCTGCCGGAGCTCATCGCCGAGCACGGCGACACCCTGGCGGACACCCTGCGCCTGCCGCGCACGCTCCTCGAACGGCTCGGCGTCGTCCCCTCGTACTACCTGCGCTACTACTACCGGCACGACGAGGCCGTACGGGAACAGCGGGAGGGCTCCTCCCGCGCCGCCGAAGTGGCCGGGATCGAACGGCGGTTGCTGGAGATGTACGCCGACCCGGCGCTCGACCGCAAGCCGGAACTGCTGTCCCGGCGGGGCGGCGCCTACTACTCGGAGGCGGCGGTGGCGCTCACCGCCTCGCTGCTGGGGCGGCAGGGCACGGACACGGGCGGGGGCACTCCGGGCGGCGGCGCGGGCGGCGGGGAGGACGTGCAGGTGGTGAACGTCCTCAACGACGGCACCCTGCCGTTCCTGCCCGACGACGCCGTCATCGAGGTCCCGGCCGCGATCGGCCCGCACGGCGCCCGCCCGCTGCCGGTGCGCCCCCTGGAGCCGCTGTACGCGGGCCTGGTCGCCCAGGTGACCGCGTACGAGCAACTCGCCCTGGAGGCGGCCCTCAAGGGCGGCCGCGACCGGGTGTTCGAAGCGCTGCTCTGCCACCCCCTCGTCGGCCAGATCGACCGTGCCGAACAGCTGACCGACTCCCTGCTCGCGCACAACCGGCACCACCTGGCATGGACGTGAACCCCGGCACCGCACCACCGGCCCCGGAGGGTGACGGACCCCGGCCGGACTCCGCCTCTCCCGCCGGGCCCCTCCCGGCGGCCGTCCTCGCCTTCGACGCGGGCAACAGCAAGACCGACGCCGCCCTGGTCGCCGCCGACGGCCGTGTCCTCGGCACCGGCCGGGCCGGGGGCTTCCGGCCGCCCGCCACCGGCATCGACGCGGCCGTGGACGTCCTCGCCCGCGCGGCCGCCGGGGCCGCGGAGGCGGCGGGGCTGCCGTTCGGCGCCGGGCCGGTCGCCGAGCGGGTGTCGGCCTGTCTCGCCAACGCCGATCTGCCCGTGGAGGAGCGGCGGCTGCGGGACGCCGTGGCGGCGCGCGGCTGGGGCCGTGCCACCGAGGTCGCCAACGACACCTTCGCCGTGCTGCGCGCCGGAGCCGACGAGCCCCGGGGTGTCGCGGTGGTGTGCGGGGCCGGCATCAACTGCGCCGGGATGACCCCGGACGGGCGGACCGCCCGCTTCGCGGCCCTCGGCCCGCTCTCCGGAGACCTCGGCGGCGGCAGATGGCTCGCCGACGAGGCGGTCTGGTTCGCCGCCCGCGCCGAGGACGGGCGGGGCGGGCCGACGGCACTGGCCCGCGCTCTCCCCGCGCACTTCGGGCTGACCACCATGGCGGAGCTGATCGAGGCCGTCCACCTGGGCCGGATCAGGACGGGGCGCCTGCACGACCTGGTGCCCGTGCTCTTCGCGGTGGCCGCCGCCGGCGACCCCGTGGCACGGTCGGTCGTCCACCGCCAGGCCGAGGAGATCGTCACCCTGGCCCGCGTGGCGCTGGAGCGGCTCGGTCTGCTCGGCGAGGAGACCCCGGTCCTCCTCGGCGGCGGTGTGCTCGCCGCCCGCCACCCCCTCCTGCACGGCGCGATCACCCGGCTGCTGGCCGAGCGGGCGCCGAAGGCCGTCCCCCGGGTGGTCACCGCTCCCCCGGTGCTCGGCGCCGCCCTGCTCGGCCTGGACCGCACGGGAGCACCCGCGGACGCCCGCGCCCGCCTGCGCGGGCACTACGGACACCGCACCACCCCCGGGTGAACCCCCTTCCGCCACCCCGCCGGTGCCGGGTGACAGGCCGCAACACGGCGCGCACCACCGCGAATCGGCGCGCACCTGGCAGGATCGGCACGGCGGGGCGCGTAAGGCGGACGAGACCGGGGAGTATGACAGCGCGCCGCGGAAGGTGATCGGGGACGGCGACGCCACGGCGGCCGCCACGCACACAGGAGAGGTGATCGATGGGGGTCCCGGGATCCAACCCCGGCGCCACGGGGGAGCCTCAGGGTCCGGTCATGGACGTGGACGAGGCCGACCGCGCCCTGGCACGGCTCTGCGCGGAGCACGAGGCGATCGAGACCTCGCTGCTCGCCCTCCAGGACCACGCGGGCCGCCGCCTGCTGGAGGGCGCCGAGCTGACCGGTGTCACCAAGAGCCGCTGGGCGGCCACCGAGGAGGTCATCGGCTTCCTCTGGACCTGTTTCGACGCCTGCACCGCCACCCTGGACCGGGCCCGCGAGCTGCGCTCCCGGCGGCGCTGGCCGACCGACGGCGAACTGGCCGAACTCACCGCCCTGGTGCGCGAGGCCGGCGTCGTCCTGCCGCCCTCCGGGGACCCGGCTCTCGCCGGTGACGCGCCGGAGCCCGGTGAACGGATGACGCTCCGGACCGCCATCGACCGGATGAACAGCGGCTACGCGCAGGCCCTGGAGGTGGTGGTGGCCGCCGAGGCCGTCTGGTCGGCGCTCCCCGCGCGGATCGACATGCTCTCCGCCGAACTCCGGCGCACCCGCTCCCTGGCGCACTCCGTCGGCGTCCGCCCCGGCGAGCACCCCGCGGGCGACCGCCTGGAGCGGATCACCGACGAGCTGACGGCCCTCCGGGCCGAGGTGGTCTCCGACCCGCTCGCCTACTGGACGCCCGCACGCGGCAGTTCGGCTCCCGGCGGAGGCCGCCCCGACACCACCCGTTACGACCGCGAGGCCCGCGCCCTGGAGGACGTCCGGCGCGAGATCGAGGCCGTGCTCGACGTACGGCAGGACGCCGAGCAGCGGCTGCACCGGCTCCGGGACGTGCTCTCCCGCGCGGACCGCACGCTCACCGAGGCCCGGCAGGCACGCGGCGAGGTCCTCGCCAAGATCGCCGCATCGGAGGTGCCCGCGGTGAGCGGCCCGCCGACCGCCCTGCACGAACAGCTGTCCACCGCCGCCTCGTACCGCCGGCACGGCCAGTGGCACCGGCTGTCACCGCTGCTCGACAGCCTCGAACAGCGCGCCGAGGAGGAGCTGTTGCGGGCCCGCGAGTCGCTGACGGCGGTGACGGCCCCGCTGGCCGTACGGGCCGAGCTGCGCGGACGCCTCGACGCCTGCAAGGCGCGGCTCGCCCGGCAGGGGCTGGCCGGTGACCCGCTGCTGGCCGAGCGGTACGACACCGCCCGCCGCATGCTCTGGAGCGCTCCCTGTGACCTGCGGGCGGCCGAACGCGCGGTGCTGCGCTACCAGGAGGCGGCGGCGGAGGCCCTCGTTCCGCGCCGGCGGAGGCCGGAGGAATGAGCGACCGCCGCCACCCCGGCCGCGCGGCCGGTCACGGTCTCCCCGGCGCCGGAGCGGCGGGCGCCGCGGCCGGCACCACCAACGCTCCCGGCGCGCCGGTGCCGCCGGGAGCCGACCCCCCTCCCGCACTCTCGGTACGGAGCCCCATGGAACCGGACGACTACCCGCTCGCGGCACCGCGTTCGGCCCCGGCGGCCGACCCGCGCGCCCTCTGGACCCCCGACGCCCAGCACGGCGCCGACGACCACGGAACCGGTACAGCCGGGCCGCAGGGCTCGAACGGCTCGCACGGAGCGGGGCGGCCGGACCACCCGGCGGACGCCACCGGGACACGGCCCAAGGAGACCCCGGCCCCGGCGGACACCGGAGCGACCGCCGGCCCGGCTGCCGGTGTCCCGGGCGGCAGCGGCGCCCACGGCGGCAGCGGCACCCCCGGCACGCTGTGCGTCGCCTGCCGCAAGGGCACGGTCGGCCGGGACGGTCACTGCGAGCACTGCGGCCACGCGCAGCCCCGGGAACGCGACCACGTGGAGAGCGAACTCGCCGGTGCCGTCGCCGCGGTGACCGACCGCGGCCTGCGCCACCACCGCAACGAGGACGCGTTCGCGCTCTGCGAGACCGCGCTGCCGGACGGCACACCGGCCGTCGCGGCCGTGGTCTGCGACGGTGTCTCCTCGGCCACCCGCCCGGACGAGGCCTCGGCCGCCGCCGCGGCAGCGGCCCGGGAGTCCCTGCCCGCCGCTTTGCGCGCCGGTACACCGGTCCGGCAGGCGCTGCACGACGCGCTGGTCGCCGCCGGCACGGCCGTCACCACGCTGTCCGGCGTGGACGGCAAGAGCTACCGCTACGGCGAGCCGCGCCCCCACCAGAACGCCCCGGCCTGCACGATCGTCTCCGCTCTCCTCAGCGGTGACGAGCTCACCGTCGGCTGGATCGGCGACAGCCGGGTGTACTGGGTGCCCGACGACCGCACCGCTCCGGCCCGGCTGACCGAGGACGACTCCTGGGCGGCGCAGATGGTCGCGGGCGGGCTCCTGACGGAGCGCGAGGCGTACGCCGACCCCCGTGCCCACGCGATCACCGGCTGGCTGGGCGCCGACGCCTACGAACTCGCCCCGCACATCGCCACGTTCCTCCCCGACCGGCCCGGTGTCGTGATCGTGTGCACCGACGGTCTGTGGAACTACGCCGAGAGCGCCGGGGAGATGGCCCTGGCGGTACCGGCCGACGCCCGTACCCGTCCGCTGCACGGAGCGCAGGCCCTGGTGGGGTACGCCCTCGACGGCGGCGGCCACGACAACGTGACCGTGGCCGTCCTCCCGTTCTCCGGCGCCCCCTCCGGCGCCGCGGAACCGGCCGGCGAGGCGACGGCCTGACCCCGGGCGCCGGTGGCCCGTGGGGCGACCCGGGCCGGACGGTACGGGCGCGGAGTTCACCCGGCGCCCGGGCATCCCGGCGGCCCGCGCACAGGTCCGCGGGCCGCGCCCGCCGTGGGCTCTCCGGAAACGGAGCGAACCGTTCGGCCACACCACGCCTCCTGGAACAAGAGGACCGTCACACCACCCCGTGGTGGTGGGCGCGCTGTCCGCGACGACCGGTACTGTGCGACTGAAGACAAGCACCGCGGAAACCGACGAGCTGACGCTCCGAGACGCGATCCTCCCGAACGGCGCGCGTCAGGCAGTGACACACCCGAAGGGCTCTGAAGGGCCCGGGGGAAAGGGGGAAGCACCGACATGCCGACCTGTCCGAACGGTCACCAGTCGGGGTCCGACAACTGGTGCGAGGTCTGCGGACTTCTCATGCCGGGCGCCGGCGCGCCCGCGGGATCCGCCCAGCACGCGCCGCCCCCGCCGCCTCCCGCACCGGGCGGTCCGCCGCCCGCTCCCGGCGGAGACCGGCAGGGCGGTCCCGGACCGCACGGCGCCCCGGGACCGCAGGGCTCCCCCGGCGGCTACGGCTACCCCGCCCCCCAGCAGCCGCCGCCCGGCCCTCCGCCCCAGGGCCCGGGCCCGTACGGCATGCCGCCCGGCGCGCCCGGCTCCCAGCCGGAGCAGTGCCCGCGCTGCCGCAGGCCCCGGGAGGCGCGGGCGTCCTTCTGCACCGAGTGCGGTCACGCCTTCGACGCCCCGCCGCAGGGCGGCTTCCCGCCGCCTCCGCAGCAGCCCGGCCAGAGCCTGCTCCCGCCCGCCTTCCAGCAGCCGCCGGCCCAGCACCACCAGCAACAGCAGCACCAGCCGCCGCAGCCGGGCCGGCCTCCGCAGGACTCCGGCTACCCCGGTCAGCCGCCCCAACAGCCCGGCCGGCCCGGCGAACCCCCGGCCCCCGACGCGGGCCCCCGGCAGTCCGCCCCGCAGCAGGCGCCGCCCGCGCCGCCCCGGGAGGCCGGCCCGCCCGGCGGGTTCCCGCCGCCCCCGCCGGCCCCCGCGCCGCCCGGCCAGGGTTTCCCCGAGCACGACTGGACCCTGCCGCCACCCGGACCGGCAGCGCAGCGGCAGCACCCGCCGCAGCCGCCCGCCCCCGCCTTCGGGGAGGACCCCGCCTTCGGTGACCACGCCGGCTACGGAGGCGGCCCCGGCTACGGCGCCCCGCCGCCCGGGCCCGAGGACCGGCGGCAGGACGGGCCCCAGCCGCCCCGTCCGCCCGCGGCCGGGGCGGAGTGGGTGGCCGTCATCGCCCCGGACCGGGAGTACTTCACGGCGATGCTGTCCCGCAGCGGCCCCGAGGCGGCCCAGCTGAACCTGCCCGCGTACTCGCCCGAGCAGCGCCTCCCGCTGGACGGCCCCCAGATCACCATCGGACGGCGCCGGCACAGCACGGGCGAGGCCCCGGACATCGACCTCTCCCAGTCCCCGGAGGACCCGGGCGTCTCCCACCAGCACGCGATGCTGGTGCGGCAGCCCGAGGGCGACTGGGCGGTCGTGGACCAGGACTCCACCAACGGCACGACCATCAACGGCGGCGAGGAGCCGATCCAGCCGTATGTGCCCGTCCCGCTGCGCGAGGGCGACCGGGTCCATGTCGGAGCCTGGACCACCATCACGGTCCGCCGCGGCTGACGCCTCCCCCGTCCTCCGGGGCCCGGAGGGCGGGGGACCTACGTCCCCGGACTTCGTCCGGTGCGTCTGAGAGCATGGAAGGGTGAAAAGGATTCCGCGCGGCACGCTTCAGGAGCAGACCTTCTACGAGCAGATCGGCGGGGAGCCGGTCTTCCGGCGGCTGGTGCACCGCTTCTACGAAGGGGTCGCCGAGGACCCCCTGCTGCGGCCGATGTACCCGGAGGAGGATCTGGGCCCGGCCGAGGACCGGCTCGCCCTCTTCCTCATGCAGTACTGGGGCGGCCCCACCACGTACAGCGACAACCGCGGCCATCCCCGGCTGCGGATGCGGCACGCGCCCTTCACCGTGAACCGGGCGGCCCACGACGCTTGGCTGCGCCATATGCGCACGGCGCTGGAGGACCTGGAGCTCTCCCCGGAGCACGAGGAGCAGTTCTGGCACTACCTGACGTACGCCGCCGCCACACTGATCAACACCGACGACGAGGCATGAGGGCGGGGCTCACCGGAGCCCGCCCCGCCCCCGGGGCCCCGGCCCCCGCCCGAAGGCGCTGAGCCGGGGTTCCGGGCCGGGGCCCGCCGGGCTCCGGCCCCGGCTCACAGCCGCCGCTTGCCGCTCAGGTAGGCGAGGACCGCCCGCACCCGCCGGTTGTCGTCCTCCGACGGCGCCAGGTCGAGCTTGTTGAAGATGCTGGTCGTGTACTTGCTGACCGCCCCGTCGCTCAGGACCAGTTCCCGGGCGATGGCGGCGTTCGACCGGCCCTCCGCCATCAGTTCCAGCACCTGCTGCTCGCGGGGGGTGAGGCGGGCCAGCGGTTCGTCGCGGGCGTTGCTGGCGAGGAGCTTGGCGATCACTTCCGGGTCCATGGCCGTACCGCCCTCCGCCACCCGGCGCACCCCGTCCACGAACTGTGCCGAGTTGAAGACCCGGTCCTTCAGCAGGTAACCCACCCCGCCCCGCCCGTCGGCCAGCAGCTCACGGGCGTACAACTGCACGATGTGCTGGGAGAGGACGAGCACCGGCAGGCCGGGCTGTTCGAGGCGGGCCGCCAGGGAGACCTGCAGCCCTTCGTCCGTCTGCGTCGGCGGCAGCCGGACGTCCACCACCGCCACGTCCGGCCGTTCCTCGCGCAGCGCCCGGGCCAGCTCGGGGCCGCTGCCCACGGCCGCCGCGATCTCGAAGCCGTGGGCCTCCAGCAGCCGGATCAGGCCTTCTCGGAGGAGGTAGAGGTCCTCGGCGAGGACAACGCGCACGGTATCTCCAGGGTCAGCATCGTGGGTCCGCCGTGCGGACTGCTCAGGGCGAGGACGCCGTCGAAGGCGGCGAGCCGGCGTTCGACGCCGCGCAGCCCGCCCCCGTCGGTGAGTTCGGCGCCCCCGTGTCCGTCGTCGGTCACGGAGACGCGCAGCGCCTCCCGGGGGGTTCCCGGCTCCGCCGTGTGGAGGTCGATCCACACCCGTCCGGCACCGGCGTGGCGGGCGGCGTTGGCGAGCAGCTCGCACACGGCGAAGTAGACGGCGGACTGCAGCGCGGCCGGCACCTCGCCCGCCAGGTCGGCCGTGACCTCGGCGTCGAGCGGGCTGTCGACGGCCACCGCCCGTACGGCGTCGACCAGTCCGCGTTCGGCCAGGACGGGCGGGTGGATGCCGCGCACCAGTCCGCGCAGCTCGGCCAGGGCCCGCTCGGAGGACTCCCGGGCCTGGGCGGCCATCATCCGGGCGGCGGCCGGGTCGCTCTCCGTGAGCTGCTCGATGGCCCCGAGGTTGAGCCCGACGGCGATCAGCCGGGCCTGCACTCCGTCGTGCAGGTCCCGCTCGATGCGCCGCAGTTCGGCGGCCTGGGCGTCGACCGCCTCGGTGCGGGTCTCGGACAGCTCCCGCACCCGCAGGGCGAGCACGGCCTTCCCGGTGGGACGGAGCAGGGCCTCGGAGACCCGGTCGTGGAGCCGCAGCAGCGGCGGTGCCGCCCAGAGCCCCAGGCCGACGGAGAGCAGCCCGAACCCGATGCCGGAAGCCCGGGCGCCGAGGAACGAGCCGAGCCACTCCGAGGCGCCGTGCGGATCGCCCAGCGCGCCCGGCAGCAGCAGGCCGAGGGTTCCGTAGGCCACGGCCGCCGCGGGCAGCAGGGCCAGCAGCGCGAGTGCCGGGCTGAGCACCGCCCAGTGCAGATCGCGCCAGGTCGCGGGGTCGGTGAGGTAACGTTGGAAGGTGCGCTCCAGCTTGCGGTACCGCGGGCCGCGCCAGGCCGCGGGCCATCCGCAGCCGCTGCCCTCCGCCCCGCCGTCCGCGGGCAGCGGGGCGTACGGGCTCGGGATGGGTGAGCCCGTACGCCGGCCGAGCCTGAGCCTTTCGGCGCCGGCCGCCCTGCGCAGCCGCTCGACGGCGGGTGGCCAGGCGACGATCAGCCCCAGCCCGAAAGTGAGCACCAGGGCGACGGCCGCCACGGCGGCCGCCAGCGTCGCGTCCGCCGCCCGGTGCGCCGCGGCCACCCCCTGCCCCATCGCGTGCCATCGCTCGGCCAGCCACCCGGCGGCCTGCCGTTGTCCCCGTTTCATGTTCCTCACCATGCCCCGATTCTGGGCGCGGCGGGAGGAGGCAGGCACTCCCCGCAGGCCCCCGGCCGGGGTGGGCCTGGACCCACCCCGGGCCGGGACGGGCGGTGCCGGGGCGGTCAGACCGGGGTGACGGGCAGCCCCGGCCGGGCGGTGCCGCGCACGGCGATCGAGCCGTACGGGGTGCGGAGCCGGAGCCAGTCGCCGGCGGCGAGCAGCGCCAGGGGCTGTTCCGGGACGGTACGCGGGGCGACGGCGGTGGCCGTGGCCGTCGCGCCCGCCGCTGGGCCCGTACCACCGCGGCCGGCCGGGACGGGCCCGTTCCCTCCCGGGGCCGGGCGGAGGAAGCCGAGCGCCTGCGCGGCGTGGGCGGCGCGCAGCGGAAGCCCGGTGCCGTCCAGGGTGCGGGACCAGATCTCGCGTCCGATGCGGTCGCGCTCGGCGCGGGTGCGGTGCGGTTCGGGGAGCGCCTCGTCGCGGCGGCGGAACTCGGCCACGGCGGCGGCCAGCGCGGCGCGGATCTCCTCAGGGCCGGGCAACCCCGGCAGCTGCCGCCAGCCGCCGCGCGGCGGCAGCACCCCGGCCCAGGGCGGGCCGGTGACACTGCCGGGCACGCCGACGTCCGCCCCGCCGGCCGCGTCACCGGAGGCCGCGTCCAGGGCGTCGGCCAGCTGACCGGCGGACACCGTCAGATCGAGCCCGCCCGGGCGGCCGGGCGCCGGGGCGCCCTCCCGGGACGGGCCCGCGGGTCCGTCCGCGAGGCGGGCGGTCCGGATCGCCAGGACCTCGAAGGGCGCCGGCCGGCCGAAGACGGCGAGCACGCCGCCCCCGGTCTGCAGGCGCACCGCGGCGGCCCGGTCGTAGTGGATCAGCCGGGCCAGGAAGGCGGCGAGGTCCGCCGCCTCCCCGGTGTCCGCGAGGCGCAGCGCCGTCATGCCGGGACGGCCTCCCCGGCCGGTCCGCCGTCCTCCGGGTTCCCGGTGTCGGGGCCGCCGGCGGCGTCGTCCGTGTACGCCTCCAGGAAGGCGCGTTCCTCGGCGGTGATCCGGCGCGGCCGGCCCTCGGCGAGGTTGTACGGGACGATCATGGTCGAGGCCCGGACATACACCTGGTCCCGGTCCTTGACCTCGTAGGCGACGGTCAGCGAGGCCGCCCCGATCTTGGTCACCCAGGTCTCGACGGTGACCGGCTCGTGGCGGTGGACCAGGGGCCGCAGGTAGTCGATCTCGTGCCGGGCGACCACCGAGCCGCCGGTGAAGGACGTGCTGCCCTCCCCCGGCGCCAGCCGGAACATGAAGTCGACCCGCGCCTCCTCCAGGTAGCGGAGGAAGACCACGTTGTTCACATGGCCGAAGGCGTCCATGTCCGACCAGCGCAGGGGGCAGGAGTAGACGTGTCGCACACTCAGCCCCGGGTCAGCTTCTTGTGCGTGGCACGGTGCGGACGGGCCGCCTCCGGGCCGAGCCGCTCGATCTTGTTCTTCTCGTACGACTCGAAGTTGCCCTCGAACCAGAACCACTTGGAGTCGCCCTCGTAGGCGAGGATGTGCGTCGCCACGCGGTCGAGGAACCAGCGGTCGTGGGAGACGACCACGGCGCAGCCGGGGAACTCCAGCAGCGCGTTCTCCAGCGAGGAGAGGGTCTCGACGTCGAGGTCGTTGGTCGGCTCGTCGAGGAGCAGCAGGTTGCCGCCCTGCTTGAGCGTCAGCGCCAGGTTGAGGCGGTTGCGCTCGCCGCCGGAGAGGACACCGGCCGGCTTCTGCTGGTCCGGGCCCTTGAAGCCGAAGGCGGAGACATAGGCCCGGGAGGGCATCTCGACCTGGCCGACGTTGATGTAGTCCAGTTCGTCGGAGACGACGGCCCAGAGGGTCTTCTTCGGGTCGATGTTGGCGCGGTTCTGGTCGACGTAACTGATCTTGACCGTCTCGCCGACCTTGATCGAGCCCGAGTCCGGCGTCTCGATGCCCTGGATCATCTTGAACAGGGTCGTCTTACCGGCTCCGTTGGGGCCGATCACGCCGACGATGCCGTTGCGGGGCAGGGTGAAGGAGAGGTCCTCGATGAGGACCTTGTCGCCGAAGGCCTTGTTGAGCTTCTCGACCTCGACGACGACGTTGCCCAGTCGCGGGCCCGGCGGGATCTGGATCTCCTCGAAGTCCAGTTTCCGGGTCTTCTCGGCCTCGGCGGCCATCTCCTCGTAACGGGTCAGACGGGCCTTGGACTTGGCCTGCCGGCCCTTGGCGTTGGAGCGGACCCAGTCCAGCTCCTCCTTGAGCCGCTTGGCGCGCTTGACGTCCTTCTGGCCCTCGACCTTGAGGCGGGTGGCCTTCTTGTCGAGGTAGGTGGAGTAGTTGCCCTCGTAGGCGATGGCGCGGCCGCGGTCGAGCTCCAGGATCCACTCGGCGACGTTGTCCAGGAAGTACCGGTCGTGGGTGACGGCCACGACGGTGCCCTTGTACTTGGCGAGGTGCTGCTCCAGCCACTGGACGGACTCGGCGTCCAGGTGGTTGGTGGGCTCGTCGAGCAGCAGCAGGTCGGGGGCCTCCAGCAGCAGTTTGCAGAGGGCGACGCGGCGGCGCTCACCGCCGGAGAGGGTGGTCACGGACCAGTCGCCGGGAGGGCAGCCGAGGGCGTCCATGGCCTGCTCCAGCTGGCTGTCCAGCTCCCAGGCGTTCGCGTGGTCGAGCTTCTCCTGGAGCTTGCCCATCTCCTCGAGCAGCGCGTCGGAGTAGTCGGTGGCCATCTGCTCGGCGATCTCGTTGAACCGCTGGAGCTGGTCGATGGTCTCGCGGACGCCGTCCTGGACGTTCTCCAGCACGGTCTTGGTCTCGTCCAGCGGGGGCTCCTGGAGGAGCATGCCGACGCTGTAGCCGGGGGTGAGGAAGGCGTCGCCGTTGGACGGCTGCTCCAGCCCGGCCATGATCTTGAGAACCGTCGACTTGCCGGCGCCGTTCGGGCCGACGACGCCGATCTTCGCGCCGGGCAGGAAGCTCAGCGTGACGTCGTCGAGGATCACCTTGTCGCCGTGCGCTTTGCGCGTCTTGCGCATGGTGTAGATGAACTCAGCCAAGAGAAACCGTCCGGCAATCGATGGGTGGGTGGGTACACCCATCTTGCCGTACCGCCGCTCCCGACCGGAAACCCGTTGTCCGCGTCGCGGACGCGCCGGGCGGCGGTGCGGCGGCGGGGCCGGGCCCCGCAGCGGCACGTCCCGCGCCCCGGAGGGCCGGCCGGCCGCGGAACGGGAGCCGGTCCGGAGCGGCCCGGGCACGGCGAAGGGCCGGAATCCCTGGGGGATTCCGGCCCTTCACTCGGGTTTTTCACAGGTCACCGCGGAGGGTGCGCACCGCGCCGGTCCGGCCTGCGGCCGGCGCGTCCGGGGTCACTCACCCGCGGTGGCGGCCTTCTTCCTGCGGAGGAGGAAGACGGTGGCTCCACCGGCCAGCACCAGGGCGAACGCGACGCCCGCGATCACCGGGGTGGCGCTGCTGCTGCCGGTCTCGGCGAGGTCGCCCTCACCGGCCGGGGCGTCGGAGTCGGCGTCGCCGGCCTCGTCACCGGAACCGCCGGCCGTGGCCGGGCTCGGCTCCGAGGACGGCACGGGGCCCTCGTCGGTGCCGACGGTCTCGCAGTCGAGCACACCCTCGAAGGTCTTCTCGAAGCCGTTCGGACCGGTGATGGTGAACTTGTAGGCCTGGTCCTCCTTCACCGGAAGGGTGACGGTCTCGGACTTGCCCGCCTCGATGGTGTGCTTCTGACCGCCGAGCTCGAAGGTGAACGGCTCGTCACCCTCGTTGGACGCGGTCACGTCCACACCGCCCTTGGTGCAGTTCTCCGTGGCCGAGACGGCCGGGACGGCACCGGTCTTGGCCCACTCCGCCGTGGCGGTGGCGGTCACGGTGGACTCGCTGGAGCCGGCCAGGATCTGGGTCTGGCTCTTGGTCGGGCTGGCGAAGGCGCGGCCGACCTCGACCTTGGTGGTGGCCTTGACGTTCAGCGAGGTGGAGCCGGCCGGGGTGTCGGTCGGCACGTCGAAGAACAGCTCACCGCCGTTGGCGATGCTGGTGACCGGCTGGCCGTTCTTGTCGACGACCTTGACGTCGGCCGCGGCGGCACCGGGCTCGACGGTGGCCGATTCGGCGTTCGTCTGCACCTTGATCGGGCCGAGGCGGTCACCGGGCTTACCGGAGACGGCCGGCGGGTCCAGGATGAGCGACGCCTTCGGCTCCTCCAGGTTCTGCGCCGACTTCTCCAGGTAGTCCGCGAGCTTCTCGGCCTCGGGGTTCTTGGCCTCGACGTTCGCCTGGTCGGAGTAGCGCCAGATGGCGACCTGGGTGCCGGCCGCGGCGGTCTTCTCCGTGAGGCTGCCGGCACCGGCGGCCTCGGCCAGCGCGGCGAGGTCGTTCACCTGCGGGTAGGAGTTCTGCAGGATCCAGCGGATCTTGCCCGCGTCGGCGTTGTTGTGCAGCGAGGTCTGGTCCCAGGACTTCTCCTCGTACTGGGCCTTCTTCTGCGTCGGGTTGGCGATGTCGATGCAGTAGGTCTGCAGGCTGCCGCCGCCGTTGACGGTCATCCCGAAGAGACCGGCGCCCACCTTCTGCTTCTTGCCGTCCTTGTGGGTGATGACGGCGTCATCGAACACCTCGAGGCCGTTGAGGGTGGCGGTCACACCACCCTCGAACGGGACGGTGTCGTCCGCGACAGCCGGTGCGGCGGTGGCTATCGCACCCGCCGCGACGAGGCCGGAGGCCAGAACCGCGGCGGCAAGGCGGGCAGAGCCCCGCCTGCGTACAGAGATCATGAAATTTCCCCTCCGAGCGAGGCAGCCTTGGGAGCGCCTCGCGGTCAAACCTGTAAGCCCCCGTGGCTACGCAGGGGATCTTAGGAAGGAAGTGTGACCGGATGACCGGCCAGTTCATCCGATAAGCGTTCCGAAGCGGAATCGTTATACGGGAACGCGTTTCTGACCTGGGATTATCGACAAATCCGCTTGCCGCCGCCGGAGCATTCACGGCGGATTCGGAGCACAACCCCCAGGCCGGAACAGCTCGCCGGAAGGCTGGGATAGTCCCGCAATCCGGACGTTCAGGGACCGGCGCCCGAGCGCGGGGGCGAGGAGTCCGCCCGCGGCCGGCCACCGGCGGCCGGCTCGGCTCCCGCTGCTCTCTCCGGTGCCCCCGCCACCGCTCCCGCCGGCATCCCCGGTGGAGCGCCCGGCCGCCCCTGGGCCGCGGCGGCGCGACGGGCCGTCAGCTCCGGAACGGAGCGCGACACCCGGTGGAACGCGGAGGTGCCCCGCGAGAGGTCGTGACCCACCGCCGTCGCGTCGATGTCCGCCGACAGCCGCTGCCTGCCCTCGTGTTCCTGCTCGCGGACCCGCAGCCGGCCCCGGACGATGAGCGGTTCGCCCACGGTCACCGAGGCGGCGACGTTCGCGGCCAGCGTCCGGCGCGTCCACACGGTGAAGAAACTGGTGTGGCCGTCCGTCCACGCCTCACGCTGCCGGTCCCAGCGGCGCGCCGTGGCGGCCAGGCGGAAGCGGGCGACCATCAGCCCGTCCGCCGCCTCCCAGCAGTCCACCCGCGTCGCCGCGTTGCCCGTCACCGTCAGCACGGTCTCGTTCATCGAATCCGCCCTCCCCTGGTCTCCTGCGGCCCGCTCTCCCGGCGGTCCGTCCGCTGCTCGTCCGGTCCCTGTGGCACCGGTCTCCGTGGAGGCAGCCGGTCCGTAGGGCAGCCATCGTGGCCGCCTCCGCCGGAGTCCGCTCGGGCCTGTGGACTACTCACCGGTTGTGGACAACAGGCTCACCCGGAAGGGTTCTTGCGGAGGATGACCGGACGTTACAAAAGCCCGGGGCCACCCGCGGTGACCGCGTGCTGGGCCCGCGCCTCGCGGTAGCGCAGCAGTTCCGCGGCCACCGGTTCCAGCACCCGGGACCGGCCGCAGGCCGCGGACGCGTCGCGCAGCCACCGCTCCGTGTCCCGGCCGTGGAGCCGGGCCGGGCCCCGGGCCGCGAGCCGGCAGACGCGGGCGAGCAGCGGACCGCCGAGCGAGGCGGCGGCCAGCAGCAGCGCCGGCCGCGGCCAGTCGCCGGCCGGTCCGGCCGTCAGCACCGCCACCAGCCATACGGCGGCGGCCGCTTGCAGCGCGAGCAGCAGCCACTGGGTGGCCGAGACCGCCGCCCACCAGCGCGGCCGGGCCGGCCTGACACCGGGCAGCGGCCGGACGGCCGCCCGGTCGAGGGCTTCCGCCAGCCCCTCGGTCCCGCTCACGGCGGTGTCCAGCACCGCGCGGGCCCAGGGCTCCGGCAGGCCGGCGGTCGCGTCACCGGCCAGGTTCCGCACGGCCTGTTCCACCACGGCACGGGCGGCCCGCGCCCCCGGCTCACCGCTGCCCGTACCCGTTCCCGTTCCCGTGTCCGTTCCCGTGTCCGTGGCCGAGTCCGTGGCCGAGTCCGGTGCGGTGCCGGTTTCCGCGGTGGCCGCCGGGCCGTCCGCCGCGGGCAGCGCCGCCGCCGGGGGAACGGGTGACCGCCCGGACGCGCGGCGGTGGCGGAGCCTGGTCCACGGGGTTCCGCACGCCTGTTCCGCCCGGCTCAGCCAGGCGCGTTCGGCGGCCTGTCCGGCGGCCGCGGCGCCGACCGAAGCGGCCAGCCGGTCCTCGAACTCCTCACGCCCCCGCGCGGAGAGCCCGGTCCAGCCCTCGGCGAGGCAGACCGGCTCGAGCCGGTCCGCGGCACCGTCCACATCGGCGGCCAGTCTGCGTTCGGCCGCCGTGCGGGCCGCCACGAAACGGGCGAGCTGTTCCCGCAGCTCGCCGACGCCCTCCCCGGTCAGCGCCGACAGCGCCAGCACCACCGCCCCCGGCTCGCCGTGTTCGCCGACGGCCAGGCCGTCCTCGTCCAGGAGCCGTCGCAGATCGTGGAGCACCCGGTGGGTGGCGTCGCCGGGCAGCCGGTCGGTCTGGTTGAGAACCACGAAGGTGACCTCGTCATAGCCCGCCAGCGGGCGCAGATAGCGCTCGTGCAGGACCGCGTCCGCGTACTTCTCCGGGTCGACGACCCACACCACGGCGTCGACCAGGCCGAGCAGCCGGTCCACCTGGCGGCGGTGCCCGGGGAGGGCGGAGTCGTGGTCGGGCAGATCGAGCAGGACCAGCCCGTCCAGGTTCGGCGCTGGGCCGCCCGCGTCCTCCGGCTGCGGGCCGGGTACGAGCCCGGGCCACTGCTCGTGGGTGCGGCGCGGCGCGCGGCGGCGCAGCGCGGACGGCACGCCGAGCCGGTCGAGAAGGCCGTCGGCGCCGTCGGACCAGGTACAGGCCAGCGGCGCGGTGGTCGTCGGACGGCGGATGCCCGCCTCGGAGACCGGGGCGCCGGCCAGGGCGTTGAACAGGGTCGACTTGCCGCTTCCGCCCGCTCCCGCGAGCGCCACGACGGTGTGGTCGAGCGAGAGCCGGTGCCGGGCCACGGCTTCGTCGAGCACATGTCCGGCCTCGGCGAGGGTGTGCGCGTCGAGCCGGGCGGCGGAGAGTCCGACGAGCTCCCGCAGGGCCTCCAGCCGGGTGCGCAGGGGGCGGCTGAAGCCGGTGTGCGGAGGCGGCGGAGCGGCCGGGAGGTCCTGTGCCGCGGAGGCGGTGCCGCTCTCGCCGGCCGCCCCGGCCCGGCCCCCGTCCCCGGACCCGGGCTTCGTCTCCCCCAGGGCCCCGGCGGTGCCCTCCGGACGGTTGTCGGGGCGGTCGTCCGGGCGGATCCGCTCGACGTCGAACGGACGAGCGGGCCGGGTGACGCGCGCCCAGGGTGCGCGGCGGGCGATCAACCCGTCGTTCCAGGCCAGGTCTTCGGGCACCTGCGGTTCCGGGGTGCGCTCCCGGGCGGGGGCGGGCATCGTCTCGTACCGGTGCTCCTCACCCCGCGGCGCGGACGGTGCGGGTTCCGGCGCCGTGGAGGCCGACCCGGCCGCGTTGTCCCCCGGACCGGACGGGGCGCCTCCCGCGCGGGCTCCGTCCCCAAGGGCCGTCTCCCTCTCGGCGTCGTCCGTACGGGCGTTCGGCCCGTCCGCGCCGCGCCCGGCAGTGCGGTGCTCCGCATGCGCACCCGCACCCTCGCCATCGCCATCGCCCTGACCCGCACCCGTGCCGGTGTCCGAGCCGGGCTCGCCGCCCTCTTCGCGGCCCGCCGGCGCGCAAGGCTCCGGACGAGGCTCCGGGCCCGGGCCGGCGTCCTCACCGGTGGCCGGGCTTGGCCGCCGGTCCTCCTCCGCCCGCGCGGTCGGCAGCAGCGGGGGCGCCTGCTCCGCGGGGCGGGGTTCGGCGGTGTCCGTGCCGGACGGCGGGTGGTCGGCGTCCTCGGGGCGGTCGGCGGTGAAGGCCATGCCGGTCACCTCTCCTTCTGCAGTACGGACAACGCGGCGATCAGGCCGGCCTGGTGACCGGGTGCCAGGTGGAGTTCGTCGAGCGGTGCCAGCCGCCGGTCGCGTTCGCCGTGCAGGGTGCGTTCCCCGCACTCGGTGAGGAGTTGCTCCCCCCGGCCGCGCAGCCGGGCGGCCGCGTCGTCGCCCAGCATCCGGGCGAGCCGGTCCGCCGCCGTACGGGACCGGCCGCCGCCGAGGAGCGCGACGGCCAGCAGCGCGGCCACATGCTCGGGGTCGGCGGTGCCCGGACGCTCCACCAGGGCGGCTTCCTCCTCGGCCAGTTCCTCGACGCAGCGGGACCAGCGCCGTACGGCCACGCCGATCCGGTCGGCGGAGCCGGCCGCACGGGCGGTCATCTCGGGGAGCGGACCGGCTCCGGCGGCCCGGTCGCGCCGCCAGTTCTCGCGCAAGCGTTCGTCGGCGTGGATGACGGCGCAGCACAGGTGTGCGGCGAGGCTGTCGGAGCAGGCCTCCAGGAGTTCCCCGGGGCCGCTGTGCCAGGGGTAGCCGCGCCAGCGGGCGAGGGCGTCACCGGCGAGGACCGCTCCGGCGGCCAGCTCACCCCGCGCCCGCGCCGCGGCCTCGTCATAAGCCTGTTCGACGCACTGGGACAGCCGGACGGCGGCGGAGTGCTGCGCGGCGGCGGCCGCGGCCAGGGCGGGCACCCGGACGTCCAGGGAGGCGAGCACGCCGTTCACCGTCCGGGTGGCGGCGACGGTCCGGGCGGCGGGATCCTGCGCGCGCTGGGCGAGCCAGTCGCGGAGCCCGGCCACGGCGCTGGCGGGCAGCAGCCCACCGCCGTCACCGGCCGACTCGGGGAGCTCCGGGATGGTGAAGCGGGGGACGTCGCGGAGCCCGGCCTTGTCGAGCAGCGAGCCGTACTGCCGGGAGACGTCCGCGACGACCTGATGCGGCACCCGGTCGAGCACGGTGACGAGCGTCGCGTCGTACTCCTTGGCCGAGCGCAGCAGATGCCAGGGCACCGCGTCGGCGTAGCGGGTGGCGGTGGTGACGAGCACCCAGATGTCGGCCGCGCAGATCAGCTGGGCCGCGAGTTCGCGGTTGCGGACGACGAGGGAGTCGATGTCGGGGGCGTCGAGCAGGGCCAGGCCGGGCGGGATGCTGCTCGCGGTCTCGACGCGGAGAGCGGTCTCCGCACCGCGTTCCCCGTCATCGATCTCCTCCAGCTCGTCGGCGAACAGGTCGTGGGCGTACGGCAGGAGCCCGCTCCGTGCCACGGCCTCCTGCCGCACCGCGCGGGCCCGCACCAGATCGGGGAGCACCCGCCGGCCCGCGAACCAGTGGTGGTCCTCGGGATGGCAGACGAGCACGGGGACGCGGGTGGTGGGCCGCAGCACTCCGGCGGGGCTGACGGGCCGTCGCACGAGGGAGTTGACGAGAGTGGACTTGCCGGCGCCCGTCGAACCGCCGACGACGGCGAGGAGGGGCGCCTCGGGGGCTCTGAGCCGGGGGAAGAGGTAGTCGTCCAGCTGCGCCAGCAGCTCCGCCCGGTTCTGCCGGGCCCGCACGGCTCCGGGGAGGGCCAGCGGGAAGCGCAGGGCGGCGACACGGTCGCGCAAGGCGGACAGTGCGTCGAGCAGTCGGGGCTGTGCATCCAAAGTCGCCACATGCGAAGAATGCCCGTTTTTAGTAGGTTTTTGAAGCGTATGGCGGTCCTGCGCGCCGGTAGATCGTGATACGGCTGTGACCCCCGGGGGTCAGGCATAACGAGTGCACAACACCCGACGGTTGAGGCGTGAAAAGCGATGCGGGATTCGCACCTGCCTGCGATTATCGGATGCGCTTCACCGAACCTCCACAAGGTGTCACGGAGGTGAAGCAAGCGGGACGAGGTGCACGGAGCCCTATCCTTGTCCCGGCAAGGCCACGGTCCACCGATCTCCGGGCACCGGCACCACCGCCCGCAGCGGTCGGACCCGCTGGCACCGGGGCTCCAGGCCACCGAGGCCGCCATCCGGCCCCCGTAGCTCAGTGGATAGAGCAGGTGCCTTCTAAGCACTTGGCCGCAGGTTCGAGTCCTGCCGGGGGCGCCATCGGCCCAGCGCCGACTGGGCCACATTCCCACAGCTCAGTCCGCAGGTACCAGCCTTCCGGAGTTCAGTGCTCCGCCGGAGCGGGAGTGCCGACGGGGCCGCGGGGCGGCCCTACCCCGCCCGTCCCGCCGCCCGTCCCGCGTCAGCGGCGCGGCCCGGTGTATGGCCGAAGGCGCGGCGGAAGACGTCGATGAACGCGCTCGCCGAGGACCAGCCGCAGCGGTGCGCCACCACCGTCACCGGCGTGTCCTCCGCCAGCAGCACGAGGGCGTGGGAGAGCCGCAGTTGCGTGCGCCACTGCGGGAACGTCATGCCGAGATCGGCCCTGAACAGCCGTGACAGCGTGCGGTCGCCGGCGCCGACCTGCCTGCCCAGGGCCGCCAGGGTGCGGTTGTCGGCCGGGTCGGCGTGCAGGATCTCGCACAGCGCCTTGAGTTGCGGTGCGGTCGGCGCCGGCACGTGCGGCGGCTGCTGGGGGCAGACGCGCAGCTGGTCGCACAGGACGGCGCGCAGGCGCCGGTGTTCCGGGCTGTCGTCCGCCGGGTCCCGAGTGCAGGCGAGGATCAGTTCCCGCAGCAGGGGACCGACGCTCAGCACGGTGGGCCGGTCGAGGGCAAGGGGGTTGGTGTCCGCGGGAAGGCCGATCAGGTGCAGTTCGAGCTCCCCGTGCGCCTGGTGGGAGTGCACCGTGCCGGCCGGCACCCAGATCGCCCGGGTGGCCGGAGCCGTCCATGAGCCGGCGCTCGTGGTGACGGCGAGCGCGCCCCGGCCCGCGTAGACGAGTTGGTGGTCGTCGTGCCGGTGGGCATCGATCCCTGCGCCCGGGGCCAGGCGGCGGGCGCTGGTCGGCGCCACCGACTCGTGGCGGATCTCCGTCATTGAATGGCAGATTATCGGAAGTTCGACAGGGCGCCTACGCACCACCATGACGCCATGCCACGGAACAAGCCGATCGTTCTGCTGTCGGCCGGACACGCCTGTGTGGACGTCTATCAGGGCGCCGTCGCGGCCCTGATCCCGTTCTTCGTCGCCGAGCGTGCCTACACCTACGCCGCCGCCTCGGGCATCGTCCTCGCGGCCGGCCTGACGTCCTCGGTGGCGCAGCCCTTCTTCGGCGTGCTCACCGACCGGCGCCCCGTCCCCTGGCTCCTGCCGGCGAGCACGGTCCTCGGCGGCCTCGGGGTGGCCCTGAGCGGGGTCGGCGGCTCGTATGCCCTCACGCTGCTGTTCGTGGCGCTCTCCGGCATCGGGGTCGCGGCCTACCATCCGGAGTCCGCGCGGGTCGCCCGGATCGCGAGCAAGGGCAGTCACCGCTCCATGGGCTGGTTCTCCCTGGGCGGCAACATCGGTTTCGCGGTGGCTCCCCTCCTGGTCACCGCCGTGATCGCCGCGGGAGGGCTGCGGCTCTCCCCGCTGCTGATCCTTCCCGCGCTGGTCGGCGGCGTGCTGACGCTGCCGGTCCTGCGAGGGGCGGCCGAGGCGCCGTCGGCCGGCCGCGGAAGGGGAGCCGCGGAAGGGCGGGACGACTGGGCGTCGTTCGTCCGGCTGTCGCTGGCGGTGGGGTGCCGGTCGGTCGTGTTCGTCGGGTTGAGCACGTTCGTCGCCTTCCATGTGCGGGGGCAGACGGGCGGGAGCGCGGTGGCCGGCGCGATCGCGCTGGTCGTGCTCTATCTCGGCGGCGCCGTCGGCACGGTCGTCGGCAGCGGTCTGGCCCACCGCTGGGACCGGGTCACGGTGGTGAGCATGTCGTACCTGGCCACGGTCGCGGCCGTCGCCGGGGCGGTGTTCGTGCCGGGCCCGGCGGTCCTTCTGTTCGTGGCGCTGGCCTCGATCGGCCTGTACGTCCCGTTCTCACTGCAGGTCACGCTCGCCCAGGACTATCTGCCCACGCGCGTCGGAACGGCCGGCGGGGTCACCCTCGGCCTCATGGTCGGCGTCGGCGGCCTGACCAGCCCTGTCATCGGCCGCATCGCCGACGCCACCTCGCTGCGCACGGCCCTGACGCCCCTGATCGTGATGCCCGCCCTGAGCTGGCTGCTGTTCCGCACCCTGCCCGAACCGGCTGCCCCGGAGCCGCTGCCGGGGACCCGCGGCCGGGACGCCGAGCAGGACGCCGAGGAGGGGACGGGGAGCCTCGCGGACGGGCGCGGCGGGGACGGCACCGGCGACCCGCGGCCCGGTCGGAGCACCTCGACGAAGTGAGGTTCCAGCAGGTCATGGCGCTGGTCAGGGCAGGCTCCGGGGTCCGCACCAGCGGCTACGGACTCGGGCGGAGGCCGAAGCCCTCGTCGGCCCGGGAGGACGGGAGAGCCCCCGGAGGGGGTTCGTCCGGGTCGCGGGTGACGGCCAGGAGGGCCATGTCGTCGACCGTTCGCCCGTCCGTGTGCGCCTCGACGTCTTCGAGCAGCGTGTCGAGGAGGGCGGCCGGCTCCGTGAAAACGCGGCCGTGCAGGCGGGCCACGGGGTCGTAGAAGACCCCCGCCGAGTCGCGGGCCTCCGTTACGCCGTCCGTGTAGAGCAGCAGCGTGGCGGCGGGCGGGAACGGCACCACGGTCCAGCCGGCTTGCGGTTCCCGGTCCAGGGCCTCCAGGCCCAGCGGCAACGCGTACGATTCCGGCTCCAGCAGCCGTACGGTCCCGTCCGCCGTGAACAGCAGGGGCGGAGGGTGACCGCGGTTGACGATCCGCAGCCGGCCCGGCTCACCGGCCGGGACCTCCGCCAGGACGACCGTGACGAACTCCTCGGTCTCCTGGTCCGTCCGGGCCCGCTGCTCCGACTCCCGGCGCAGCGCGTTCTCGATCCAGGCCGCGACCACCGCCAGGTCCGCCTCCCGCCCCGCCGCCTCCCGGAAGGCACCGAGCACGATCGTCACGGCGTCCACGGCCGACAGCCCTTTGCCGCGGACGTCGCCCACGACCATCCGGATCCCGTACGGCGTGCGCTGCACCGCGTACAGGTCGCCGCCGATGCGGGCGCCCGTGTACGCCGCCTCGTAGCGCACCCCGACGGACAGGTGGCCGATCCGGCCGGGTGGTGTCGGCAGCACGGCGATCTGCGCCGCCTCGGCGATCTGCCGGGCCGAGGCGAGCCGTATGACACTGTGCCGCAGGGCGCTGTTGAGGGCCAGGGACAGCAGAGCCACGAAGACGACCGTGGTCAGCCGGATCAGGGCCTCGGTCGTGCTCAGCCTGTCCCACCAGAAGGCGTTCAGCGACATCACCGCCACCGCGACGGCCGACACGGCCAGCGTGCCGCGCAGGGTCCACAAGGCCGCGGCGGCCAGCGGCGCGGCGGCGTAGGTGGCGGATACCGTGGTGCCCCGGGGCACCATCAGGTTGATGACGACCCCGGCCAGGATCAGTCCGTAGGGCACCACCCACGGAGCGCTGCTGAACCGTCCGGTGGCGCGGAGGCGTTCCCAGGGGTCCTCGTCGCTGCCGTCGTTCATTCGCCCGTGCCGCCCTCTCGTCCTTCCGGCCTCCGCGCCACCGGGCTCCCCGCGCCCGGGGACCGCACCGCGACGGGTCCCCGGGTTTCAATGTCACGCCCGCCGGGCGCCCCGGCCAGCCGGCCGCCACCAGACGGACGAGTCGCGGCCCGCAAGGTCGCCCCCCGCGCCGGGCGAGGTGGCGGGCACGCGTCAAGGGGCGTGACGCCGTGAGCGCCACGCCCCGAGGACGTTCAGCCGTTCGATCGGGAAGGGGCCCGGCACGGGCCGGGGACCCGGGGCCGATCAGGCCGCCGGTTCACTCACGTGCGCCGCCGGCCGCGTCCCGCCATGGCCGCGGTGGCGAAGGCCAGCAGGGCCGCGACACCACCGGCGATGATGTTGGTCGTGAGGGTCCTGGTCGTCGACACGTCTCCGACGATGACCCAGGGTGCGACGACGGTCCACAGACCGATACCGGCCATGGCCCAGCTCATGCCGTGCGTGCGGTCGTAGGCGTCGCCGCCCATACCGCGCGCCAGGAGGACGAAGGCCAGACCCGTGATGAGGTTGGTCACCGCCAGCGCCGTCAGGCCGCTGAATCCCACGATCCAGGGCGAGGCGGCGATGAAGAGACCGGTCAGCAGGCTCAGGGCCTCGACCGCCTGAGCGGCCGGTGAGGCCACCGCCCGTTCGGACTGGGCCTGCAGGGCCACGATGTCGGGGTGCTGGGCGATGCTCGACGACGTCTGTGCAGTCACCTGGAACCCCTCCTTCCCTTTCGTCTGGAGTGCCTACTACTCACGACGTAACCGTGGGGTTCCCGGCCAAACACGGCATGTCCACCGGATCGCCGCCGGACCGCCGCGGCCCTCCCCCGCGCGGTGCCCTTCAGCCCCGCCCGCCGTCCTGTCCGCCGTCCCGTCCGCCGTCCTGCCCGCCGTCCTGCCCGCCGTCCGCCGGACGTCCGGCCCGGAGTCCGGTGCCGCCCGTGCCCTCCTCCGCGTCGAGCAGGTCCCGGCGGCCCGTGTGCTCCGCCTGGTCGGCGGCCGCCGTCTCCGGATGGTGCAGGTCGAAGGCCGGGGACTCGGAGCGGATCCGCGGCAGGGTGAGGAAGTTGTGCCGGGGCGGCGGGCAGGAGGTCGCCCACTCCAGTGAGCGCCCGTAGCCCCACGGGTCGTCGATCTCCACCCTCGGGCCGTACTTCGCCGTCCTCCAGACGTTGTAGAGGAAGGGCAGGGTGGACAGGCCGAGCAGGAACGCGCCGATGGTGGAGACGGTGTTGAGCAGGGTGAAGCCGTCGGCGGCGAGGTAGTCGGCGTAGCGGCGCGGCATGCCCTCGGCGCCCAGCCAGTGCTGGACGAGGAAGGTGGCGTGGAAGCCCGTGAACAGCGTCCAGAACTGGATCTTACCGAGCCGTTCGTCGAGCATCGTGCCGGTCATCTTCGGCCACCAGAAGAAGAAGCCGCCGAACATCGCGAAGACGATGGTGCCGAAAAGCACGTAGTGGAAGTGGGCGACGACGAAGTAGCTGTCGTGGACGTGGAAGTCCAGCGGCGGGGAGGCGAGCAGCACGCCCGTCAGCCCGCCGAAGAGGAAGGTCGTCATGAAGCCGAGCGCCCACAGCATCGGCGTCTCGAAGGAGAGCGAGCCCTTCCACATCGTGCCGATCCAGTTGAAGAACTTCACGCCGGTGGGCACAGCGATGAGGAAGGACATGAAGGCGAAGAACGGCAGCAGCACCGCGCCGGTGGCGAACATGTGGTGGGCCCAGACGGCCACGGACAGACCGGTGATGGCGAGGGTCGCGCCGACGAGGCCGATGTAGCCGAATACGGGTTTGCGGGAGAACACCGGGATGATCTCGGTGACCACTCCGAAGAACGGCAGCGCCAGGATGTAGACCTCGGGGTGCCCGAAGAACCAGAACAGATGCTGCCAGAGCAGCGGGCCGCCGTTCTCGGCGGAGAAGATGTGGGAGCCGAAGACCCGGTCGGAGGCCAGGGCCAGCAGAGCGGCGGCCAGGACGGGGAAGGCGATGAGCACCAGGACGGAGGTGAGCAGCACGTTCCAGGTGAAGACCGGCATCCGGAACATCGTCATGCCGGGCGCGCGCAGGCAGATGATCGTGGTGATGAAGTTGACGGCACCGAGGATGGTGCCGAAGCCGCCCAGCGCCAGCCCCAGCACCCACATGTCGGCCCCCGTGCCCGGGCTGTGCTCCCGGCGGCTGAGCGGGGTGTAGGAGGTCCAGCCGAAGTCGGCGGCGCCGCTGCTGACCAGCAGGGAGCCGACGACGATGAGGCCGCCGAAGAGGAACAGCCAGTACGACAGCATGTTCAGCCGGGGGAAGGCCACATCGGGCGAGCCGATCTGGAGCGGCATGATCGCGTTGGCGAAACCGGCGAAGGTCGGGGTGGCGAAGAGCAGCAGCATCACCGTGCCGTGCAGCGTGAACGCCTGGTTGTACTGCTCGTTGGTCAGCAACTGCAGCCCGGGGCGGGCGAGTTCCGCGCGTACCGCCAGGGCGAGCACGCCGCCGAGGAGGAAGAAGACGAACGAGGTGATCAGGTAGAGGTGGCCGATCTTCTTGTGGTCGGTCGTCGTCAGCCAGCTCACGACCACCGCTCCGCGACTGCGGCGGCGCCGCGGCGCGGGGGTCACGGGCTCGGTGGAGGTCGCCATGGGCATCCTTGCGGTCGGAAGAGGACGGGGCGCGGGACGCTCCGGTACCCGCCGGGGCCCGGCGCAACCACACCGTCCGCGCCGGCACCGCGGCACGCCCGTTCCTTCCCCCGTTCCGCCCGGTGAACCGGGCCCGGCCGCCCGGTGGGCGGCTCTGTGACACGTCTCACGCGCAGCCGTATCGGCCGGTCCCGCGGGCGAGTTGGAGGCTTGGACCGCGGTGTCCGGGGGTAAGCGGGGCCGGGCCGGGCATGCGCGCGGGGGAGCCGGGTACGCGCGCTCTCGGCCCACCGCAGCCGGGCCGGCGACCGGTCCGCGCCTCACGGCCGCCTCGCACCCTCGTCGACAGCGAAGGAACACCACCGTGGCCACGGCAACCGCGAACCCCCCGATCTACCAGCTCCTCGTCGAGGAGCACGGCGACGTGCTCGCCGCGACCCGGGACGCCGCCCGGGAGACGCGGCGCGCCGCGAGCGCGGCGCTCGACTGGAGCGATCTGCGCCTGGACCGCCACACGGTGGAGCACGGGCGGGCGGAGCACGGGCGGCGGGGGGAGCGCCCCGGGGACGGCGCCCGCGAGAGCGCCCCGGGCCGCCGCACCCAGGAGTCCGGTCCGGCGTCCGAACGGGAGCCCCGCGCGGCTGCCGGGGACGGCACCCCGGAGGCCGGGGCGGGGGACGGCTGGTTCGACCGCGCGGAACAGTCCGGACAGCAGGAGCCGGCCGGGCACTGATACACCGGCACGGCTACGGCCGCCGTGCGCGGGGCACGGCGGCCGTGGGACGCGGTCGGGCGCGGTGACGAGGACCACCGCTGCCCGCCTCGCGGTTCGGATGCCCGTCCTTCCCTTCCGTCATGCGCTCCCTTCTCCGGTCGCGGTTCCGCCGGTGCCCCGGCGGTCCCGGCCGGTGTGGCCTCAGTCCGTCGGGACCAGGACGACCGGGCAGTGCGCGTGGTGCAGCACCGCCTGGGTGACCGGGCCGAGCTGCAGCCCGAGGTGACGGTGCGTGCGGTGGGTGGCGAGCACGATCAGGTCGGCCGTGCGGCTGGCCTCGACCAGCGCGGGGGCCGCCGCGTTGCACTCGTTGTCCGGGATGACCTCCACGTCCGGGAACTCCTCCCGGAACGGCGCCACCTCGTAACGGGGCAGTGCCTCGGCCTCCTTGCGGCGCTCGTCGCCCTCCTTCGGCGGCACGTCGAAGGCGCCCATGTACGCGCCGGTCGGCAGCGCGGGGTACAGCCAGGCGTGCAGGGCCCGCAGCCGGGCTCCGCGCCGGGACGCCTCCTCGAAAGCGAAGCGCACCGCGTCGCCGTCCTCGTCGGACTCCACGCCCACCAGCACCGTCCCGTGGGCGGCGCCGTCCGCGGCCTCGCCCCGGACGACCATCAGCGGGCTCGCGGAGTGCGCGGCGACGCGGAGGCTGACCGAGCCGAGCAGCAGTCCGGTGAAGCCGCCGTGACCGCGGGTGCCGAGCACCGTCAGGGCGGCGGTCTCGCTGTGCCGCACCAGGGCCGGCACGGCGGCCTCGCTGGTGGTCACCGGTATGACCTCCAGGCCGGGGTGGGCCGCGCGGACCTTCTCGACCGCCTGGCCCACCATGGCCTGGGTCTCCTCGGCGAGGGTCGGCGGCTCGTGCGGGGTCTCGCCGGGCAGCGGCGGCGGGTTCCACGGCCAGCCGCACAGGACCTCCAGCGCGGTGCCGCGCCGGACGGCCTCCTCGGCGGCGCGGTCGAGAGCGCGGAACGACGGCTCCGAACCGTCGAAGCCGACCACGACACGGCCGCGGGTGTCCTCGTTCTTGCCGGTGGCAGTCATGACATTCCTCCCGAGTGATCAATACGGTGCTGCCGTGCAGCGGTTGTGGTCCGGCCGGTCCCGGCCGGGGGCGGACGGCGCCGTCCCCGGCCGGGCCGTCCGGGCTATCCGGCGTCCGGGACCCGGTCGCCGTAGTAGGCGGCGCGCATGATGGCCTGCATGTCGTCGAGCATCGGCATGCGCGGGTTGGCCGGTGCGCACTGGTCCTCGTAGGCGTTGAGCGCCTGCTGCGGCAGGGCTTCCAGGAAGGCGGTCTCGTCGACGCCTGCGGCCTTGAAGGACGGTTCGATGCCGGCCGCGTCGCGCAGCCGCTCCACCGCGGTGGCGTAGGACTCGACGCCCTCGGCGGGGGTGGCGGCCGGCAGGCCCAGGGCGCGGGCGATCTCCTGGAAGCGCTCCGGTGCCCGGTAGCTCTCGTACTTGGGCCAGCTGGTGAGCTTGGTCGGCACGGTGCCGTTGTAGCGGATGACGTGCGGCAGCAGGATCGCGTTGGTGCGGCCGTGCGCCACGTGGAAGGTGGCACCCAGGGTGTGCGCCATGGCGTGCACGATGCCGAGGAAGGCGTTGCCGAACGCCATGCCCGCGATGGTGCCCGCGTTGTGCACCCGCTCCCGGGCCTCCGGGCTGGCGGCCCGGTTGTTCACGGCCTGTTCGAGGTTCTCGAAGATGAGCTTGATGGCGTGCAGGGCGGGGCCGTCGGTGAAGTCGTTGGCGTAGACGGAGACATAGGCCTCGGTGGCGTGGGTGAGGGCGTCGAAGCCGCTGTCGGCGGCCAGCGCCGGCGGCAGGTCGGCGGTGAGCAGCGGGTCGACGATGGCGACGCTGGGGGTCAGCGCGTAGTCGGCCAGCGGGTACTTGCGGCCGGTCGCCGGGTCGGAGATGACGGCGAACGGGGTGACCTCGGCGCCGGTCCCGGAGGTGGTCGGCACGCACACCAGGCGGGCGCGCTCGCCGAGGACCGGGAAGCGGAAGGCCCGCTTGCGGATGTCGGAGAACTTCTGCCGCATGTCGGCGAAGTCGATGTCCGGCTGTTCGTAGAGCAGCCACATCACCTTGGCCGCGTCCATCGGGGAGCCGCCGCCCAGGGCGATGATGGTGTCCGGCTTGAAGTCCCGCATCAGGGCGGCGCCGCGGTGCACGGAGTCGATGCTGGGCTCGGGCTCGACGTCGTCGATGACCTGGACGGTGACCGGCTGCGGGCGGCGCTGCAGCACGCGGTTGATCCGGTCGACGTAGCCGAGGCGGGTCATGGTGGCGTCGGTGACGACGGTGATCCGGTGGACGTCCGGCATGGAGGCCAGGTAGCGGATGGCCTGCGGCTCGAAGTAGATCTTCGGCGGCACCTTGAACCACTGCAGGTTGTTGTGACGGGTGCTCATGCGCTTGATGTTGAGGAGGTTGGCGGCCGAGACGTTGTTCGAGACGGAGGTCGAGCCCCAGGAGCCGCAGCCGAGGGTCAGCGACGGCAGCAGGCTGTTGTAGATGCCGCCGATGGCGCCGTGCGAGGAGGGCGCGTTGACGATGACGCGGACGGTCTTCATCCGGCGGCCGTAGGCCTCGGCCAGCTCCTCGTCGGCGGCGTGGATGACGGCGCTGTGGCCCTGGCCGTGGAAGGCGACCATCGCCGCCGCCAGGTCGAAGCCCTGTTCGGTGGAGCCGGCGCGCAGCACCGCCAGCACGGGGCAGAGCTTCTCGCGGGTCAGCGGCTCGTCGGCGCCGACGTGGTCGGTCTCGACGAGGATGACGGAGGTCTCCGGCGGCACGGTGAAGCCGGCCCGCTCGGCGATCCACGCCGGGCTCTGGCCCACGACGGCCGGGTTGACCTTGGCCTCGCAGCCCTCGCCGCCGTCGGCGCCGGTGGGGAAGAGGAACGCCTCCAGCTTCCGCTTCTCGTCCGCGGTGGCCCGGTGGGCGTGCAGCTTCGCGAACTCCGCGAGCGCGGCCTCGTAGATCTCCTCGTCCAGGATGACGGCCTGCTCGGAGGCGCAGATCATGCCGTTGTCGAACGCCTTGGAGAGGACGACGTCGTTGACGGCCCGGCGCAGCACGGCACTGCGGTGCACATACGCGGGGACGTTGCCGGCGCCGACGCCCAGCGCGGGCTTGCCGGCGGAGTAGGCCGCCTTGACCATGCTGTTGCCGCCGGTGGCCAGGATCATCGCGACGCCGTCGTGGTGCATCAGCGCGGCGGTGCCCTCGATGGACGGCTTCTCGATCCACTGCACGCAGTGCTCCGGGGCGCCCGCCGCCACCGCCGCGTCCCGCACGACGCGCGCCGCCTCGGCGCTGCACCGCTGGGCGCTGGGGTGGAAGGCGAAGACCACCGGGTTGCGGGTCTTGAGCGCGAGCAGCGCCTTGAAGATGGTGGTGGAGGTTGGGTTGGTGACGGGGGTGACGGCGGCGACCACGCCCACGGGCTCGGCGATCTCGACGATGTCCTCGATGTCGTCGCGGCTGATGACGCCCACGGTCTTGGTCTTGGCCATGCTGTGGGTGACGTGCTCGCAGGCGAACATGTTCTTCGCGGCCTTGTCCTCGAAGACTCCGCGGCCGGTCTCGTCGACGGCCATCCGCGCGAGCTGGGTGTGCTTGTCGAGGGCGGCCACCGAGGCCTTGGCGACGATGTGGTCGATCTGCTCCTGGGTCAGGTGCTCGTACGCGGCCAGGGCCTTGAGGCCGTTGGTCACCAACTGGTCGACGGCGGCGTTCCGTTCGCCGGAGGCGTTGCTGCCGGTGGCCGCGCCGCCGCCCGTCACGCCGCTGTCCGCCGCGCCGCGGGAGGCCGGGCCGGTGCCCGCGCCGCCGACGGGGGCCGGCTGGGCCGGCTGGTCGGACTGCGTGGGCTTGGCGGGCTTCGCGGGCTTGGCGGGCTTCGCGGCGGGCCGGGTGCCGGCGTCGTGTCGGGTCATTGCGGTGAGCCTCCGTCGTGGGGTCGCGTGACCGTTGCGGATCGCGGGGCTCGGTCCAGTGGGGCCGTGTCCCGGGGGCTTGTTGCCGCCCCTCGTCCATCAGACTTCCGCAGCGACGGGGCCGTCCACAGGTCCCGAAGGTCCCGCCGCGGCAGGCCGATGGGGCTCCAAAACCAGGGTACGACCGGGACCCCGGGCCGGGTCCCGGCCGGGACCGCCGGGACGGTGGGGACCCTTGGGGCCGATCGGTCCCCCGCGCGGGGACGACAGGGACCTGTCGGGCCCCGGTGTTCCGGGCGACCGTGGAGGCACGTCCTCACCAAGGAAGAGGCCCCACCATGGTCCGTTACGTGTACGACTTCACCGAGGGCGGCCGCGACATGGCCGGCCTGCTCGGCGGCAAGGGCGCCAACCTGGCGGAGATGACCCGGATGGGCCTGCCCGTGCCGCCCGGCTTCACCGTCACCACCGAGGCCTGCCGGGCCTTCCTCGCCACCGGCTCCGAGCCGGAGGGCCTGGGGATCGAGGTGGCGGAGAGCCTGGCGGCGCTCGAACGGTCGGCCGGACGGCGGCTGGGGCAGGCGGACGACCCGCTGCTGCTCTCCGTGCGCTCCGGGGCCCGCTTCTCCATGCCCGGCATGATGGAGACCATCCTCGACATCGGCCTCAACGACCGCTCCGTGCTGGGGCTCGCGGAGGTCTCCGGGCAGGAGCGCTTCGCCTGGGACTCCTACCGCCGCCTCATCCAGATGTTCGGCAGCACCGTGATGGGCGTCGACAGCGCTCTGTTCGAAGCCGCGCTCGCCGCGCTCAAGGAGCGCCGCGGCGCCTCGGACGACCTGCACCTGGACGCCGCCGACCTGACCGGACTCACCGAAACGTACAAGGAGATCATCCGCCGCGAGACGGGCGAGGAGTTCCCGCAGGAGCCCGAGGAGCAGCTGCAGCGGGCGATCCGCGCCGTCTTCGACTCCTGGAACGGCGAGCGCGCCCGCATCTACCGCCGGCGCGAGCACATCTCCGACGACCTGGGCACCGCCGTCAACGTGCAGCGCATGGTCTTCGGCAACCTCGGCCCCGACTCCGGCAGCGGTGTCGCCTTCACCCGCGACCCGGCCACCGGGCGCCCCGGCATCTACGGCGACTACCTGGCCAACGCGCAGGGCGAGGACGTCGTCGCCGGCATCCGCAACACCGTGCCGCTGGAGGACCTCGGGAAGACCGACCCCACCTCGTACGCACAGCTGCGCGAGTACCTGCAGACGCTGGAGGACCACTACCGCGACCTCTGCGACATCGAGTTCACGATCGAGCGCGGCAAGCTCTGGATGCTGCAGACCCGGGTCGGCAAGCGCACCGCCGAGGCCGCCTTCGCCATCGCCTCCGAACTGGCCGACGAGGGCATGGTCAGCGAGGACGAGGCCCTGGCGCGGGTCTCCGGCGACCGGCTCGCCCGGCTGATGTTCCCCCGCTTCGACACCGAGGCGGTCGGCGCCACGCTCGCGCACGGCATCCCGGCCTCCCCCGGTGCCGCCGTCGGCGTCGCGGTGTTCGACTCCGCCGAGGCGGTGCGGCGCGCGGCGGCCGGCGAGAAGGTCGTCCTCGTGCGGCAGGAGACCACCCCGGACGACCTGCCCGGCATGATCGCCGCCCAGGCCATCCTCACCAGCCGCGGCGGCAAGACCAGCCACGCGGCGGTCGTCGCCCGCGGCATGGGCAAGGTCTGCGTCTGCGGCGCCGAGGAACTGACGGTCGACGTCGAGGCCCGGCGGTTCACCACCAACGGCACCACGGTGACCGAGGGCACGGAGATCTCCGTGGACGGCTCGGCCGGCACGGTGCTCCTCGGAGCGGCCCCGCTCATCGACTCCGTGGTCATGCGGTACTTCGAGGACGGCGGGCGGATCGCCGAGGACGCCACCGCTGCTGCCACCACCACCGCTGCCGGAGAGGACTCCGCGCCCGTCGTCGCGGCCGTGGACCGCATCATGCGGCGCGCGGACTCCGTACGCCGCCTCCAGGTGCGGGCCAACGCCGACACCCCCGAGGACGCCGAGCGGGCCCGCCGGTTCGGCGCCCAGGGCATCGGCCTCTGCCGCACCGAGCACATGTTCCTCGGTGACCGCCGCAAGCTGGTGGAGTCGATGATCCTCGCCACCACGGACGAGGAGCGCGACGCGGCGCTGGCGGCCCTGCTGCCGCTTCAGCGGGAGGACTTCACCGGAATCCTCGCCGCGATGGACGGCCTGCCGGTCACCATCCGGCTGCTCGACCCGCCGCTCCACGAGTTCCTGCCCGACCGCACGGAGCTCTCGGTGCGCGTCGCCTCGACCGTGGCGCGCGGGGAGACCCCGGAGCCGCACGACGTCGAACTGCTGGCCGCCGTCAACCGGATGCACGAGGAGAACCCGATGCTGGGCCTGCGCGGAGTGCGCCTGGGCCTCGTCGTCCCCGGACTCTTCGCCATGCAGGTGCGGGCCATCGCCGAGGCGGTGGTGGAACGGAAGCGGGCCGGCGGCGACCCGCGCGCGGAGATCATGGTGCCGCTCGTGGACACCGTCAAGGAGCTGAGCCTGGTCCGCGAGGAGGCCGAGCACGTTCTCGCCGAGGTCTCCAAGACCTCAGGCGTGACGGTGGACCTCCCGATCGGCACGATGATCGAACTGCCCCGGGCCGCGCTCACCGCGGGCCGGATCGCGGAGGCCGCGGAGTTCTTCTCCTTCGGGACGAACGACCTGACCCAGACCACCTGGGGCTTCTCCCGGGACGACGTCGAGGCCGAGTTCTTCTCCGCCTACCTGGAGAAGGGCATCTTCCCGGTCTCCCCGTTCGAGACCCTCGACCGGGAGGGCGTGGGCCGGCTGGTGGAGATCGCGGTCGCCGAGGGCCGCGCCGCCCGCCCGGACCTGAAGATCGGCGTCTGCGGCGAGCACGGCGGCGACCCGGACTCGGTCCACTTCTTCCACGGCGCCGGACTGGACTACGTGTCCTGCTCCCCCTTCCGGGTCCCGGTGGCCCGCCTGGAGGCCGGCCGCGCGGCGATCCCGGACGACGGGACCGACACGACGAAGTGACCGGCGGCGGCCGGGCCCGGCCCCCGAACCCCGGGGCAGCCGGGTCCGGCCACCAACCCGGGGTCGCGCCCGTACCCGGCATGTCAGGGCCGGGTACGGGCGTACGGGCGTACGGGCGTACGGGCGTACGGGCATGATGCGCGGGATGTACCGGACCCGTACCGGACCACTGTCTGAGTCGTGCACCACCGGGTGGGTGTTCTCCATACCGCCCCTGAGCAGGGCGGCAAGCACGGCTGCGGACCAGGAAGCAGCTGAAGAAGCTGAAGAAGCTCAAAGTTTGCGACCACTCCGAAGCGGGCCGACTCCACAGGTTGGCCTGCGATCGTCAGCTCCCGCACGAGCACCAGTCGGGAAGCAGAGCAGCAGTGGTGAAGACTGACGCTTGTCCAGGGAGCACTCGCGACCGGTGGGTGGTTGCGTTTACGGCGCCGGGTGGGCGGCGCGGTGGTGGTGGCGGGTGCGTCGCGGGCTGCCCGTTGTGGTTGTGGTGGGTTACGGCATCCGTGTCGGGGGTGGCCCCGTGGTCGGTCGTCTATCCGGTGCCGTGCGCGCCCGGGGACGGCTTGAAAAGCATGGCGTGGCTGGTGCCGGTGGGGGTGCGCGGAAGCACACGCGCGCCTGGGCTTCTCGGCTTCCCGTTCGTTGTGGCGGGCTGTCGGTGGTGGCGGTCGCGGGTGGTGATTGTCGGTGGCTGCTGTGGTCGTGTCGGTTGTTGCCGGGATGAGGTCGGTGTGAGGCCCCGGTTCTCCGGCGCGTCGGCGGCCGCGTTCGGAGTGCTGGCGGTCCGTGGTGGTGCTGATATGGGACGGGGGCGGTAGGTGGAGTTCCCGGGTCCGCTTTCGCTCACTCGTTCGGGTGGTTCCATGCTCTGGACCTGGATTCATCACCGTCCGTGACGGAAAATAGGGGGTAGGAACTCGCTGCGTGAGGGCGGGAGTTCACACGGGTGATCCGGACGGGGGGAATGTCATGCAGGCCACGCTGCTCGACCACGACGAGACCGAAACAACCGGCCCGCGGGGAGGGCCGGTGACGGCGGATGAGTGGGCCGCGCACCTGGCCACGGCTGTGCCGGGTCCGCAGACGGCGGCGATGCTCGGCCTGTTGGAGCGCGAGCAGCTTTCCACCACGGGGCGGATCGATGCTTTGAAGGCCTGGGAGCGGCACACCTCCTGGATTCAGGCGCAGCAGGTGGGTCTGCTGGCGGATATCGAGGCGGATGCTCTGGATGCGAGGCCGGATGGGAGGGGTTGGGCGGACTATGACTGGGACTTCGCCTGTGAGGATGTTGCCTGTGCGTTGAAGCTATCGGGGAACACGGCCGCGGAGCGTCTGGCGGTCGCCACCGCCCTGGAGGGCCGTTTCCCCACCACCGTCGGCCTGTTGGAGCGCGGGGAGATCTGCTATCTGCAGGCGAAGGCGGTGACGGAGGTCACCGGCACCCTCGACCCGGAAGCCGCCGCGCGGGTGGAGGCCATGGTGCTGCCCAAGATGCCGGGCCAGTCCGTCGGCCAGACCCGGCGGGCGTTGAACCGGGCGGTGCTGCGGGCGGATCCGCTGGGGGCGGAGCGGCGGCATCGCCGGCGGCGGGAGGACCGCACGATCTGGCACCGCGCGACCGAGGACGGTATGGCCACCTGGACCGCGTTCCTCCCCACCCCCCAGGCCGCCCAGCTGGATGCTGCCGTCGATGCGCACGCCGCCACCTTCGGCGATGACGGGCGCACGCTGAACCAGAAGCGGGTGGACGCCCTGTATGACCTGGTCGTCAACCGCCCCGCCGGAGACGCGACCCCCGGTGGCCGGTCGGCGGCAGTGGTCCAAATGACGGTGTCCCTCGACACGTTGATCGGGGCGGATGAGGAGCCCGGACACCTCAAGGGCTACGGGCCGATCAGCGCCACCGCGGCGCGGGAGGTGGCTTTCGCTCCGGGCACGATCTGGCGGCGTCTGATCACCCACCCGAAGACCGGGCTGCTGGTCAAGACCGATCCGACCACCTACAAGCCCACCGCCGAGACCCAACGCCACGTCACCGCCCGCGACATGACCTGCACCTTCCCCTCCTGCCAGATGCCCGCCCACCGCTGCGACCTGGACCACATCCAGCCCTTCGACCACCAGGATCCGCAAGCGGGCGGGGCGACGGAGCCGGACAATCTGATGCCGCTGTGCCGACGCCACCACCTGCTGAAACACCGCACCGAATGGCAGGTGCAGCGCAACCCCGACACCGGCGCAGTCACCTGGACCGCACCGACCGGCCACACCTACACCAACCCACCCCAGCCCCTCGCCCACATCACGTAGCCGCCGCCCCGTTATCTTCTTCGCGGTCCTGCAAGAGGGCTGCTGGCCTCCGGGCCCGGCATGACTGTTGCCCCCTGTCGTTGGGATGACCTGGGGGGTGGTGTCACCGGGCCCGAGGGGTGCCGTCGGAGACGCTGATCAGAGGCCCGACCACCGCCCGGCCGGGCGCAATGCCCGGCCACTCGCGGGCGGCAGGTCTGCATAACGTGGATGCGCGCGAACGGCCCCGCCACCGAGGCCGGCACGGCATCGACGCATGTGGGGGCACGGTGATCGACATCGACGAGACGGGCGTCTTCCTCGGCCTGGACGTCGGCAAGAGCAGCCATCACGGACACGGACTCACCCCGGCCGGGAAGAAGGTGTTCGACAAGCCGCTGCCCAACAGCGAACCGAAACTGCGGGCCGTCTTCGACAAGCTCCGTGACAAGTTCGGCCGGGTGCTGGTGATCGTGGACCAGCCCGCCTCCATCGGCGCCCTGCCGCTGACCGTCGCCCGCGACGCGGGCTGCCAGGTCGCCTATCTGCCCGGGCTGGCGATGCGCAGGATTGCCGACCTCTACCCGGGTGAAGCCAAGACCGACGCCCGCGACGCGGCCGTTATCGCGGACGCTGCACGCACCATGCCCCACACCCTGCGTTCCCTCGACCTCACGGACGAGATCACCGCCGAGCTGACCATGCTGGTCGGCTTCGACCAGGACCTGGCCGGCGAGGCCAACCGCACCTCCAACCGCATCCGCGGCCTGCTCACCCAGTTCCACCCCAGCCTCGAACGCGTCCTGGGACCCCGCCTGGACCATCCCGCCATCACCTGGCTACTGGAGCGCTACGGCTCCCCGGCCGCCCTGCGCAAGGCCGGCCGCCGCAAACTCGTCGAGGTCATACGGCCCAAGGCCCCGCGCATGGCCCAGCGACTCGTCAACGACATCTTCACCGCCCTCGACGAACAGACCGTCGTCGTCCCGGGAACCGGCACCCTGGACGTCATCGTGCCCTCGCTGGCCAAGTCGCTGGCCACCGTCCACGAACAACGCCGCGCACTGGAAACCCAGATCGAGACCCTGCTGGAGGCTCACCCTCTTTCCCAGGTCCTGACCTCGATGCCCGGCATCGGCGTCAGGACCGCCGCAGTCCTCCTGACCACCATCGGCGACGGCAGCTCCTTCCCCACCGCCGCCCACCTCGCCTCCTACGCCGGCCTCGCCCCCACCACCCGACAGTCCGGATCCTCCATCCACGGCGAACACGCCCCCAGAGGCGGAAACCGACAGCTCAAACGCGCGATGTTCCTCTCCGCGTTCGCCGCCCTCCACGACCCCGCCTCCCGCACCTACTACGACCGCTGCCGAGCCCGGGGCAAAACCCACACCCAAGCCCTCCTCCGCCTCGCCCGCCACCGCATCAGCGTCCTCTTCGCCATGCTCCGCGACGGCACCTTCTACGAACCCAGAACCCCACGACTCGCTTGACGAAAGACATAGAGGCACCCCCCGGGAGCCACCGGCGCCAGCCCCTTCGCCACCACGCGGAGGGGCCCACACCCCTGCCCAGAATCTGGAACCCACCCCGGACCACCACCAGACGGGCAACGCCTGGCAGGGGCCACGCGCGCACCTCGGCGTCGACGCGCACCGGCGACGGCAGGCACCTCGGCCTCCACGGGCACGAGCCGCCCCCAGCCCCCACCGACCAGCAAGCAGCAACCGGCAACCGGCGAGAGGTAAGAGGAGGCAAGAGGGGTGAGGGGTGAGGGGTGAGGGGAGAGAGCAGAGCCCGCCGCGCAGCCACCCCCCACGACCGTCACCACCGACAGCCCGCCACGACGAACGGGAAGCCGAAGAACCCAGGCGCGCGTGTGCTTCCGCGCACCCCCACCGGCACCAGCCACGCCATGCTTTTCAAACACGACCCCGGGCGCGCACGGCACCGGATAGACGACCGACCCCCGGCCCACCCCCAGCACGGATGCCGTAACCCCCACCACCACGACAACGGGCAGCCCGCGACGCACCCGCCACCACCATCGCGCCGCCCACCCAGCGCCGTAACCCCAACCCCAACGGCGACTGCCGGCCCGCAGCACCCGTCGTCGCCCCGAACTGCCCCGTGGACGGCCGGTGCGCGGCTCGCCTTACGGCTTGGGCTTGATCGGCTTGTCCTCGTCACCGTTCAAGTGACCACGGCAACCACGGCAACCACAGCGACACCTGGACCGGGCACGTCCCGCCCGTCCCCTTCGAGGAGTACTCCGAGAGGTACTCCGCCTTCTTCAAGATGCGCCGCGAGAACGGCGTCATCGAGCTCCGCCTGCACACGGACGACGGCCCGTACATCCACAACTGGGCCGCGCGCAACGCCTGGAGCCGCGTCTGGCAGGACGTGGGCAACAACCCCGGGAACCAGGTCCTCATCATCATCGCGACCGGCGACAGCTGGTTCCGGGGCGACCCCGACAAGACCTGGCAGAAGCCGATCACCGACGAGGACCCGACCACATCTTCCAGCAGACCTACGACGGCTGGAAGCCCATCGAGAGCTTCGTCGGCAACCTCGACATCCCCACGATCGCGGCGGTGAACGGACCCGGTATCCATACCGAGTTCGCCCTGCTCTGCGACATCACACTCGCCATGGAAGAGGCGGACTTCATGGACCCGTACTTCCTGGCCGGCAGCGCCCCCGGCGACGGGCAGGCCCTCGTCCTGCAGGGGCTCATGGGTACCAAACGAGCCGCCTACCACATCTGCGGAGGCAAGCCGATCCCGGCGAGGACCGCTCTCGAGCTCGGCATCGTCAGCGACGTACTCCCCCGGGAACAGCTCCTGGACCGTGCATGGGAGCCGGCCGAGTTCATCATGCGGCGGCCCTGCTTCGCGCGCTGGGCGACCCACAACATCCTCGCGCGGCCGTGGAAGAAGCTCGTCGCCGAGGACTTCGGCTTCCACCTGTCACAGCAGACGCTGAGCACCGTCGCGTCGAAGCAACTCATACCGATCCGCTCCCTGATCGCGGACGCGGGCGCACGCAAGATCTGGTGACGCCCCGCGCCCGCGCGGCCCTGTGGCCCGGCTTCGCAGGCCGGGTCCTCGTGCGGCCCGACGCGCCGGATCCCGCCCCGAGCCACGGCCCGCGCCCCGGACTGGCGGAGGCGTCCGGGGCGCGGGGTCCCGTGCCGGAGGAGCACGGGCGGGGGCGGCGGCCCGGTGCGGCCGGGGCCGCCGCCGGTCGGGGGAGGACCGGGCCTGTCGACGCGGTCCTGGTCCATCCGGGGAGGGCTGCTCGTCGAGGCCTGGTCCGGGGAGGGCTGCTCGTCGAGGGCCGGGCGGGCCCGTTCGTCAGCGGTCGCGGACCATGCGGACCGGGCGGCGCGGGGTGGCCGGGCCGGTGGGGCCGTAGCCGAGGCGGATCAGCATCTGGACGTGGCGGGGCCGGCCGCGGCCGTCGCCCAGGGCCCAGCGCAGGTCCGGGTACTCCAGGCCCTGGTGGAGCATGGACGCCCGGACGCCCTCGGCGGTGGCGACCAGCAGTACGTGTTCGAGGGCCTGCCCGGCGCGCAGCCAGTCGGCCCGGCGGTCGTGGGTGGTGGAGAGGACGGCGATGACGGGGCGCCGTTCGAAGACGGCGGTCGGACGGCCGCTGGCGGGACGCAGACCGGCGAAATCCCGCATGGGCAGCTGTCCCGTGGCGTCCTGCGGGCCCAGCACGGAGCCGGGCATCCCGTCGGCCGTCCCCTCCCGTATCCACCGGCGGCTCTCCGCACGCCGGACCTGGTCGTGGGTGTTGCGGCGCTCGCCCTCCGCGGTGACGCGCAGCAGCCGGGTCGTCTCGCCCGGGCCGGGGAAGGAGAGCAGCACGCCCTCGGCGTGCGCGGCCTCGGTGAGCTCGGCCGGGAGCCGGGTCGGCAGCGGGTGCGCGGAGTACGGGAAGCGGCTGCTGTGCCGGTGCCACAGGGCTTCGTAGAGGTCCGGGCGGTGGCTGCCCCGGAGGGGCTGGCCGGCCAGGCGCACGGCGGCCAGCAGGTCGGGCTCGCCGGGGCGCGGCAGCAGGCGGACCACCGGTTCCCAGCCGAGGTGGGCGGCGGCGACACGCAGATTGAACAGGGCCGCGCCGACGGAGACGTGCAGCGCGCGGCCGACCGGGTCGGCGTGGCGCAGCGCCCGCTCCGCCGCGGCGCGGATCTCCACGGTGGCGGTGTCGGTGTCCAGCCGGTAGCGCCAGGGCTGGGTGTTGTACATCGAGGGTGCGGCCACGGAGGCGGAGATCAGCTTCTCCAGGGTGGCCGTGTCCGGCGGGGCGGTGGTCGTCATGTCGTCAGTCCTCCCGGTGCCCGGCGTGGGATGCCCGCGCCGTGGAAAACGCGCCGTCCGGGTCCCGTCCGGGCCCGGTTTTCAGCAGGTGCCGTGTTGCAGGGACGGCTGCGGTGCCGCCTGGGTGGCCAGGACGGCGGCCTGGATCCGGCGCTCCACGCCGAGCTTGGCGAGCAGCCGGGAGATGTGGTTCTTGACGGTCTTCTCGGAGAGGTAGAGCCGCCGGCCGATCTCGCGGTTGGTCAGCCCCTCGCCGATGAGGCCGAGGATCTCCCGTTCCCGCGGGGACAGGTCGGCCAGCACCTCGTCCCGGGCCGCCGCCTCGTCGTCCTCGCCGCGCAGGCTGGTCATCAGCCGGGCGGTGGTGGCGGGGTCGAGCATGGACTGCCCGGAGGCCACGGTGCGGACGGCCGACACCAGGTCGAGGCCGGTGATCTGCTTGAGGACGTATCCGGAGGCCCCGGCCATGATGGCGTCGAGCAGCGCCTCGTCGTCGTCGAACGAGGTGAGCATCAGGCAGGCCAGGTCCGGCATCCGGTCGCGCAGCTCGCGGCAGACGGCGATGCCGTTCCCGTCGGGCAGGCGTACGTCGAGCACGGCGACGTCGGGCCTGAGCGCGGGGCCGCGGACGAGTGCCTGCTCGGCGGTGACCGCCTCGCCGACGACGTTGATGTCCGGCTCCGACTCCAGCAGGTCCTGGACTCCGCGCCGGACGACCTCGTGGTCGTCGAGCAGGAAGACCCTGATGGGCTTCTCCGGTGCTGCCTCGCGTTCCTCGGCCATGGTGTCCCTCGGGGAGTGGTGAACCGTCGCTCCACCGATCGTCACGCCGCCGGGGACCTGCCGGTTAGGGCCGAACGGTCCCTGTGGTGCCGTCCGTTGGTCACCGGCTCGGCGGGACCCCCCGGGGGGTGCCTCTATGTCTTTCGTCAAGCGAGTCGTGGGGTTCTGGGTTCGTAGAAGGTGCCGTCGCGGAGCATGGCGAAGAGGACGCTGATGCGGTGGCGGGCGAGGCGGAGGAGGGCTTGGGTGTGGGTTTTGCCCCGGGCTCGGCAGCGGTCGTAGTAGGTGCGGGAGGCGGGGTCGTGGAGGGCGGCGAACGCGGAGAGGAACATCGCGCGTTTGAGCTGTCGGTTTCCGCCTCTGGGGGCGTGTTCGCCGTGGATGGAGGATCCGGACTGTCGGGTGGTGGGGGCGAGGCCGGCGTAGGAGGCGAGGTGGGCGGCGGTGGGGAAGGAGCTGCCGTCGCCGATGGTGGTCAGGAGGACTGCGGCGGTCCTGACGCCGATGCCGGGCATCGAGGTCAGGACCTGGGAAAGAGGGTGAGCCTCCAGCAGGGTCTCGATCTGGGTTTCCAGTGCGCGGCGTTGTTCGTGGACGGTGGCCAGCGACTTGGCCAGCGAGGGCACGATGACGTCCAGGGTGCCGGTTCCCGGGACGACGACGGTCTGTTCGTCGAGGGCGGTGAAGATGTCGTTGACGAGTCGCTGGGCCATGCGCGGGGCCTTGGGCCGTATGACCTCGACGAGTTTGCGGCGGCCGGCCTTGCGCAGGGCGGCCGGGGAGCCGTAGCGCTCCAGTAGCCAGGTGATGGCGGGATGGTCCAGGCGGGGTCCCAGGACGCGTTCGAGGCTGGGGTGGAACTGGGTGAGCAGGCCGCGGATGCGGTTGGAGGTGCGGTTGGCCTCGCCGGCCAGGTCCTGGTCGAAGCCGACCAGCATGGTCAGCTCGGCGGTGATCTCGTCCGTGAGGTCGAGGGAACGCAGGGTGTGGGGCATGGTGCGTGCAGCGTCCGCGATAACGGCCGCGTCGCGGGCGTCGGTCTTGGCTTCACCCGGGTAGAGGTCGGCAATCCTGCGCATCGCCAGCCCGGGCAGATAGGCGACCTGGCAGCCCGCGTCGCGGGCGACGGTCAGCGGCAGGGCGCCGATGGAGGCGGGCTGGTCCACGATCACCAGCACCCGGCCGAACTTGTCACGGAGCTTGTCGAAGACGGCCCGCAGTTTCGGTTCGCTGTTGGGCAGCGGCTTGTCGAACACCTTCTTCCCGGCCGGGGTGAGTCCGTGTCCGTGATGGCTGCTCTTGCCGACGTCCAGGCCGAGGAAGACGCCCGTCTCGTCGATGTCGATCACCGTGCCCCCACATGCGTCGATGCCGTGCCGGCCTCGGTGGCGGGGCCGTTCGCGCGCATCCACGTTATGCAGACCTGCCGCCCGCGAGTGGCCGGGCATTGCGCCCGGCCGGGCGGTGGTCGGGCCTCTGATCAGCGTCTCCGACGGCACCCCTCGGGCCCGGTGACACCACCCCCCAGGTCATCCCAACGACAGGGGGCAACAGTCATGCCGGGCCCGGAGGCCAGCAGCCCTCTTGCAGGACCGCGAAGAAGATAACGGGGCGGGCCCACCGGTCCCGAAGCGGCCGCACAGGCGCCGACCCCCGTACGGATCTCCCTGACCCGGATCCGTACGGGGACCGGTGCGTGCCCCGCGCCGCGGCGGCTGCCGATGCCCGTGCCGCCGGGACGGGCGGGCGGAGGCGGCCCCCCAGGGGTCAGGCCTCCGGCACTCCCCCGACGGCGAGCGGCGGGATGGCCGGCTGAGCGACCGGCCGAGCGGCCGGCGGGGTGACCGGCGGGCACGGCTCGGGCCCGGCGAAGGCGCACTCCACGTCCACCACACCGGCCACCGCGCGGGTCAGCCGGGCGGCGACCGGGACCAGGGCGCAGTCGGGGATCCGTCCGGCGAGGACCACCATGCCCTCCCGTACGCGCACCTCCACGGCCGCCGAGGCGCCGAACAGCGGGCCGGTCACCTCGCGGCGCACCTCCTCCTCGATGTCCTCGTCGGAGCGGAGGAAGACCTTCAGCAGGTCTCCCCGGCTGACGACTCCGGCGAGCATGCCCCCGGGGTCGGTCACCGGCAGCCGTTTGACCTTGCGCAGCGCCATGAGCCGCGCGGCCTCGGCGAGGGTGGCGCCCGCCCGCACGGTGACGGCGGGGGAGGTCATCAGCTCCCCGGCGGTGTACGCCTCCGCCTTCACCACGTCGCGCCGGCGCCCGGGATCGTCCAGGCCGGGCGGACAGAGCCTGCGGAACTCCTCCTTCGGCAGCAGATCGGCCTCGGAGACCACGCCGATGACCCGGCCGTCCTCGGCCAGCACGGGCAGGGCGCTGATCTCCCACTGCAGCATGGTCCGGACGATCTCCTTGAAGGGAGCGTCCCGGCCGACGCCGATGACCGTGTGCGTCATCACGTCATTGACGATGTGCTCTCCGCTCTGCACGGCTTCTCCTCGGTCGGTGTGGCGCTCGGGTGTGCGACGGCCACGGATGCGGGAGGCCCGGGATTCCGGGAGCCCGAGGGCCCTGGCCATCAGAGGCTGCGCAGCCAGTCGTCGACGGTGCCCTGCGCGGTCGACGCCTCGGCCGGCCGCAGCCGGGAGTCGTCGTAGCGGGAGGTCAGCCGGTCCACCACGGAGACGACGCCGTCGATCTGCCCGGTCATCCGGACGGCGACGGGCACCTCGCTGCTGCGCTCCAGCTCGCCCTCCAGCGTGACGACGCCGTCGGTGACGGTGACCTTGACGGCCTGCGGCACCAGCCACAGGGTGCGGACCAGCACCTCGTCGATCACCTCGGCGCGGATCTCCTCGTCGGGCCGCAGGAAGACCTGGAGCAGGTCGCGGCGGGTGACGATGCCGACCAGCCGGTCCTCCTCGTCGATCACGGGCAGCCGTTCGACGCGGTACTTGGCCAGGATGCGGGCCGCCTCAGCGATGGAACTCTCGGCGCGCACGGTGACCGCCGGGGAGGACATCAGTTCGCCGGCCGTCCGGGCGCGGGCCTTGGCGGCGGTCCGGTACGCGGCGGGGGTGAGCCGGAAGCGGTGGCGCCGCTCCCCCGGGTCCGTCTGCTCGGTCTGCCGGGCCATGAGGTCCGTCTCGGAGATCACGCCGAGGACCTTCTCGTCGTCGTCCACGACGGGCACCCCGCTGATGCGGTGCTCGTCGAGCAGGGCCGCGATGTCCTTGAACGGGGTGGTGCGGACGACCCGGACGACGTCGTCCGTCATCACGCTGCCGACCTTCCGCTGCTTCATGGCCATCTCCTCATCCCCCGGTCCTGTGCGGGCCGGTCCGGTGCGTGGGTTCCTTCGTCCGGCTCGTCCCGCCCGCCCGCTGCCGGCGGTGTACCGGTACGGGCGGCGCGGCCACGGGTCGCGATTCCACGATCCGCCCGGCCCCCCGCACTTCACAGGGGCTGCCCGGGCCGGTGACGGGGCCGTTCGGCCCACCGGGGCCCGGGCCGTACGGCGCCCCCGCGCGCACCCCGCCCGGGACCTTTCCCGGCCGGGCCCGCCCGGCGTCCAAGGGGCCCGGGAAACGGGGGCCGTTGGGCCCGTACGAGGCGGTCTTTCGGCACCGGTCGCACACCGGTCCGAAGCGCCATGGTTAAAGCGTCACCCCGACCGGGAGCCACCGGACGGGAGACACCCGAAAGGGTCCACCCCGAGTGAAGGAGCCCGTCATGGCCGTCATGCAGGAACCCCGTCTGAACCGCAGCATGCAGGTCCCGTCCCAGCGTGCGGCCCAGACCGCCCCGGAGCACGGCGCGGTGATGACCCCGGCCGGGGCGAAGACCTTCGCGATCGTCCGCATCGTGACCGGCTTCGTCTTCCTCTGGGCCTTCCTCGACAAGACCTTCGGATGGGGTTACGCCACCCCCGCGGGCAAGGGCTGGATCGACGGCGGATCGCCCACCAAGGGCTTCCTCAGCGGCGTCGCCGTCGGACCGCTGGAGTCCACCTTCCACGACATCGCGGGCGCCGGCTGGGCGAACTGGCTGTTCATGCTCGGCCTGCTGGGCATCGGCGTGGCACTCCTCAGCGGTGTGGCGCTGCGGCTGACCGCCGCCGCCGGGTCCCTGATGATGATGCTGATGTGGGCGGCCGAATGGCCACTCGCGCAACACCTGTCGAACGGCGCGCCGAGCATGTCGACCAACCCCGTGGCCGACTACCACCTGATCTACGCGCTGGTCCTGATCGCCCTCGCCGCCGCCTACGCCGGCAACACCTGGGGCCTGGGCCGCAAGTGGGCGGAACTGCCCATCGTCCGCAAGAACCGCTGGCTCCTCTGAACCTCATGAGCCGCGACAGGGAAACCCCGACCGGGCCGGCGCCCAGCACCGCCGGCCCGGCCGGATGTCCGGGTCCGGTCCCGCACCCGGCCCCGGGCCCCTCGCCCGGCACACGCACCGCCGTCACCACGCATCCGCCAGCACACAACGTTCCGGAGGAACGGACATGACCGTACGGGTAGGCATCAACGGATTCGGCCGCATCGGGCGCAACTACCTGCGCAGCGCCCTGGGGCGGACGGACGACACCACACCGGTCGAAGTGGTGGCGGTCAACGACATCGCGCCCACGGCGACCCTCGCGCACCTCCTGGAGTACGACTCCACCTACGGGCGGCTCGGCCGCACCGTCTCGCACGACGCCGGCTCGATCACCGTGGACGGCCACCGCATCGCCGTCACCGCCGAGCGCGACCCGGCCGAACTGGCCTGGGCTGAGCACGGCGTGGACATCGTCATCGAGGCCACCGGCCGCTTCCGCACCCGCGAGGAGATCGCCCGCCACCTCAAGGCCGGCGCCCGCAAGGTGCTGCTCTCCGCGCCCGGCAAGGACGTGGACGCCACCATCGTCATGGGCGTCAACGAGACGGACTACGACGCCGAGCGGCACGAGATCGTGTCCAACGCCTCCTGCACCACCAACTGCGTGGTGCCGATGGTGAAGGTGCTCCACGAGCGGTTCGGCATCGTCAAGGGGCTGATGACGACCATCCACGGCTACACCAACGACCAGTCGGTGCTGGACAGTCCGCACAAGGACCTGCGCCGCGCCCGCACGGCCGCCGTGAGCATCATCCCGACGTCCACCGGCGCCGCCCGCGCCGTCGGCCTGGTCCTGCCCGAGCTGGCCGGCGCCCTGGACGGCATCGCCGTCCGCGTCCCCGTCGAGGACGGCTCGCTCACCGACCTCGCGCTGGTGCTGCGCCGCGAGACCACCACCGAGGAGATCAACGAGGCCTTCGCCGAGGCGGCCGAGGGCGCGCTGAAGGGCGTGCTGCGGGTGAGCACGGCGCCGATCGTCTCCCGCGACATCGTCGGCGACCCGGCCTCCTGCATCGTGGACGCCCCGCTCACGCAGGCACACGGCGAGCTGGTCAAGGTCTTCGGCTGGTACGACAACGAGTGGGGCTACAGCAACCGGCTGCTGGACCTCACGGAGTACGTGGCCGCCCGGCTCTGATCCGGCCGCGTCGCACCGGCGCGCACCCGTGCGGAGCGACCCGGCGAGCGCCGCCGGCCCCGCCCGGCCGCACGGCACCGCCGGATCACGGGCCACGCCCGCCCCACCCGCCCTTCCCCGCCCCAGCCCGGCGCGGAAGGGCCCGGCGCGTTCCGGGACCGCCGGTTCCGCGACCGGGACCTGCGGCCCTCCAACAGCCGCCTCCCGCCTGCGAGTCTGGAACCGAAGCAAGGACGTCACCGCGGCGTTCGAATCCTGGAGGTAGCCACCATGTCCCGTCCCGTCACCCTCGGTCTCGACGGCTCCCGCGAGAGCATCGCAGCCGCCGACTGGGCGGCCCGCGAGGCTGAGCTCCGCGGACTGCCGCTGCGCGTCGTCCACGTCTGGGAGCCGCTCCCGTACCCGCTCCCGCCGAGCAGCGGCCCCGAGGTCCAGCGCCACTGGGCCGAGCGCATCCCGCGCGAGGCCACCGAAGAACTCAGCACCCGCCACCCGGACCTGGAGATCACCAGGGACCAGCTCCGCGGCCACCCGGTGGAGGTGCTGCCGCTGGTCGCGGACGAGTCCGAGCTGCTGGTCCTCGGCTCCCGCGGTCTCAAGGGGCTGACCGGCTTCCTGGTGGGCTCGGTCGGACTGTCCACCGCCGCCCACGCCCGCCGGCCGGTCGTCCTGGTCCGCGCCGGGGAGCAGGCGGGCGACGAGCACCGGCCGGACCCGGCGGGCCGCACCTCCGCCGCCAGCCCGTACAAGGACGTGGTCCTCGGACTGGACCTGTCCTCGCCCAGCGACGAACTACTGGAGTTCGCCTTCGACGCCGCCGCGCGGCGCGACACCCGGCTGCGCGTGGTGCACGGCTGGAGCGTGGCGCCCCACGGCGACCTGCCCCAGTCCGCCGACCTGGAGTCCGAGCTCGGCGAGCGGCGGTCCGCCCAGCTCGCCGACATCCTGCGCACCTGGCGGCAGAAGTTCCCCGGGGTCGAGGTCGAAGCCCAGGCGGTCATCGGCAAGCCGGCCGACCACCTGCTGGAGTCGGGCTGCGACGCCTCCCTGGTGGTCATCGGCCGCCGCATCCGCCGCTCGCCCATCGGCACCCACCTCGGCGCCGTCGCCCACGCGGTGCTGCACCACTGCTCCGTCCCGGTCGCGGTCGTCCCACACGACTGACTCGACTGACTGGACTGACTGGACTGACACGACTCGGCTCAGACGCACCGGGCGACGTCAACGGCCCGCCGGAAGTTTCCCGTTCACGGGGGCGGCCGGCGGGCCGCGGCCGTGTGCGGCGGAATCCGCCACAACGCGTCGCACACCATCCGCGGACCGTTTCCCGGCTGCTCCCTTTCCGTTGGCCGGGCCTGGCTACTCTCCCCTCGCCCGGTCCGGCCCAGGAGAGGCACGTCCATGAGCACCCCGGTCCACCGCACCCCGGCTCGGCCGTCCGTGAGCGCCCCGACGCCGAACCGGCAGCGCCGGGACCGAAGCCGGACAGGGAGTCCGCCGGGAAACCCGGCGGAGCGCGCCCTCCGCGCGATCCAGGCCGGCGCCGGCAACCGGGCCGCGACCGCGGCGGTGCAGCGCGCCAGGGGCGCGGCGAAGACGACGAACACGGCTAATACGGCCAACACGGCGAACACGGCGAACACGGCGCAAGGGAATGCGCCGGAGAACGGCAACGCGTCCGCCGCACCGAAGAGTTACCGCGAGCGGATCGCCGCGGTCCTCGACCGGGTCAAGAAGAACCTCGAATTCATCGACACCTTCGTCAAGGGCGTCCATGTCCCCGCCAACGCGGGTTTCTCCCAGCAGGCCTCCGCCACGGTCAACGACGGGCTCAAACACTCGGCCGCCTCCTCGGGGACCGCCGCCGCGTCGGAGAACCTCGTCACGGAGACCGCCGGCACCGTGCTCAGCGGCATGGATGCGGCCAAAGCCAGGAAGAGCGCCAAGAAGCACGAGAAGGGCGCCGCTTTCCACGAAGCGGACAAGAAGTCCACCTCGAAGACGACCGACGCGGTCGTCGGCGCCGCCAGCTCGGGAAGCTACGCCCTCGCCATCGCCAAGGAGCTGACCAAGGCCCAGAAGGCGGCGAACGCCATGACAACGGCCGAGGCGAGCGGTATCGGCTCCGGTGCCGTCGGCGCGGTGAAGGGCGCCCGCGCCGCGAGCCGCTTCGGGACGACGGCCCGCAAATACCGTGCCCTGAAAGGGCTGGACAAGCCCGACCGCACCGAGGAGGGAGCGCTGGCCCGGCTCAGCCAGGCGCGGGAGCAGGCCGAATGGGCCGCGGCCGAGGCGTACGTCGCACTGGACCTGCAGTGGGACCACGAGGGCGAGGACCGGCTGGAGCGCGTCTCCGAGGCCATCGACGCGGCCTGGGCGGCGATGGGCGACGCCCGCGACGCCGCCGGAGACCTCCGGCGCGCCGAGGACGTGAACACGCTGAACACGGTACACACGTACGCGCTCGGCAAGCAGCGCCACAAGATGGGCAAGCAGGCGGCCACCGCCGTGGGCGAGTCCACCAAGGCCGCGGGCGGCATCGTGACGGCGGTCGCCGCCACGGCGGGAGGAGCCGGGCTGGCGAGCAACCCGGTCGGCTGGGGCCTCGCCGCGGGTGCGGCCGGCCTCATCCTCGGCGTCGCCGCCTACCGGGCGGGCCGCGCGGGCATGAAGCGCTACGACGGGGCCCGCCACCCCGAACGCTGGGCGGCGGAGGAGGAGACCCCGGCGGAGCCCGCCTCCCGCGAGGACGCGCTGAAGGAGGCCCTGAAGTTCTGGAAGAAGGTGGAGAACGGCGAACGCCAGGCCATGGCACGCAAGATCTACGGATTGGCGGCGGGTCCCGACATCCGCGGGAGCGGCGCCACAGCGGCCGAGATGCGGGACTCGGCCAGAGCCCTCCTCATCGCCCTCAAAGCCGGCCCCGGCAACCACCGGCTGACCGCCGACGAGTGGGCGGACTCGCTCAACGACCCCGCGAAGACGGCTGCTTGGATCAAGGAGATAGCGGAACAGCTGTCCTCGGCCTGACGGGAGGCGCGCGGCCTCCGGCCTCCCGGCAGGCGTCAGGCCGGCGGCCGCGCGGATATCGCGTTGTGGAGCCGGGGGTCCGTCCCTAGGGTCACCGGTATGTCTCTGCGTCTCCGTATGCGTCAAGCCCTGCCGGAAGCGATGCGCGCCCGCGACAAGGCGGCGGTGAGCGCCCTGCGCGCGACACTGGCCGCGCTGGACAACGCCGAGGCGGTGCCCGTGGGCGAAGCCGGACTCCGCGGCATGGCCCTGGAGCAGTCACCGGCCGGAGCCGGTACCACCGAAGCGGCGCGGCAGGAGCTGAGCGAGCGCGATGTGATCGACGTCGTGCGCGCCGAGGCGGCAGAACGGCTGGACGCCGCAGCACAGTTGACGGCACCCGCACACGCCGACCGCGCCGCCCGGCTCCGCGCGGAGGCCGCCGTCCTGCTCCGGCTCCTCGACGGGCCGGGTACCGCGTAGAGCGCGGCATCGTCCCGCGTCGCCGTGCCCGGTGTCCCGGACGGGACCGGCGACGCACGCATTGCAGCGGCTTCACCGGCCAGGTGGGCGAGGCCCCTGTGGTCGAGGTCCTCGGCCGCCGGAAGACGTCACGCTGCCGTTTCGTCCATCGGCTTTCGGGCCAGAAGCCGGCAATCCACCGCGCGCTTCGTGGACGGAGCTCAGAGGTCGAGGACCATCGCGTCGTAGTACGGGGCGTCCTCCCACGGATGCGAGACGCCGACCTTGCGGTATCCCCAGGCGGCGTATGCGGACTGGGCCGGGGCGGCCTCCGGCTCGGGCCGCATCGTGAGGGTGACGCGCTCGGCGTTCAGGCCATCGAGGAGCGTACGGTGCAGTCCGGCGGCGATGCCGCGTCGGCGCCACGGTTTGCGGACAGCGAGTTCGATGACGACGAACGTCCGCTCGCCGTTCTCCCGTGTGAACTCCGCCGGAAGCGGCTCCAGGAGGTTCTTCCACCATCCGGTGTCCGGCGGCAGCAGGTAGCCGAAGGTGAATCCGACCACCTCCTTCGCATCACGGGCGAGGACCAGGCGCATACCGGGGCGCCCGGTCTGCGTCCGGTACCGGTCGGCGAACTCCGCAACGTCATGCGGGCCTTCGCAGTACGGGGGCTCGGCGTAGATCTCCTTGTAGGCCGGGAGGAACGCATCGAGCTGCCCGGAGGCCTCCGGTCCCGCGTACCGTTCCAACGTCACCTCACGCATGACGCCGTTCCCTTCTCCGGGCACGTCTTCCCCTGTTCCCTTACCCACCGCTCCAGCCGCGCGTAGCGTGATGGGGAAAAGAACCGTCCGGCCGGGGGTCAACCATGGTGAAAGCCAGCAGTATCGGCGACCGTATCCGCGCCCTGCGGGAGTTCCGTGACGTCACCCAGGAGGAACTGGCGGCGCGGGCGGAGGTCCATGTGGACACCATCCGCAAGCTGGAACAGGGGCAACGGCAATCCGCCCGCCTCACGACTCTCCGTGCGATCGCCGCCGCCCTGGATACCGAACTGGAACGTCTCCTCGGCAGTCCCACCGTCACCGCCCATCAGTCCGATGACGCCACGGGAGGGCTCCTCGCCCTCCGCGACGCCATTCAGGACGTGACCGCTCTCCCCGGAGTCCCCATCGACGAAGTGGACGAGGATCCGCCCCGGGCGGACGTGTGGGCGGACGCCGTCGGGGAGGCCACCTCCCTCTATTGGCGCGGTGCTTACAGCACACTCGCCTGCCAGCTTCCTCATCTGCTGCGGGACGGGCGGGCCGCCACACGCGAAGCGGCCGGTCCGGAGGCATCCCGGGTGTGGGCCAGACTTGCTCTCGCCTACCAGCTCGCAGCCTGCCTGGCGGCCCAGGCCGGACACACGGCTTGGGCGTTCCAGGCCGTGAAGGCACAGCTTGAAGCAGCCGAGCGTGCCTCGGACCCCTTGATGTCCGGGATGGGAGTGTCCACGCTCTCCTGGGTCCTGCTGCGTCAGGGTCGCTGGGAGGAGGCGCAGAGGGTCGCGGAGCGCAAGGCCGAGGACCTGGAGCCGGCGTTCCGGAAGGCGAACAGAGCACAGCTCGCCGTCTACGGGAACCTGCTGCTCGCCGCTGCGACACCCGCCGCACGGCGTGGCCGGCGGAGCGAAGCGGAGGAGTTGCTGAACGTCGCTGAGTCAGCAGCCGTCCGCTCGCGTCCTGTGCGCCTCTACGGCACCGCCTTTTCACGAGTGGACGTGCAGACACAGCAGGTGAACATCGCCCTCGCCGGGGAGGAGAACCAACCGGACAAGGCCCTGGCTCTTGCCGAACGGGTCGATCTGTCCGCGATTTCCCGCCCGGTGCACAGTGCCGCACACCGCGTTGATGTGGCTCAGGCGCAGTATCAGACCGGGAACGGTGACGGCGCACTGGCCACGCTGCTGGATGTGGAACGCGAACAGCCGGAATGGATCAGGTATCAGACGCTGGCGGCTGCGACCGTGCGGGAGATGCTGGAGGCCGAACGCCGCAGGAACACACCGCTCCGGGGACTGGCGGCGCGCCTCGGGGTGGATCCGAGTTTGTGAACGAGGAGTAGGACAAAGCGTCCCGCCCGGCCCGTCCGCGATCAGACGAATGGTGAACTACGACGCTGGGACGTAACCGCTTGGCTCCATAGCGTGACTGCCGATGGTGGTGCCGGTCGCGATTCCCCTCAGGGTCACGGCCGTGTCCACACGCTCAGCAAACACACCGGGGAGCTGCACCGTGGAGACCAGTTCACACGCCCGTCACGCCTCAAGTCGAGACGGCCGCATGCCTGTTGGACAAGTCCTGCACCTACCGCTGGCCGACGGACCGCCGACGCACGGCGCCTTCGCACCCCGCCCGCGGGACCAGGACATCGCGGTGATTCGCTGGCTGCTCTGCGCGGCGGCGGACCGTCGGCGGGCCCGGGTGGAGTGGGCCGAGTCCGGAGTCACGCTGCTGGCATGCGGTGTGCGCTTCGCAGCTGTCCGTATCGGCCGGGAACTCGTCGAGGCCGCCGCCGGCACCGGCGACCAGGAAGCCATTGACGCCTGCCTGCGTGACACCCTGTGCGGCGGGCCGGTGATCGCCGACCATCATCGCCGCCAGTTCTACGCGCTGGTACCGGCACGTACAGCGCACCGGTGGGAGGAGCGGGACGCCGCCTGCCTGGGCACGGGCTCTCATCTCGGAGTGCCACGCCCGGATCGCGTCCGAAGCACTGCGGGCTGCTCGTACTGGCCAGTGCCCGTGGATGTGCCCGGGCGGCTGTGCCGTCCACGCGCGGTGAAGCAGCTCATTGACGTCGGCCGACGCCAACTGGCTCTCGGCCAGCAGGAGTCGTGTCAACCGGCCCGCCCCGCACTCGCCCGCATCTCCCCGGAGGCCGCCCAGTGACGGCGTACGGGCAGGTGGACGGGTGGGAAGTGCTCCGCTGTGTCGGGCGGCAGATCGGGGTGCTCCGCGGCCGGGCGCAGCTGACACAGGCCGAGCTCGGCGAGACGATCGGCTACAGCAGCCACGCCGTCGCGGCGGCCGAGCAGGGGCGCCGGCCACCGAGCCCCGTGTTTCTCGACGGGGCCGACCAGGCGCTGGAGGCCGGGGGTGTGCTGACGGCCGCCGCCGAGCTGGTCGAGCATGTCCGGGCGGCGGGCTCGGCCGGCTGTCCCTCGCCGTCGGTGATCGCCGCCTGGCACGCCTACGCGCCCTCGGTCGTGCCCGAACTCCTGTGCACGGACGACTACGCCCGGGCGGTGCTGCGCGCCCTCCGGCCGACGGCGAGCGCGACGGAACTCGACGCCGAGGTCAGCGCGTCCGCGGCCCACCGCCAAGTGCTCCACGGGGACTCGGGCCTGCTGGTCACCTGTGTGCTGGAGGAGGCCGTCCTGCACCGCGCGTACGGCGGCCCGGAGGCGCTGCGCGGGCAGATCGCGTACCTGGCCGAGGTGGCGCGGCTGCCACGGGTGCAGCTCCAGGTGATGCCGCTGGACGCGGTGGAGCACGCGGCTCCCGACGGGCCGCTCCTGCTGCTGGAGCCCGCCACGGACCGGCCCGTGGTGGCGCGGACCGGTCACCGGACGGTGACGCGCCCCGCCGAGGTCCGCGCGCTGCAACAGCGGTACGGCACCCTGCGCGGCCAGGCGCTCAGCCCGGCGGACTCCCTGGCGCTCCTGGAGAACCCGCGGATGTCCTCCGCTCAGAGGTTTCATGCCGGGGCAGGCAGGGCGGCGGGCGGGGCTCATCCCTGAGTCGTTAAACGTTCATCTTCTGGCTCGATCCTCCTCGGAGCCGCGCACGGGCGGCGGTATCCAGGAGGATCTTCATGGGGCACGGACACGGTCACGCGCACGGCCATCACCACCACGGACACGCACACACGCACGACCACGACCACGAGGCCCCGCAGGCTCTGCCCGCCGCCTTCGACACGAGCGTCCCCGACGAGGCCCTGAGCCCTGAGCAGCAGTCGCGCCGCGGCCTGCTGCGCCGCGCGGGCCTGCTCGGCGCCGGACTGGCCGCGGGCACCGTCCTCGCCCCGACCTCCACCGCGGCCGCGGCCCCCGCGGGGGCCGCGGGCAACGGGCGCCGCAGGAGGGGCTTCCTCTGGCTCGCCGGCGACCACCACATCCACACCCAGTACAGCAGCGACGGCAAGTACCGGGTCGTGGACCAGGTCCGCCAGGGCGCCCGGCACGGCATGGACTGGATGGTCATCACCGATCACGGCAGCGTGGCGCACGCAAAGATCGGCGTGGAGAAGGTCAACCCGGACATCCGCGAAGCCCGCGCCGCCCACGAGGACACCCTCGTCTTCCAGGGCCTGGAGTGGAACATCCCGGCCGCCGAGCACGGCACGGTCTTCGTCCACCCCGGCCGCAACGAGGTGTCCGTCTTCAAGCAGTTCGAGACCGACTACGACGGCGGCGTCAAGGGCGCCGGTGCCTCCACGCCCGCCAATGAGGCCCTCGCCGTCGCCGGCCTCTCCTTCCTCGCCGACCAGGTGAAGCGGCGGAAGGTCAAGGACGCCCTGATGCTCGCCAATCACCCGGCGCGCAAGGGCATCGACTCCCCGCACGAGATCCGTGCCTGGCGCGACGCCACCCCCGGCCGCCACCGGATCGCCGTCGGCTTCGAGGGGGCACCCGGCCACCAGGCGGCCGGCCTGCCCAAGCCGCTCGGCATGGGCCGCGCCCGCGGCATCTACGACGGCAGCCCGGGCGCCAACTCCTTCCCCGGCTACCCGCTGGAGAGCTACCGCACCTGGGGCGGCTTCGACTGGATGACCGCCACTGTCGGTGGCCTGTGGGACAGCCTCCTCGCCGAGGGCCGCCCGTGGTGGATCACCGCCAACTCCGACTCCCACCAGGTGTACGCCGACACCGCCGCCCGCGGCGGCGGCGACTTCGGCGCCAACGGCCGCTACGACGATCCCGTCTACGCCGGGCGGATCGACGTCACGCAGGGCGACTTCTGGCCCGGCCAGTACAGCCGCACCCACGTCGGTTCCGACGGCTTCACCTACGCCGCGGTCATGGACGGCATCCGCGCCGGCCGCATCTGGGTCGACCACGGCGGGCTCATCAGCGGCCTCGACGTCCGAGTCTCCGGCGGCGGCCGCTGGGCCACGCTCGGCGGCGCCCTGCACGTCCGCAAGGGCACGCGGGTCACCCTGTCGGTGGACGTCGCCCTGGCCGGCGGCCCCAACTGGGCCGGATTCACCCCGAAGCTGGCCCGCGTGGACGTCATCCGGGGTGAGGTGACCGGCCCGGTCACCGACCAGGACACCTTCACCGCGCCGACGGCCCGGGTGGCCAAGTCCTACGAGGTGAACAAGGACACCGGCACCGTCCGCCTCACCTATGACCTCGGCCGCGTCGACCGCCCCGTCTACCTCCGCACGCGCGGCACCGACGGCAACCGGTCCGCCGTCGGCGCGCTGGGCGCGGCGACCGACCCGGCCGGCCCCGCCATCGACGCCGTCGACGACGCCGACCCGTGGCGCGACCTGTGGTTCTACTCCAACCCGGTGTGGATCCTGCCGTCATGACGCCGCCCTCCGCGCCGTACACCGTCGGCATCGACACCGGCGCGGCGACGCTGCGCGAGGCCGACCACCTGCTCCAGGCGCTGGCCGCCGAACTCTCCCTCCCCGAGGGCGTCTTCGGCTGCACGCACCTGGTGCGCGACGGGCGCCCGCGCGTCGCCCTGTCCCTCGCGGCCGGCACCGCCGGAGCCGAGCCGGTCCTGCGCACCGCCCGGGACCGGCTCACCGCCCAGGGGTTCGAGGTCCGCGACGGCGCCCCGGACGAGGCCGGCCGCGCCGTCCTCTACCCGGGCGCGGGCGCCCTCACCGGCACACTGACGCTCGCGGAGGTGCTCACCCGCTCGGCGATCGAGCAGGTGACGGTCGTGGGCACACCGGACGAACCGCTCCCGTCCACGCTGCTGGTGACCCGGGAACACGTCCGCCCGCAGTGGCAGAACGGCCGGCTCGTCCTGGCCGCCATGCCCGCCGCGGGCGGCACCCTGGTGCCGTTCGAGGACCCCGACCCGACGCCGTGCTGCGCGGACCACTGACCAGGTCACCCAGTCCCAGTCCGAGCGCTTCTCATCCACTGCCAGGCTGGTGATCGGCAACGAAGGGGGATGGAGTGAACGGCAATGTGGTGTACCACTGGATCGGGCCGGCCGTGTCGACTGCGCTCATACAACCGGCGCCGGTGGCGATGCTCTGGCGGGGTGGACACCGCAGTCGACGCGGAAGCGGCAGGCCGGGCTGCGGCTTCGCGCCCCCGGCTTCCTGTGCTGCTGCGCCCTCGTGCTCCTCAACGCGATCCCCCGGATCGCCGACGCCTCCTACGAGACGGTCATGACCTGCATGCTCCTCGGCTTCGGCTTCATCGCCGCCGCTGCCGTCCTCTTCCTGCTCGCGGCCCGCAAGGATGCGCTCGCCCGGACAGCCGGCCCCATCGCCTCTCACGCGGGCTGAGTCCCCTGGCCCCGGACCGCGCGCCGCGCCGCGTTACCGGCTTCGCGGTTTCCCCGGAGGGCGTACGCGGCTAAGGCCGGGCCGGGGGCGGCCTCCGGCTTCGGCCGCATCGTCGGAGTGACGCCCGCGGCACTCTGGCCGTCCAAGAGCTCCGGCCGTCAGGTGCGGCGGGCGGCGCCGTCCGGCCAGACCACATCGACCGGGATACCGGAGGCGCGCGCGGCGAGGACCACATCGGCGGTGCCGCCTCCCCTGCCGGACGGCGGCACACCGTCCCATACGGCGACCAGGCGTTCCGTGCGGTCCAACATCACCGCGTTGGCCGCCTCGTACGCCTCCCGGCCCGCTGTCCCGTACGGCATGACGAGCACGTCGGCCGCCGCTTCGAGGAGACGGTCGAAGACCGGGGCGTGGTCGGGCTTGACCTTCGCCTGCCGGTAGTCGCGTGAGGGGAGGACGGCGATGAGCCGGCCACCGGCTGCGAGCAGTTCCTCGGCGAAGAGGGTGTCGGCACCCCGGGCCAGGCAGGAAAGCCCGGTCAGATCCTCATCCTCCGCACGGTGCCGGGCCAGCACATCCCGCAGAGCCTTGCGTACCGGGTCAACGCCGGCGTCGGTGAGGTCCATGTGCCCGGTCACGGCGATCGTCGTCACGGTGTTCTCCTGTCTCAACTGGCCAACAGATCGCGGATGTTATCGCGCGCCTCGCGGACGGAGCGGGAGGCGCTGTTGCCCACGGTGTACGGGTAGAGGTGGCCAAGCTGTGCACGGACGCGTGCGGACATGGTGAGGCGAGCACACTGCACTGCCCGGTGCGTCTGCTCGACGGCGCTGGTCAGGTCTCCCTGAAGATAGGAGCATTCGGCGAGGCCCACCCAGTCCAGAGCGTGGCTGCGGCTCGCTTCGGTCCCACGTCGATTGAGAGCCTGCGTGATGTGGTCCGCTGCCGCCTCGGCATGTGCATCGGGGTCCTTGCGCGCAAGTTCCAGAAGGCGGCCGCCGGTGACGCCGGCGAGTTCGGCATCGTCGAAGTAGTCGATCCAGTACGGCTCTTCCCCCGGCTTCGCCTCGGCCAGCGATTCGCGGGCCTTCTCGGTGGCGCGGTGGAAGGCCGCAGTGCGGCCCATAGCCGCCAGGGCCCATGCTTCGCGGGTATGCAGCATGGCCCGCACTCGGGCGGGTACCGAGCTTCCGCCGCCCTCTTGTGCCAATCGGACAAGTTCGAGCGCGTCCTGCGGCCGATCGCTGTAGAGCATCTGTCGGGCCATGCCTGCCAGCACGTTGGCGCCGAAGAGGATGTCCCTGCCGGCGTGGGCGGCGCGCAGGGCCAGTCGGTAATAGTCCTGCGCTCGGCGTTGGAGGCCGGAGTCCCACGCCATGGTTGCTGCGGTACCGGCCAGGTGCGCCATGACGGTATAGAGGCGCTGCTCGATGCGGGGAGCCTGATGCTCGTTGATGGCCGATGCGACCTCGTTGAGCTGGCCGACGACGGCCTTACGGCGCAGGCCGCCCCCGTACCGGTGATCCCAACTGCGGAAAATCCGCGCAGTCTTCTCCAACTCGTCGACCTCCCGGTCGCCAAGACGGCCACACCGGTGCCGGGCGTGAGCGACTGCGGCCGGTTGGAGCCAGCCCTCCAGAGAATCCAGCAGTGCGGCGCCGGTCACGGCCGTGGCCGTGAGGGCGCGGGTAGCTGCGCGGCGGTCCAACACCAGGTCACTCCTCGTCAGGCGTGCGGCGAGGTCCACAGTGACAGCAGGCTGCCACGGGATCTCACTGACGGCACCGCAGTCACCCTACGAGGGGTGACTGCGCGGTTCTTCGTCGTAGTTGTCGCTCTCCCATGGACGTGAGGCCAGGCCCAGCAGTGTGCCCGGGATCCGCAGGCCGTCCGCGATGCGAGCGATCACGTCGAAGCTGGTCACCTGCTGCTGTCCGCTGATGATCTTGGACACTTTGCCGGGAGTGAGCTGGCACGCGACCGCGATGCGGTTCTGACTGAGACCACCCCACTTCTTGGCAAGAGCGAAGACGCCGGCGAAATCGTGTTCGGCCAGAGCTCGCCGTAAGTCGTCCCGTCTGAGGAGTTCCTCCGGGAGACCAAGGGTGGAAGCCATGGGACCAACTTTCCAGGCGCGGTGCGGACAGGAGAATTCATCTCATGCGTGTGGAAGAGACGGTATTACCGCCCAGGTAACCCCTGCCGACCATTCCCGATATGCCACCCGGCCGAGACTCTCGTTCCGTGATGAGACCAACTGAGCAAGCGGGCCGAGAATCAGATCTCTTCTGCGCCCGTGTATTGCTGTGTGCCACCAGCAGGGAGCGGAACAGGGCAGTGGCTCACTGGCTGCTCCGCGCGGCGCCGGACCGTCGGCGGGCCCGGGTGGAGTGGGCTGAGTCCGGGGTCACGCTGCTGGCGTGCGGCGTGCGCTTCGCGGCCATCCGTATCGGCCGGGAACTCGTGGAGGCCGCCGTCGGCACCGGCGATCAGGAAACCCTTGACGCCTGCCTGCGTGGCGCCCTGCGCGGCGGGCCGGTGATCGCCGACCATCATCGCCGCCAGTTCTACGCCCTGGTACCGGCGCGTGCAGTGCACCGGTGGGAGGAGCGGGACGCCGCCTGCCTGGGCACGGGCTCTCATCTCGGAGTGCCACGTCCGGACCGCGTCCGAAGCACTGCGGGCCGCTCGTACTGGCCGGTGCCCATGGAGATGCCCGGGCGGCTGTGCCATCCGCGTGCGGTTAAGCAGCTCATTACCGTCGGCCGGCGCCAACTGGCCCTTGCCGAGCAGGAGCCGTGACGGCCAATACCCGGCCCGGCCCAGGGCTGCTTCGCCGGGCCATTCCGCACCGACGCGCTACAACTCGGCACCGCCGCATGACCGTTACGACCGCACGCCCACACGAAGGGACGACACCATGAATCGCGACACGATCCGCGTCCACGCCTGGTGCACCACGACCACCGTGGCAGCCGACCCCGGCGCCGCCACCGGCCAGGGCCTCCGGGGCCTCATCCACTGGTGGCGCGCCCACAGGGCCCACCCCGGCGACGGCCATGGCCGGCCATCCGCCCCTCCCGGCCGCACGCAGACCAAGTCGAACGCCCTCCAGACCGGCGTCGCAGTTCACCACGTCTCCCCGGAGGCCACCCCGTGACGACGTACGGGCAGGTGGACGGGTGGGAAGTGCTCCGCTGCGTCGGGCGGCAGATCGGGGTGCTCCGCGGCCGGGCCCAGCTGACGCAGGCCGAGCTGGGCGAGACCATCGGTTATAGCAGCCACGCGGTCGCGGCGGCGGAGCAGGGGCGCCGCCCGCCGAGCGGGGTCTTCCTCGACGGCGCCGACAAGGCGCTCGACGCCGGAGGCGTGCTGACGGCCGCCGCCGAACTGGTCGAGCACGTCCGCGCGGCGGGCTCGGCCTCCTGTCCCCCGCCGTCGGTGATCGCCGGCTGGCACGCCTACGCGCCGTCGGTCGTGCCAGAGTTCCTGCGGACGGACGACTACGCCCGGGCGGTGCTGCGCGCCCTCCGGCCGACGGCGACCGCGAGGGAACTCGACGCCGAGGTCCGCGCATCCACCGCCCGCCGCCAGGTGCTCCACCAGGACTCGGACCTGCTGGTCACCTGCGTCCTGGAGGAGGCCGTCCTCCACCGGGCCTACGGAGGCCCCGGAGTCCTGCGCGGACAGCTCGCGTACCTGGCCGAGGTGGCCCGGCTGCCACGGGTGCAGCTCCAAGTGATGCCGCTGGACGCCGTGGAGCACGCGGCCCCCGACGGACCGCTCCTGCTGCTGGAACCCGCTGCGGACCGCCCCGTGGTGGCGCGGGCCGGGCACCGGACGGTGACGCACCCCGCCGAAGTCCGGGCATTGCGGCACCGCTACGGCACCCTGCGCGGCCAGGCCCTCAGCCCGGCGGACTCCTTGGCGCTCCTGGAGAACCTGCGTGATGCCACGACCGGGAACCGCCGGGTGAGTGGCGCAGGTGTTCCGCTCCACGGTGGGGCGCTCGCCGCTCGGGACGCGCGGCCCGTCGCGCACCGGTCGCTGTACCGGAAAGGCGGTGCAGCGGGATCAGCGCCAGGCCCCGATGAGGTCGTCCGGGGTGAGGACGGTGACGCCGGTGGCGGTGGAGCCGCTTCGGGTCACGGCGAGGAGCGGGGTGGTCGCGTCCGCGCCGGGGAGCCGGGAGCGGTGGATGCGCAGGCGGGCGAGGTCGCGCTGGTCGAAGGGCTTGTTCTCCAGCCACTTGATCGAGCCCACCGCCGTGATCCTCTTGGCGATCGGCGAGCGGTCCGCGCCGACGATGTCGATCTCGGGGTCGTTGGTGCGGGTCCAGTAACCCCCGATGGTCTGGGTGCCCGCCGGGAGATGGTCGTCGATGAGGCGCCAGAGGGCTTCACGGACCACGGGTTCGACGGCGCGCCCGCGCCACGTCGTCCAGTGGGCGCGGATGATGTCGAGGACGCGGTCGCCGCGGCCGCGTTCGACGGTGGGGATCCCGGGGCCGATGAAGGAGAGCCAGAAGCGGAGGTAGGGGTCCTCGATGCGGTAGCGGGTCTCGCGGCTGGGACGGGTGGACAGGGGGAGGTCGGCGGCCACCATGCGGCGTCCCGTGAGCAGTTGGAGAGAGCGGGTGAGGGAACTGGGGTGGAGGTCGCCGGCAGCGCGGCCGATGAGGGTGAAGGTGCGCTCTCCGTGGCCGATGGCGCCGAGAACGGTGCGGGCCTGGGCTTCGGTGGGGAACTCCGCCGCCAGGGTGCGTTCACCGCTGACCAGGAGGGCTGAGGTGGGGTGGCGCAGGGCGGTGCCCAGGTACTCCCACAGGTCCGCGCCACGCGGCCACTCCTCCAGGATGAGCGGCAGCCCCCCGCTGACCAGATAGGCGTCGAAGGCGTCGGCCGGGGAGAGGCCGAGCATGTCGGCCACGTCGGCGGGGCTGAGCGGCGGGACGACCATCTCCGTGCCGCGCTGGTAGAAGGGGCGGCCGTAGGTGTTGAGCTTCTCCATCATGGCGAGGTCGGAGCCGACGAGGACCAGCAGCACGGGGAGCCTGGAGAGGGTGCGGTCGAAGGCCTTCTGGAGGGCGCCTTCGAAGCTGGGGTCCTCGCTGACGAGGTAGGGCATCTCGTCGAGGACGACGACGCTGGGCGAGTCCGCGGGCAGTGCGGTGGCCAGCATGCCGAAGGCGGCGTCCCAGGACTGAGGGGTGCCGTAGCCGCTGAAGCGGGCGGCGTCCGGGAGGCTGGAGGCCGCGATCTCGGCCCCGAAGCCGGCCAGGTCCTCTTCTTTCGAGCCTCCGATGGCCGTGAAGAAGAGGTGGGGCAGCCGGGAGCGCTCGAGGAATTCCTCCACGAGCCGGGACTTGCCGACGCGGCGGCGGCCGCGCACGAGGAGCGCCCGGCCGGGGCGTCCCGTGCGGCTCCCGGACCGCACCTTGTCCATGAGGTCGTCGAGGTGGGCAAGCTCGCTGCGCCGTCCGATGAATCCGTCCACTGCCGACTGGTTCCTTCCCGTCGCGGGATACTCGCATCCATGATACTTCCATCGATGCGAGTATCTTTCCCGCGGCGCGGGATCGGGCCGCCGGCGCGGCGGCGTGGCGGTCCGGTGCAGGGACGGCCCCGCCCAAAAAGGCCCGCGCTCGCCCGGCGGGCGGGTGCCGGGCGAGCGCGGTGGGGCGGGGGAGGACCCCCCTCAGGTCCTTCCCGCGCCCGGTTCCGGCGGCCGGCCGGGGCGCGGTCCCTCCGCCCCGGACGGCCTTCTCAGGTTGGGTCAGCGGCCTTCGTGGAGGCTTCCGGTCATCGGCCTTCGCGGAGGCTCTCCGGCGGGCCCAGGTAGCTGGGCTCCAGGCCGCCGGTGTCGACCACCAGCTTCTGCACGACCACGGTCGGGTCCACCATCCACAGCTTGAGGAGGTGGCGGCCCGGCTTGTCGATGGTGTGGCGGGTGACGGTGAGGTTGATGTTGTCCGAGGTGTTGCGGGCCCACTGGCGGTTCATGCCGGTGTCGTCGGAGCCGGTGGTGGCGATGATGTCCACCGTCTGCGGGGTGTCGTCGTCGAACGAGACGGCGTAGCGCAGGCCCTCGGTCGGCAGGACGTTGTTCCGCGGGGACAGATACGCCAGCACCTCCACCTCGCCCGCCGTGACGAGCGTCAGCTCGTACTGCAGGTGCGGGCCCCGGCCGCCGGGGGTCCGGCTGGGCGCGGTGACGGGGAACGGGGTGACGCCGGAGCCCGTGCGGCCGATGCCGGGCACGACCTCCCAGCGGACGCCGTAGGCGCCGACGGCCCGGGTGAAGTGCGCGGCCTCCAGGGAGACATAGCCGCTCGCCTCGATGAAGCCCCGGCGGGCGCGGCGCGGCAGCCGGGGGTTCTCGACGACCGCGCGGACCTCCACGGAGGTGCCGCCCGGCCCGGTGACGGTGATCGGCACCTCGGTGGTGCCCTTGGGGGCGCGCGACCAGTCCACGTGCACCGTCGCCCGCACCTGCTTCTCGACCCTCCCCCGGCCCTTCTCGACCCGGACCCACGGCACGGACGGCTCGATGAGGTAGCCGAAGGGCCGTGAGCCGCGGTTGAAGACCTCGATGTACTGGTCGGGGCGGGTCTGGTACGGGCTGAAGGCGGGGAGGACCGCCGGTTCCTCCGCGTGCGGCCACCAGGCGTCGGAGCCGTCGATGCCGACGCCCATCTCGGCCCGGTCCGGCAGCTCGATCCGCTTGACCGCCGGGAACACCTCGTCGGGCAGGGCGACGTGGTTCGGGGTCTGCGGCTGCTGCCAGCCGGCGTCGGGGCCGTAGCGCTCCTTGTCCCCGTAGCCGATCTTGGGCTGGGTCTGGAAGCCCTTCCACTTCCCGCCCGCCAGGCGGTTGTTGTAGTAGTCCGACATGGCCTGGTCCTCGGCGAACCGGGCGTCGGTGGTGTCGGCCAGGTCGTTGGTGAGGGCGCGGCCCTGGCCGGCGTAGTGGATGTTGGTGAACTCGGCCAGGCGGAGCGCGTAGAGGTTGGCGGTGGCCTTCACCTGGTAGTACACGAGCTGGTAGTAGGCGTCCTGCCAGGCCCGGGGGATTCGGCGGCGGATGCGCCCGGCCTCCTCGGCCAGTTCCCGCCACTCCTCGGTGACGCGCTCCAGCTCCCGGTAGTGGTTGAGCCGGAAGGGACTGGCCTGGTCGTCGTAGACGACGGCGTCGGAGTCGGTGGCCGGGTCCTTCGCCGGGTCGAGGGTGATGCGGCGGTTGAGGAGTTCGGGCTTGCGGCGGGCCTGGAGGCGGCCGTAGGTGTTCAGCACCTCGGCGATGGCCTCGGCCTGCCCGTGGCCGAAGTTCTCCTCGACGTACGCGCGTTCCCATTCCTCCAGGCGGTCGAGCGGCCAGCGCTCCGGGTCCCAGGCGTAGTCGAGGAAGAACTGCAGGGGCAGTTCCTCGGCCTTCATGTCGCCGACGTTGACCACCCAGAGCCGGTCCACACCATAGGAGTGGGAGAGGTGGAGCTGCTCCCAGGTGTTCGCCAGGTTGATGGTGTCGACCCACTTGTAGTTGCGGCCGTCACCCACGTAGTCGAAGTGGTAGTAGATGCCGTAGCCGCCCTTGCGGGCGGGCAGCGACTGGTCGGGCAGCTTGCGCATGTTGCCCCAGTTGTCGTCGCAGAAGACGACGGTGACGTCCTCGGGCGGGCGCAGGCCCTTGTCCCAGTAGCGCTGGACCTCCTTGTAGAGGGTCTGCACCTGCGGGACCTCGGTGAGCTTCTCCTCCCCGAAGAAGTCGGTGAGGATCTTCCGCTGGCTGGCGATGATCGACTCCATCAGGTCGATGCCGTCGCCGTCGGGCAGGCTGACGTCGCCGTTGCCGCGCATGCCGAGGGTGACGACGCCCTCGAAGTCCTGGTCGACCATGCGGCGGATGCCGTCGGCCCAGTACTTCTTGAGGGCCTCGCCGTTGCGGCGGAAGCTCCACTCGCCGGTGCCGCCGTACGGGTCCTCGCCCGGCTCGGTGATGTTGCCGTCCTCGTCGCGCTGGGCGGGGGTGGCGTGGCGGTTCCACTCCTCGATGCCGCGCATCATCGGGGCCTCGTGGGAGGTGCCCATGACGACGCCGTAGCGCTTGGCGGTGGCGTGGTTCTCCGGGTCGTCCTCGGCGAACGCGCGGCCCCAGACGGCGGGCCAGAGGTAGTTGGCCTTCAGCCGCAGCATGACCTCGAACACCTTGGCGAAGAAGGCGCTGTTGAAGCCGTTGGGGAAGCCCGGGGCCTTGCCGGGGCCGAAGAATTCCGGTGCCCAGGTGCCGAGGGCCGGGTTCTCGTCGTTGATGAAGAACCCGCGGTACTTCACGGCGGGGGTGCCCTGGCTGTGGCGGCCGGGCAGCACGTACAGCGCGTCGCGGCGGCGCGGCGGCACGTCGTCCCACCAGTGCCAGGGGGAGACGCCGATCTGGCGGGATGTCTCGTAGGCGCCGTAGATGGTGCCGCGCTGGTCGCTGCCCGCGATGACGAAGGCCCGGTCGACGCCCGGCATCGGGTGGCGCACCACTTGCTGGAGGGAGGTCTCCCACTTGCCCTCGATGCCGCGCACGTCCAGCTTGCCCGCCTCGATCAGTCCGTCGATCAGCGGGCTGCGGCCGATGGTGCCGACGATGACGAGGTCGCGGTGCGGAGACTTCGCAGCCTTCGCGGACCGCGCGCCGTCCATGACGGCGGGTTTCACGCCGGTGACGCGCTCGATGTCGGCCCGGAGGTCGTCCACGACGCGGACCACGCCGGGGTGGTCGTCCGGACTGACCGCGATCGGGGCGGCCTTGCCGCGGGCCGCGAGCGGGAAGGCGTCCCGGCGTGCGTCGAAGGCGATGAACCGGCCCCGGCCGGTCTTCCCCGGCGTCACCCGGCCGAAGGCGGAACCCCGTTCGGCCGCCGCCGCGGCGGGGGCGACGACGGGGGCCGCGGCGGCGGTGGCGGCGGTCGCCACGGCGGCGGCCAGCAGGGTGCGCCGGCTCGGACGGCTCGGCTGTGCGGGGTCCGGAGAAGTTCCGAAGGATCTCATGAGCGCGATCTCCGCAACGGTGGTGGAGGAGGTGGTGCCGCGAAAGTTATCGGAGATGTTCCGGAACAACAATGGATCGGACAGCCTGGTCATGACGCGCCCTCAGAACCGCACGCCACAGGGACCTTACGGCGCAAGGGTCGGGCGTCCGCCCGTTACCGGATGCATGCCGAAAGCTTTCGGTACGGGCGCGGAGCGCGGACGGGATGGAGGCGGGGCGAAGGGCGGGGCGGCGCCGCCCCTCGCGCAGGACGGGCCGACGGGGCCGCGTCCGCCCCGCCCCGGCCCCAGCGCTCAGGCCCGGCCGTCGGAGAGGGGGCCGAGCGCCGCGGGCAGCTCCGAGCGCCGCCGGATGCCCAACTTGCGGTAGGCGCTCGTCAGATGGGTTTCCACGGTCCGCCGGGCCAGGTGCAGCAGCTCGCAGATCTCCGCGTTCGTCCGCCCCTCGGCGGCGAGCCCGGCGATCCGCCGCTCGCTCTCCGTCAGCGCGGCCACCCCGCTGTGGACCCGCGTCACCCGCGCCCCGCTGTCCACCAGCGACCGTTCGGCCGCCGCCACCATCCGCCGGGCGCCCAGCTCCCCGGCCAGGCCCGCCGCCTCGCGCAGCACCGTACGGGCCCGGCCGCGTTCCCCGGCGGCGGTCAGCCGGTCGCCCAGCGCGATGAGCGCGAGCACCAGTTCGCGTTCCACGCCCTCGGGGGCGGTGCGCAGCACGGCCACGGCCCGCTGGCTCAGCTCCGTGCCGCGGCGGCCGCCGGTGACGGTGCCCAGCACCCGCAGCGCCCGTCCCACGGTCCGGGGGGTACCCCAGACGAGAGCCAGCCGGTACTCCTCCTCGGCGAGTTCCAGCGCCTCGGCCGTCCGGCCCAGCCGCCGCAGGCACTCGGCCGCGCCGGACCGCCAGGGGGTGACGACCGGGCTCAGCACCTCGCGGTCCGTCTGCCGCCGGCCGCACTCCCGGAAGTCCGCGAGCGCCGAGGAGTAGTCGCCGTCCGCGGCCCGCAGCTCGCCCCGGGCGTGGAGGAAGCGGTTCCACTCCCAGGAGTCGCGCGGGCCGTGCGGGGCGATGCGGTCGGCCAGCCGCCACGCCTCGTCCCGGCGTCCGGTCTCCAGCAGCGCCAGGACGGCCTGGGAGAGGATGTTGACCGAACCCTGCAGGGCGGCGGCGTCGGCCGGGCCGCCGGGCCGGGGGTTCTCCAGGACCGCCCGGACGGCGGGGTCGGACAGCAGTTCGCCGTACCGGCCGCGGGCCGCGGCGGCGTCCGCGCGGGTGTCCGCCAGGGCGTGCAGGGCCGGGTTGAGCGCCACCGGCCGGTACGCGGAGAGCCCCTCCCCGATGATGCGGTCGACCTCCTCGTACCGTTCGGCCCACTGGAGGACGGCCGCGACGGTGGCCAGGACGTACGGCGCCAGGGCGGGGTCGGCGGGGATGCTCGACAGCACGCAGAGACGTTCCACCGCGTCCTTGGCGGAGATCAGCCCGGCGGTCGCCTCGTAGCGGACGAGCAGGGCCCGTTCGGCCTGGTCGAGCCGGTCCGGCGAGTGCGCGGCGACATGGCGCAGCCCGGCCATCACCCGCAGCCAGCTCGCCCGGTCGTACGCGGAGAGCAGCGCGCCGGCGGCCTGCGCGGCCCGAGCCTGGGCGGAGCGGTCGGGCAGGTCCTCACAGAGGTTGCGCAGGATCTCCAGGGCCGCCTGCACATCGCCGCCGCGGGCCAGGGCGGTGCCGAGGGCGACGGTGGTGCGGAGCCGTCCGGAGCCCGTCGGCTGCCGCAGCGGCACGGCCTCGGCGAGGTGCCGCACGCCGACGGGGCGCCCGGCGTCGGCCTCCAGGCAGCCGAGTTCGGTCAGCACCTGCCCGCGGCGCTCGCGCGACAGGGGCTCGTCCAGGGCGCGGCGCAGCAAGTCGCCGGCGTGCCGGGTCCGGCCCTCGCGCACCGCGGTGGCCGCCGCCTCCAGCAGCGCGTTGACCGCCCACTCCGCGCCGACGGCCGGCACGGACAGCAGCCGGCGGGCCACCGCGCCGGCGGACTCACCGCGCTGGTACAGGAGTTCGGCCGCCGCGCGGTGGACCTCCTGCCGGCGCCGGTGCGGCCAGCCGTCGAGGACCGCGTCGCGCAGCAGCGGGTGCGCGACGCGGGGCGGGGCGCCGGGCCCGGCGCGGACGACGAGTCCGGAGCTCGCCATGGCGTCGATCCAGCGCCCGGTCCGGCCGGGATCGGTCCCGGCGACGTCCGCCAGCAGCGCGGTGTCACCGGTGGTGTCCAGTTCGGCGAGGGTGCGGGCCAGTTCGGCGGTGGCCGGGCCGGCGCTCTCCAGCGCCCAGGCGATCATGGTGGTGTAGTGGCTGGAGTACAGCCGCGCCCCGGTGTCAGGGAAGACTCCCGCGCCACCGGTGACCTCCGTCAGCCGCGCCAGGTCGGTCAGCAGGGCGTGGAGGAACAGCGGCACGCCGCCGGTCGCGCGCAGGCAGCCGTCGATCCAGCCGGGCGGGAGCCCCGCGCCCAGCCGCTCGCGGACCAGCTCGGCGGCGGCGCGGAAGCTCAGCGGGGCGAGCGTGTGGAAGCTGAACAGCGTGGACGGCAGGGTGCGCAGCAGGCACGGCGGTGGCGGGTCCAGGTCGTACTGGGAGCGCTCGGTGAGGACCAGCAGGACGGGTAAGCGGTCGAGCAGCCGGGCGGCCCGGACGAACCAGCCGCGCGAGGACGGGTCGGCCAGATGCACGTCGTCCACCAGGAGCAGCAGCGGTCCGGCGGCCGCGTGGGAGCGCAGCAGCCGCCAGAGCCGGGCGGCCCGTCCGGTCCCGTGCAGGGAGTGGTCCTCCCCGGCTCCCGGTTCGTCCCACGCGTCCGGGGCAGGGGCGGGGGGCCGCAGTTCCGCGTCCAGGAGTTCGGCCACGGCGGCGAATTCGGCGCGTGAGTCCTCCGGGGAGCAGCGGGCCCGCAGGACGCGCATGCCCCGCCGCGACTCCCGGGCGGCGACCGCCTCCAGCAGTGCGCTCCGGCCGGTGCCGGTGGCACCGCACACCAGGACGATACGGCCGGTGCCGGCCCGGGCGCGGGCGGCGTCGGCGGACACCCGGTCCAGCACGTCACGGCGTTCGCGCAGGCCGGCGAGATCGCATGGCTCCGCGGTCACGCCCGTCATCGTGCTCCCGTTCATGGGGACCTCTCCGGTGTCTGCGTCACACCCCGGCGGAACGTGGCTCCGCGGCGGGGCCGGTCGGCGGAATCGTGTTCTCCGCGTCGGATGAAGAGATGCCGGGAGCGCTCCCATGGTTGAGTCCGTGGTCTTCTCGTGGTTGACCACGATTGCAGGGGGACACCTCCGCGGGGAAACCTGTGCTCGGTGGCGTCGGACACAAATCCCGTCACAGAATGAACTTTTGTCGCCAATATCCCGTCAATGACGGTATGAGACGTGCGGCAAGCGGTCCCTCGGACAGTGGTGCCGGCGCCGTCGCCGCCGTCCGGCCGCCGAGCAGCAGCAGACGGAACCGGTGACCCGGAGTTCCGGAAGTGGGGGAAGACGTGCGTACGACGTTCAAGAGCACGACGACGGTCGAACGGATACCCGTGGTCATCCACGCCTCCGACCCGATCACCAGAGCCGGTGCGGTCAGCCAGCTCCGGCAGCGCCCCGAGGTCGAACTCGTTGGCGAGACACGGGGCTTGGAGGCCCGCACCAACGGCGCCCGCGCCGGGGAGGCGCGGGGCGGAGAGGCGCGGAACGGTGAGTCCCGGGGCGGTGTCCGCACCGTCGCCGTGGTGCTCGCGGACCGGCTGGACGAGACCACGATGCTGCGGCTGCGGAGACTCGTGCGGACCGACGGCCTGAACGCCGTCCTGGTCACGGGTGTCATCCGGGAGGCCGAACTGCTCCAGGTCATCGAGTGCGGCGTCGGCGCCATCCTCTGGCGCCACGAGGCCACCGACCAGCGGCTGCTGCAGGCCGTGGTGGCCGCGGCCCGCGGCGAGGGCGATCTGCCCTCCGATCTGCTGGGCCGGCTGATCAACCAGGTCGGACGGCTCCAGCGGAACGCCGCGCAGCAGCCCGGCGGCAGCCCCGCCGGACTCGCGCCGCGCGAGATCGACATCCTCCGGCTGGTCTCCGAGGGCATGGACACCCGGGAGATCGCCGGAAAGTTGTCCTATTCCGAGCGCACCGTGAAGAACGTGCTGCACGGACTGACCACCCGGCTCCAGCTCCGCAACCGGGCGCACGCCGTCGCCTACGCGCTGCGCGAGGGGTACATCTGAGCCCTCCGCACCCTGGCACGAGCCGTCGCGAGGTCTTCCGGGCGGCGGAGCGGTCCGCGGGGGCAGCCGGGACTGCCCCCGCAGCGTCCCCCCGGAACGGGACGGGCGGGCCCCGGCGGCGGCAGGATGGCGCGGGGGACCGTACGGCAGCGCGGGACAGCGGAACGGGAAGGGCCGGACAGCACGGTGATTCATGAGGTCGACCACGTTCTGAAGGGCCTCCTGCGCGGTGGTGTGTTCTCCGGTACGGATGTGGAGGTCTCCTTCGAGGCCCCGAGCCGCGACTGGGCCGCGCGCCGCAACACCCCGACGATCAACGCCTATCTGTACGACATCCGCGAGGACACCGAGCGGCGGCAGCGCGGCGCGGTCTCCGTGAAGGATGCCCAGGGCATCGTACTGAAGCGCCGTCAGCCACCCCGCTGGTTCCGGCTGTCGTATCTGCTCACCGCCTGGACCAAGCGGCCGGAGGACGAACACCGGTTGCTCTCCGCCGTCATGGCCACGCTGCTCCCGCACGAGGTGCTGACGCCCTCGGAGCTGACGGGCGCCCTGGCGGAGCTCGGGCTCTCCGTGCCGATCACCATCGGGGTGCCGCCGGCCGAGTCGCGCTCCCTCGCCGACATCTGGTCGGCGCTGGGCGGTGAGCTGAAGCCGTCACTGGACGTGGTGGTCACCGCTCCCTTCCCGGCCGTGCCGGAGTACGCGGCCGGACCGCCGGTCACCGAGGGCGCGGGGGTCCGGGTGCGCGGGCTGGACGGCAGCCTGGACGGCTCGCCCGAACGGCACCACCGCCCGCGCCATCTGCGGCAGTTGGCCGGGGGCGGCGGTACCGGTGCCCCCGGGTCCGGGGGCGGGCCCGGAACACCGTCCGGTGACCGCGGGGCCGCCGGGACGGCGGACCGCCGCAAGGGCGGAGCGCGGCCCCGGTGACAGCCTTCCCCCACCTCACGGACCACATGGACCCCGCAGACCCCGCGAACCCCGCGAACCCCGCAGACCCGGCAGACCCCGCGGACCGCACCGGCCTCCGGGACGGCCGGGCGCCCGGCCCCGCCGCGGCCCTGACCGCCCGGCTCGTACGCCTGCGCGAACACGCCGCGGCCCTGGTGGAACTGCGCAGCGCCGGCGACCCGACCGCGGACGACCCGCTGCGCGGCCTGTACCTCTCCCCCGACGCGATACGGCACGCACTCCGCACGGCCGGCGGCACGCCCCCGACCGGCGAGGACGGCGGCACCGGCGCCGACGCGCGCGATGACGCCGGCGGTGGTCCCGGCGATGACGTGGGCGGTGGCGTCGGCGGCGGTGAACAGCCGCCCGGTGCCCCCGCGCACCCGGGCGACCGGCTGCCGCGGCTGGCGGCCCGCTTCGGCCTCGCCCTGCTGGACGTACGGATCCTGCTGGCCGCGCTCGCCCCCGATGTCGACCGGACCTTCGAACCCCTCTACGGCTATCTCAACGACGACGTCGGCAGGCGCCGCGCCACCACCGGACTGGTGCTCGACCTGTGCGGCCTGCCCGCGGACTCGGCCGCCGCCCGGGCCCGGCTCCATCCGTCCGCGCCCCTGCGCGCGAGCGGGCTGCTTCTCGTCGAGGAGGACGAACGCCCGTTCCTCTCCCGCTCGTTGCGCGTGCCCGACCGGGTCACCGCCCATCTGCTCGGCGACGACACCCCGGACGCGGCCCTCGCCGGCCACGCCCGGCTGCTGCCGGCCGCGGACGCAACCGGGGCCGGTACGGGCACACGAGGCGGAGGGGCCGGGGGACCCGATGCCTTCACGGACCGGCTCGCCGCCCGGCTGGCCGCGGGCCCCCTGCTGGTGCATCTGCGCGAGCACCGTCCCGGCGACGGGCTCTCCTGCGCTCTCGCCGCGCTGCGGGTGGCGGGCCGGGAAGCGCTGCTCCTCACCCCGTCCCCGGCCGGCGGGGCGGCGCACGCGGAGGGCCACGACCACACGGAGCACGCCGCCGCGCACCCGCCCGCCCACTCCGACCGTCCCCCGCCGCTCACCGCACTGCTGCGCGAGGCCCGGCTGCGCGACTGCGCGGTCGTCGTGTCCCCGCTGCCGGACGGCGAGGCGGCGGCCCCGCTGGTCCGGGGGCTCTCCGTGGGCGACGTACCGGTGCTGCTCACGGGGGCACAGCCGTACGACCCGCAGTGGTCCGGGGAGCGCACCGCGCCGCTCGCCCTCGACGCCCCGCGGCGGATGGCCGGTGCCACCGCCGTCTGGGCCGAGGCGCTGGGCCTGGCCGAGAGCGCGGGCGACGGCGGCACGGGCAACGGCGGTGACGGCGGGCTCGATCTGGCCCGGGTCACCGCCGCCTACCGGCTCGGCGACGAGCAGATCCGGCGCGCCGCCGGGGCCGCGCACGGCCTGGCCGCGTTCGACGGCACCCCGCTCACCGCCGCCCACCTCCGGCTGGCCGCGCGCCAGCAGTCCGCCTCCGGTCTGGAGCGGCACGCCCGCCGCATCCGGCCCGCCGTGGACTGGGACGATCTCGTCCTCCCCGAGACCCCGCTGGAGCAACTGCGCGAGCTGGCCCTGCGGTCCCGGTTCCGGGACCGGGTGCTGGGCGAGTGGCGGCTGAGCGCGGGCGGCGGCCGGGGGCGCGGAGTGCTGGGCCTGTTCGCGGGCGAGTCCGGCACCGGCAAGACCCTGTCGGCCGAGGTCGTGGCCGCCGAACTGGGCCTCGATCTCTATGTGGTCCAGCTCTCCTCCGTCGTCGACAAGTACGTCGGCGAGACCGAGAAGAACCTCGAACGCATCTTCACCGAGGCCGACCGCACGGACGCGGTGCTGCTCTTCGACGAGGCCGACGCCGTGTTCGGCAAGCGCTCCGAGGTGAAGGACTCGCACGACCGCTACGCCAACATGGAGAGCGCCTATCTCCTCCAGCGGCTGGAGTCCTTCGACGGCATCGCGCTGCTGACCACCAATCTCCGGGCCAACATCGACGAGGCGTTCACCCGCCGGCTCGACCTGGTGATCGACTTTCCGTTCCCGGACGCGGAGCAGCGCCTCGCGCTCTGGCACAACAGCCTGGCGGCCGTGCCCTGCGAGGAGGGTCTCGACGCGAAACCCTGCGCACAGGAGTTCGAGCTGTCGGGTGGCGCGATCCGCAGCGCCGTGGTCACGGCGGCGTACGCGGCGGCGGCCCGGGGCGGGGCGGTGGGCCCGGAGGATCTGCTGGCCGGGGCGCGGCGCGAGTACCGCAAGGCGGGACGGCTGGTGCCGTCGGCCGGCAGGGGCTGGTGACCGGCCGGGCACGCGGCCGCGGCGGGTGACCCTGCCGGGACGGGACCGCGTCCCGCCGTGGCGCGGGCCGCCACGGGCCGGCCAGAGGTGAACGGCCGGCCGGGGAACGCCTGTCCGGGAGGACGGCCGGCCCGGAGGGAGGCCGGCCGTCCGGTCCCGGTGGTTCAGGCCGGCAGTCGGCCGTTGAACTTCCAGAGCTGGTTGGTCGCGCCGTTGCAGGGCCACAGCACCGCGACGCTGCCGTCGGCCTTCTGGTGGTCGAAGATGTCGACGCACTTGCCGGAGTCCACGGCGCGCAGGGCCCGCTGCTCGTTCATCTCGAACTGCTGGGCGGGCTGCCCGTTGCAGTTGGCGATCTGGATGTCGGTGAAGTCGTCGTGCTTGCCCCAGGCCACGTCCATGCACATCCCCTGGGAGCGGAAGGTGCCGTCGCTCTCGGCCTTCCAGGTCTGCCCCGCGGAGCCCTCCCGGCAGGTCTCGATGACGAGCTGGGTGCCGTCCAGGCCGTCGGTGCTGCTCAGGCACTTGCCGGAGTCGTCGCTGACGAAGGTGCCGGTGGCGGACGGCTCCTTCTTCTTCGCGGGAGCCTTCTCCTCGGACTCGGCATCACCGCCGCCGCCACCGCCGCCGTCGCCGCCGTCCTCGTCCGCCTGGGGCTTCTCGGGCTGCTTCGGCTCCTCCTGCTCCGGCGGCGCCGACACCGAGGGGCCGGCCGGCGCCGACGGGCTCGCGGACGGCGGTGCGAGTTCCTGGGGCTTCTCCCCGGCGGCCGCGGCCTTCTCGGTGGCGAGGGTCGTGACCTGCGGGCCGCGGGCGAACCAGATGATCGCGAAGGCGATGCCCAGCGCGAACAGCAGACCGAAGGTGGCCATCGCCCAGTGCGGGAAGACGCTGCGCTGGACGTAGGTGCCCTCGACGTTCAGCGGCTCGGTGCCCGAACGCTGGAGGGCCAGGGCGTAGGGACGGATCTCCTTCCGCCCGAACCAGGTGACCTCCTTCGGCCGCACACTCGACTTCACCCAGGCGGCGCGGCCGGGCTCGATCTGCAGACTGCTCGGGTGGATGTCGAAACCGAGCTGGTCGCTGGGGTCGCCGCCGGTGACCGACGCGGTCAGCCGGGTGTTGCCGAGGTTGTCCACCGCGAGGACGGGGCGTCCGCGGAAGCGTCCCTTGGTGACGGGCGGCACCAGCTCGGCCCGCACCTCCGTGAACGGGGTGATGGTGAGGTTGCCCTCCACCACCGTGGCCGCCTCCGGATGCTCCGTCGGCACGATCTGCACACCGTACGGATTGGGTCCGGCGGTCGCGTCGGGCGACCGCGGCGGCGAGAACCGCAGCTCGACCGTCCCCGTCTGCCCCGGATACACCTTCAGGGCGGCCGGGTCGGCGCGCACCCACAGGGCCGGGTCGCCCACCGGGACGACGCGGTACTCGTCCACCACGTCGCCGGTGTTCCGGATCCGCAGCCGCACCATCGTGGTGCCGCCCGGGTCAACGGTCGTCGAAGCCGGCTCAAGAGAAGTCCACATACTCACCCGCCCGACGCTAGCCATCCCCGCCGGAGCCGGTCACCAGGAGACAAGGCAGGACCGATGCCCCAACGGGCGCCGCGCGGCTGCCTCTTCGGCACGGCGCGGGCCCGCGGCCGGGAGGGGGACGGCCCGGCCGGCGCCCCGGGCGGACGGCGGGCGGGCGGAGGGCTGCACGGAAGGGCCGGGAACACTGCCCTCGGAGAGGGTCTGCCGGACAGCCTCTCCTCCGCCGGGAGGGGGCATGACTTGACTGTCCGGGCCGAGGTGTAACGGACGACCCGCGGGCGTGCACCCCGTCCGTCCGCCGGTCTCCGCGTCCCGCCCTCCGCGCGGCGGCCCGTCCCGTACCCGCGACGGGGGCGGCACCGGCGCGGCACCGCCGGCCGGGTAGCGGCCCCGGCCGGGTACCGCGGGGGCGGGCCGCCCGGTTGGCGTGCGCCCCCCTGCCCGTACGGGCAGTTGCCGTGCCCCCGGCCGGGTACCCGTGACCGTTACCGCCGGGGGCCGGCTCGGTGAGGCTGGCGGCGTCACATCGCGTACTCCGAGGAGAGCCCAGCATGCCGTCGTATCTGTCACCGGGCGTCTACGTGGAGGAGGTGGCCAGTGGCTCTCGTCCCATCGAGGGGGTGGGTACCTCCGTGGCGGCCTTCGTCGGCCTCGCCCCGGAAGGGCCGCTCAACGAACCGACACTGGTGACCAACTGGACGCAGTACGTGGCGGCCTTCGGTGACTTCACCGACGGGTACTTCCTCGCCCACTCCGTCTACGGCTTCTTCAACAACGGCGGCAGCGCCGCCTACGTCGTCCGCGTCGGCGGAGTGCCCGGCGGGGAGTCCGGGACGGGGGGCGCGGGCGGTACCCGTAACGGGAGCCGGAGGGACGCGGCCGGCGACGGTCCGGCGGCCCTGCCCGCCGGTGAGCCGCGCCAGCTCGGCAAGTTCAAGGTGGCCGCGATCGCCCCCGGCGAGAGCGGCGCCGGGCTGAGCGTCGAGGTCGCCGACCCGGAGGGCGAGGGGCCCGCCGAGCGCTTCCGGCTGATCGTCAAGGACGGCGACCGGGCCGTGGAGACCTTCGACGTCACGGCGAACAAGAAGAGCGGCCGCACCTACGTCGTCAGCCAGGTGCGGGAGCGGTCCCGGCTGATCACCGTCGAGGAGGCCGCGCCCGCCGCGCAGCTGGCGCGCCCCGAGAACCAGACGGTGACACTGCCTGCCCCGGCCGGCGCCGTGGCGGCCCGGGGAGCCGACCGCGGCGGTGTGGCTCCCGCGGGCAACGGCCAGGCCGGACCGGGCGAGTACCTCGGTGACTCCGCCGACCGCACCGGCTTCGGCGGTCTGGAGGCCGTGGACGAGATCTCCATGGTCGCGGTCCCCGACCTGATGGCGGCCTACCAGCGCGGCGCCATCGACCTGGAGGCCGTCAAGGCCGTCCAGCTCGGGCTCATCGCGCACTGCGAACTGATGGGCGACCGCGTCGCCGTCATCGACCCGCCGCCGGGGCTCAACGCCCGCGAGGTCCGGGTCTGGCGCCAGGAGACGGCCGGCTACGACTCCAAGTACGCGGCGCTCTACTACCCGTGGATCAAGGTCTTCGACCCGTCCTCCGGCCAGCCGCGGCTCGTTCCGCCGAGCGGCCATGTGTCGGGCATCTGGGCCCGCAACGACTCCGAGCGCGGCGTGCACAAGGCTCCCGCCAACGAGGTGGTGCGCGGCGCCGTCGACCTGGAGCTGCAGATCACCCGCGGCGAGCAGGACCTGCTCAACCCCGTCGGCGTCAACTGCATCCGGGCCTTCCCCGGCCGCGGCATCCGCGTCTGGGGCGCCCGCACCCTCTCCTCCGACCCGGCCTGGCGCTACCTCAACGTCCGCCGGTACTTCAACTACCTGGAGGAGTCGATCCTGATCGGCACCCAGTGGGTGGTGTTCGAGCCCAACGACCACGCGCTGTGGGCCCGGATCCGGCGGAACGTCTCGGCGTTCCTCGTCAACGAGTGGCGCAGCGGCGCCCTGTTCGGCGCCCGGCCGGAGGACGCGTACTACGTCAAGTGCGACGAGGAGACCAACCCCTCGGAGTCGGTGGACCTCGGGCGGGTCATCTGCGAGATCGGCGTCTCACCGGTGAAGCCGGCCGAGTTCGTGATCTTCCGGCTGGCGCAGTTCTCCGACGGCGGCGGCCAGCTGGACGAGTGACCGCGTCCACCGCCGGAGCGGCGTGCGCCGGCGGTACCACCGCCTGCCGGCCGCCGGCCACCGGCCGCTTTTCGTCAGTCAGCAGTCGTCAGCCGTCATGCCTCCCCGGCCACCGGGGAGTCCACGGGCAGTCCGCCGCGTCGCGTACCGGCGGAACGAGTAGAAGGACCACAGCTCCATGAGTCTGCAGCCAGGTGACGCCCTCACCTCACACAATTTCGGCATCCAGATCGACGGCGTCATGGTCGAATTCCTCCAGGAGGTCAGCGGTCTGACCCGGGAGCAGGACGTCATCGAGTACATGCAGGTGTCCGACCAGGGCAAGCCGGTCACGAAGAAGATGCCGGGCGTCGCGAAGGCGGGCGAGGTCACGGTCGTGCGCGGCGCGACCCAGTCGTCCGTCTTCAGCGAGTGGATCGACACCTCCATGGCGGGAACGATGACCTCGGCCCGCAAGAACGCCACGATCGTGGTGATGGACTACGAGAACAACCCGGTCAAGCGGTACAACCTGCGCCAGGCGTGGGCTCGCAAGGTGGACACCAGCACGGTCAAGGCCGGCGAGGCCTCCGCGCTCACCGAGACCGTGACCATCACCTACGAAGAACTGGTCATGGACTGATGCGCCGTTCCGTCAGCGGGCTGGCCGCGCCCCCCGCTCCCGACGCGCTGAGCAGCGAGGAGCGGGCGGCCATCGGCACCGGCCCGGCCCCGCCACCCGCACGGCAGCAGCGGCGTCAGCTGCAGACCGAGTTCGAGTTCGAACTGCCGCGCGGCTACGTGGACGACGCGGGCGCGGTGCACCGGCACGGCGTGATGCGGCTGGCGACCGCCCGCGACGAGCTGGTCCCGCTGCGGGACGTGCGGGTCCAGGAGAACCCGGCCTATCTGTCGGTGGTGCTGCTCAGCCGGGTCATCACCCGGCTGGGCACGCTGCCGGCGGTGCACGACGGGATCGTGGAGCAGCTGTTCGCCTCCGACCTGGCCTTTCTGCAGGACTTCTACCGCCAGGTCAACGCCGAGGGGCACACCCGCGCCGGGGTGACCTGCCCGCACTGCGAGCAGCCGTTCGAGGTCGAGCTCGGCGGGAGCCGCCTGGGGGAATCGTGACGTACGCGACCGACCGTATCCATGAGGAGGTCGCGTACATCGCCTACCACTTCCACTGGACGCTGGACGACATTCTGGATCTGGAGCACGGCGACCGGCGGGCCTACGCCCGGCGGATCGCGGAACTCGTCACGCGCGCCGGCGCGGAGGGGTGAGGGGGAACGGTGGGAATCCTGGACCGGCTGCGGGGGCGCGGTGCCGGCGGTCCCGGTGACCGCGCGGGCGCCGGGGCCGACGCGGGGGCACCGTCGTCCGCCCCGGCGTCGTCCGCCGCGCCGTCCTCCCCCGCCGGGTCGTCCTCGCTGCCGGCTTCCGGCGGTCCGGCGGCGGCTTCGGCTTCCGGGGTGCCGGGAGGGGGACCCGACACGGCTGCCGGCACCCCGGGACACGGGGCCACGGCCCCGGCCGGTCATCCGGGCGGTGGAGCGCACCACCCGGGTGACCGGTCCGCGCTGCCGCCGATCCAGCGGACGACCGCCCACGGCGGGCCGGTGGCGTCCACGGACTTCGGCCGCGCCCTGCGGACCTGGCAGAACCCCTCCTTCTCCGGGCCGGGCCTCTCGCACGCCGTCCTCGACGACGCGCCGACGGGGATCATCCACGGCCTGCTCAGCAGCCGCGGGCCGGACGGCTCCGCCCCGGCCGCCCCCGCTGTCTCCACCGGGCCGGTCGCACCGGCCGCCACGGCCACCCGGGTCCCGCACGGTGGGGCCGCCGCACCGCGTACGGACGGCACGGTGGCACCCGCTCCCGGGCGGGCCGTTCAGCGCGCCGTGGCGGCGGCACGGCCGACCGGGCCCGCCGTGGCCCCGGTCCGTCCGTCCTCCGGCACGGACCGGCCCCGGGCCGCGCTGACGACCGCCGCACGCGGTGCCGCCGCCCCGGCCGGCGGTCTGCGCGCACTGCCCGTCGCCGCCCGGTCCGCATCCGCGTCCGCCCCCGCGTCCGCGTCTGTGGGAGAGGCCGGGCAGCGGGGGGCGAACAGCCCGGCGGGGGGCGGGACTTCGGCCTCCTCCTCCGCTTCCTCCGCTTCCTCGGCTTCCTCGTCCACCGCCGCTTCGTCTGCCCCGTCCTCCCCGTCCGCCGCCCCGGTGACCGTTCACCGCTCCGCGGGCGAGGGGACGCGGGGCGGCCCCGGCGCCCCTCCCGGCTCTCCCGCCTCTCCCACGCCTGCCGCGCCCCGGCCGTCCTCCGGGCCGCCGCCCGCCCGCCGTTCCGGTGAGGCCGCGCGCGGACGGCCGCTGCTCGGCGCCCCGGTGCCGGGCCCGCCGTCCGGCGCCGTGCCGCTGACCGGTCCCTCGACCGGTGACGGCACCTCTGTGCAGCGTGCCGCCGCTCCGGACTCCCCCGCTACGCGGCCCGGTTCCACGACGGGACCGGTCCGGGGCGGCGACGGCCCGGCCGCCACGGACCCGGCCGGACAGCGCTCCGGCGCCGCCGGCGGTACGGGCCCGGCGGCCACCAGCGCGCCTGCCGCCGGTTCCTCCCCCACGACGGGTGGCGGGTCCGGTGCGAACCCGGGACCGAGGTCGCGGCCGGGGCCGGGTGGCGCACCCGCCGCGGCGGCGGAGGCGGGCACGGCGGGCTCCGGTCCCGCCTCGCCCTCCGCGGCCCGCCCCGCGCCCGTCGTCCGCACGGCGCCCCCTCCGGTCCGGCCGCTGGCCACGGCCCGGCCGCTCCGGCTCGCCGGGGGCGGCCCGGCCGGGCCGCCCGCCGTCCAGCGCTCCGCCACGGCACCGGCCGTCCGGATGCGCCGCCTCGACCCCGCGCCCGCGTACCGGACCTCACGGGACGCGTCCGCGGCCGACCGCGCCCCCGGCCCCGCCGGACCGGCCGCGACCACGACAACCGGCGCCCCGCGCCGGGGCGTTGGTCCGGACCTGCCGGTCCAGCGCTCGGCCGCACCGTCCACGGCGCCCGGAACCTCCGGTCCCGCTCCGGCGGCTCGGGAAGCCGGATCCCTGCCCGGGGACACCGGCGACGGCACCGCCCCGGCACCGGGCTCCCCCGGCCGCAGGGGGAGCCGAGGCGTCGGCGCACGGCTCCGCGAGGCCCTCGGCCGGCGCGGCGGCGCGGCGGCCGGTGTGCCGGGGTCTCCCGCACCGGCCGCCTCCCGGACCTCCGGCGCCGCGCCGCGAACGGCCACGGCCGTGCAGCGCCGTGCCCGCGCCCACACGTCTCCGTCGTCCGGGACCGCCACGGAGCGGCCGGGCGGTGCGGACCGCGGTGAGACGGAACGGGCCCGGCGGTCCGCTTCCGCCGCCCCGGCCGCCGTACCCGGCCGCCGGGCGCCCTCAGAGCGGGCCGGCGACCCCGGCCCCGGTCGCGTCCCGCCGCCGCCCCCTGGCGCGCGGGGCGCGGCCGCCCCCTCCCCGGAGCAGCGGACGGGTCCGGCGCCGCAGCCCGGGCCCGGGACGGCTCCCGGGGCGGCGGCGGGACACTCCCGTGCGGGCGACCGGGCCGCCCGGTCCGCACAGCCCGGCAGCGGCCCGGTCGCCGCGCGTACGCCCGCGCCGACGGGAGCGGCGGGCACGGGACGCGCTGAGGCGGGGTCCGCGACCGTCCAGCGGTCCGCCACCGCGCCCGGCTCCGCGCGGTCCGGCGCTCCGGCGAGCGGGCAGCGGCCCGGTGCCGCCGGTGCTCCCGGTGCTCCCGGTGCGAAGGCGGGCGATGGCCCCGTCCGTCCGGTCGCGGGGCGGGGGCCCCGGGGAGACGCCGCACAGGGCGCGACTCCCTCGAACTCCGTTTCGCCGAGCGCTCTTTCGGCAGGTAATCGGGGCGACGGCGGGCAGCGGCCGGCGTCCGCTCCCCCGGCGCGGTCCGCCGGTCCGAACGTGCCGGGCGCGGGAGAGGCCCCGCCGCGCGCCGCCGTCCCGTCCCCCGCTGCCGGGCGGCGGGCGGGTGGCTCCGCCGCACCGGGCGCCGGACAGGCGCCGATGCCCGTCCAGCGCGCGGCCGTCGCCGGACCCACCCCTCGTCCGTTCGCCCCGGGGGGAACGCCTGTGCCCGCACCGGGCACGGACCCGGCACCACCGGCACCGGCACCGGCTGACGGTTCGCCGTCACCCGCCGGGGCACACACCCCGCTCACCGCTCCGGCCGTCCCCGCGAGCGCGCCGGGTCCGGAGTCGCTCCCCGTCCAGCGGCTGGTCTCCGCCCCGGACGCGACCGGAGCGTCCCGGGACCCCGGCGGCGCACCGTCGCCCGGTCCGGGCGCGCCCGGCGGGCCGGGCGCCCGACGCGGTGCCGCACCGGCGCCCGGGGGGACACCCCTCCAGCGGCCGTCCGCCGCTCCGGACGCGCCGGGCACACCGGGGCCCGCCCCGTCCGTCTCCGCCCCCGCGGCGCCCGCCGCCACCGCCCCCGTGCAGCGGCTGGTCACCCCCTCCTCGCGGCCGGACGCGGCCGGCGCCACGACGCCCGTGGCCGGCCTCGGCGGGCCGCTTCCCCGCCCCGCCTCCCGTACCGGCACGGCTCCGGCCCCCGGTTCCGCACGGCGCGGAGCGGACGGGGCGCGGGCCCTTCCGGGACCGGCTCCCCGGGCCGGTGCCCCCGTGGTGCAGCGCGCGGGGCTCGCCGCGCCCGTCCGCACGGTGCCCGGCGGCCCGCCCCCCGCGCCCGGCCCGGTACGGCACGCGCCCGGACGGCACGGAGCCGGGCCCGGCGCCGTGGGGCAGCGTCCCGGGGTGCCGCTCACCGCGGCCGCGGCCGCTCCTCTCGTCCCGCTGCCGATCCAGCGCGCCGCCACCGCCGGAGCTCCGGAGCCGTCATCGGACGGTCCGGAGGCGGGGCAGGGGCAGGGGCAGCCGCCGGGCGTCACCACCGTGCAGCGCGCGCCCGCCGCGACGGCGGCGCCCCGGACACCGCGACCGCCGTCACCCGCCAAGGCGGGACCGCAGGGCGGCCGGGGCCCCGGCCAGGGGTTCGCCCCGGAGTCACTGACGAAGGACCAACTCGACCAGCTCGCGGGTCTGTTGCTGGCACCACTGCTGCGGCGGCTCCGCAAGGACAAGGAGAAGAAGGACACGCTGGCCCGTCTGCTCTTCCACCCGACCATGCGGCTGCTGAGGGAGAACAGCCGCCTGGACGAGCTCGCCCGGGTGCTGCTCGGCCCGCTCTCCCGGCTGCTCCGTGCCGAACTCCGCCAGGAGCGCGAGCGGATCGGCAGGCTCCGCGACGCGCGCCGCTGATCCCGCACCGCAGCCCCGCACGGCACCGACCGCCCCGCACGCACCACCCCGCACAGCCACCGCCCAGCGCAACACCGCACCGCCCAGCACAGCACCGCCCGCACCGAAGCCCAGCGCCGCACCGCGACCCACCGCCCGGTCGCCGGACCGCCGACGAGAGAAACCGGAAGGTCGACCCATGAGCACCGAGGATCCCGGCTCCACCATCTACTTCACGCTGTCCATCGACGGCCAGAGCCTGGGCTCGTTCAACGGGTGCGAAGGGCTCGCCTCCAGCGTGGAGGTCGAACAGCGCCACGAGGGCGGGAACAACGACTTCGTCTGGCAGCTCCCCACCCGGGTCGTGTTCTCGAACATCCGGCTGACCCGCCCCCTCACCCCGGACACGACACGCGTCGCCGCCTGGATCTCCGAGGTCGCCACGGGTGTCACCCGCCCCACCGCGCAGATCTCCGCCCTCCGCGCGGACGGCTCGCTCGTCGCCCGCTGGGGCCTGGTCGACGTCCTGCCGGTCAGCTGGACCGGCCCGACGCTGGACCCCGAGAACCCGAGCGTGGCCACCGAGGTCCTGGAGATCGCCCACCACGGCTTCACCGACGCCGGAGCGGCGTGATGGCCGGCCGGAAGAACGGCCCGGCCCTCGGCAGGAGCGGGGGGAAGGGCGGCGGCATGAGCGGGGCCGGCCAGAGCCTCGTCCGGGCCACCCTGCGCGTCCACCAGCCGCCGACCGGGAAGAGCAACTCCCCCGGTGCGCTGATCAAGGAGCTGGAGTTCCAGTTCAACCCCTCCGAGCTGTCGCTGAGCCGCCGCTCCACGTGGAAGAGCACCGCGGCGGCCGCGGTCCGCGACGCGCCGCCGCCGGAGTTCATCGGTCCGGAGCCGCGCTCGCTGGACGTGGAGGTGTTCCTCGACCGCTCCGACGACCCGGGCTCGAACGATGTGCAGAAAGCCTGTGAACTGCTGCTCTCCTGCTGCGAGGTGACGGAGGCCAGCATCGCCGCCAAGCGGCCGTCCACGCCCTGGGTGAAGTTCCAGTGGGGCAGCTTCTCCACGGTCAGCTTCAACGCCTACGTCAGCTCGGCCGACGTCGAATACACGCTCTTCAGCGCCACCGGGCTGCCGATGCGCGCCACCTGCCGGCTCCACCTGGAGGAGATCCCCAGCGGCAAGCCGGGCCAGAACCCGACCTCCGGCGCGCTGACCACCCGGCGCGTGCACCGCGTGGTGGCCGGCGACTCGCTCCCCTCGCTGGCCTTCCGCGAGTACGGGGACGCCACCGTCTGGCGCCTCATCGCGGAGGCCAACGGCATCGACGACCCGTCACGGCTGCCGCCCGGCCGGGAGCTGCTGCTCCCGGCGCCCGAGGAGGTGGGTGCGTGACCGGCACCGCGGCGCCCCGCACCGGGGCCCCGGGCGGCGGGCGGGCACCGTGCGGCCGGTTCCGTAACCGGACGGGACGGCCCGCGGCCCGCACCCGGACCGGCACCCGCGCCCGCACTCCCTAGCGCGGCAGGACGAGAGCACCGCGCACCGCACCCGCACACCGGCAGCACAAGAACACCGCAGCGCGAGAACACCGCAGGACGAGAAGGAAACAAAGGTCACCGACGTGCCAGAGGCAACCCGCTCCCATGTGCTGGAAGTCAGCATCAACGGCGCCGTGCTGCGCGGCGACGACGCCCTGCTGCTCATCGAGGGCTGGGTGGACTTCGCCGCCGGGGTGCCGGGCGCCTTCCAGCTGACCTTCCGCGACGAGGACCGCGAGGCGCTGCAGCTCGTCAACGCCGAGATCGGCGCCCCGGTGGTGCTGACCGCCGTCTCGGGCCCGCAGCGCACCAAGCTGCTCACCGGGGAGGTCACCGGTCTGGAGACCGACTACGACGGCCAGGGCAGCTTCAGCATCGTGCGCGGCTACGACGCGGGCCACCGGCTGCTGCGGAAGAAGCGGGTGGCCGGCTACCGGGGCATGAGCGCGGCCCTCATCGCGCAGCAGCTGCTCCAGGAGGCCGGGGTGGCGGCCGGGGAGGTCGGCCCGACGCCGGGCACCTACCCGTACATCACCCAGGCCGGCGTCTCCGACTGGGATTTCCTCTGCCGGCTCGCGGACGAGAACAACGTGGTCATGTCGGTGGACGCCGAGGGGAAGTTCCAGTTCGCGCCGGCCAAGCGGGCCTCCGGCGCGCCCGCCGCCAGTTCCCCGCTCTCCCCCACCGACAACCCGCTGGAGCTCCGCGGCGGCCAGGAGGTGAAGCGGTGCCGCTCCACGGTCACCGCCTCCGACCAGGTCGCGCGGGTGGAGGTGCGCGGCTGGGACGTCTCGGCCAAGAGCGCCCTCACCGCCAAGTCGCCCGCCGGGGCCGCCAACAAGGGCGCCCTGATCGGGACCACGCCGGGCAGGGCCCTCGCGGGCTTCAAGCCGGTCCAGAAGTTCGAACTGGCCCGCACCGACACTCCGTTCGACAACCAGCGGCAGGTGACCCAGGCCGCGAAGGCGCTCGCGGACGATGTCACCGGCGCCTTCGCCGAGGTCGAGGTCTGCGTGCACGGCGAGCCCAAGCTGCGCCCGGGTGTCGCCGTCACGCTCACCGACGTCGGCAAGCCGTTCGAGGGCAAGTACACCGTCACCGGGGCCCGCCACCTCTACGCGGCCGGCTCCGGCTACGAGACCTGGGTGACCGTCACCGGCCGCCAGTGGCGCTCCTTCTACGGCCTGGCGTCCGGCGGCGGCGACGGCTACGGGGGCCGGCTGCCGAGCGTCGCCAACGCCCTGGTCACCGATGTGCAGGACCCGCTGCGCCAGGGCCGCGTCAAACTGAAGTTCCCCTGGCTGGACGACAAGTACATCAGCGACTGGACCCGCACCGTGCAGTACGGCGGCACCCAGGGCGGCGGGCTGATCACCCCGAGCGTCAACGACGAGGTGCTGGTGGCGTTCGACCGCGGCGCGCTCGACCACCCGTACGTCATCGGCAGCCTCTACAACGGCCGGGACAAGCCCAGCCGCGGCGACGTGCAGTACTACGACAAGCTGGGCCGGGTCGTCCGCCGCACCCTGGCCGACCGCGCCAACAACCGGCTCGACCTGCTGGACCAGCCGACGATGCGCCGCAAGCGCGGGGTCCGGCTGAGCACCGGCGACGAGAAGCTGACCGTCCACCTCGACCGCACGAAGACCGAGATCACCGTGGACAGCAAGGGCGCGGTCTCCATCACCGGGGGCACCGACGTCACCATCAAGGCCGGCCGGGCCCTCAGCATCCAGGCGGGCGGGCCGATCTCGATGCGGAGCGGAGCGGCCATCACCATGACGGCCGCGACCCGCGTCCAGACCACCGCCCCCTCCGTCGGCCTCACCGGCTCGACGGCGGTGAGCATCGGCGGCGCCGCTCTGGATGTGAAGTCCTCGCTGGTGAACGTGGTCTCCGGCGCGGTGAACGTGGTGTCGGCCGCGGCGCTCAGCCTCCAGGCCACCGCCGCGGTGTCGATCCGGGGCGCCACGATCCCGCTGACCGGCGTCGTCATGGTCAACAACAAGCCTCTCCCCTTCTGACCGCCCGTGTCCCCGGCCTCCGCCCGCCTCCGTTCCCTGCCCGTACCCGTCCGTCCTGTCCGCGCCCGCCCCGACCCCGTCCGTCCCGTGACCGCTGGAGCCCCGCTCATGCATCCGACCGCACCGACCGCACCGCAGCACCGCACCGGCCCCGGAAGGACGGCCCGCCATGGCTGAGCAGTTCGTCGGTTCCGGCTGGGCGTTCCCGATGCGCATCGGCCCGTCCGGGGGCATCGCCCTGGTCAGCGGGGAACGCGAGATCGAGGAGGCCATCCGGCTGGTGCTGGCCACCGCGCCCGGTGAGCGGCCCATGCGGCCGGAGTACGGCTGCGCCATCCACGACCTCGTCTTCGCTCCCGTCAACGAGTCGACGGCGGGCCGCATCCAGAGCGAGGTCCGCTCCAGCCTCGACCGCTGGGAGCCGCGCATCGAGGTGGACGAGGTGGAGGTGACGGCGGGCGAACCGGCCGTGCTCTACATCGACGTCCGCTACCGCGTCCGCGGCACCAACAACCCGCGCAGCCTCGTCTTCCCGTTCTATGTGATCCCCTCCCACGACGAGCCGACCTCCGCCTCCGCCGAGGACGGCGGACCGGCCACCGAAAGCGACCGCTGATGGCCCTGCCCTCCCCCAACCTCGACGACCGCCGCTTCCAGCAGTTCGTCGACGACGCCAAGCGCTACATCCAGCAGCGCGCCCCGGAGTGGACCGACCACAACGTCTCCGACCCGGGCGTGACGCTGGTGGAGACGGTCGCGCACATGGCCGACCAGATCGTGTACCGGCTCAACCGGGTGCCGGAGAAGAACTATCTGGCGTTCCTCGACCTGCTCGGCATCACGCTCTTCCCGCCCTCCGCCGCCCGCGCGGACATCACCTTCTGGCTCTCCGCGCCGCAGCCCCAGCCGGTCCTGCTGCCCGCCGGCACGGAGGTGGCCACCGAGCGCACCGAGACCGAGGAGGCGGTCGTCTTCGCCACCGAGGACGACCTCAACGTGCTGCCGTGCTCGCTGCGGCACGTCGTGGTGCAGCCCGGCGGGGAGACGGCCACCGACCGGACCCACGACGTGGCCGAGGGCAAGGACATCACCTGCTTCGCGGACGCGCCGCGCGCCGGCGACGCCATGCTGTTCGGGCTCAGCGCCGCCGTGCCGCACTGCGCGGTCGTGCTCGAACTCGGCAGCCGTGTCGACGGTGTCGGCGTCGACCCGCGGCAGCCGCCGCTGGCCTGGGAGGCGTGGACGGCCGACGGCTGGGCGCCCTGCGAGCTGGAGGAGGACACCACCGGCGGCCTCAACCGCCCGGGCGAGGTGATCCTGCACATCCCCGGCGGGCACATCCTCTCCCGCACCGGCCGGCACGAGGCGGGCTGGCTGCGCTGCCGGGTCACCGAACCCGCCGCCGACCAGCCCTTCTACACCACCTCCCCGACCCTGCGGTCCGCCGACGCCTTCACCATCGGCGGCACCACCCGGGCCGTGCACGCCGAAGTGATCACGGACGAGGCGCTCGGCGAGGCCACCGGCCTGCCCGGGCAGCGGCTGCGGCTGGCCCGCCCGCCGGTGGTCGCCGACGACCCGCCGCTGCGTCTCCAGGTCGCCGAGGACGACGGCTGGTCCGACTGGGAGGTCGTGTCCCACCTGGCCGCATCCGGCCCGGACGAGCGGCATGTGACGCTCGACCCGGCCACCGGGGAGATCGCCTTCGGCCCCTCCGTCCGCGAACCCGACGGCACCCTGCGCCAGTACGGTGCCGTGCCGCGCAAGGGCGCCGTCATCCGCGCCCGCCGCTACCGCACCGGCGGGGGCCGGTCCGGCAACGTCGCCCGCGGCACCATCCAGGTGCTGCGCAGCTCGGTGCCGTACGTCACGCGGGTGGAGAACCGCGAGGCGGCGAGCGGCGGCGTGGACGGCGAGACGGTCGAGGAGGCCAAGGTCCGCGCGCCCGTCACCCTGCGCGCCCAGGACCGGGCCGTCACCCTGCGGGACTATGAGCAGCTGGCCCGCCGCGCCGCTCCGGAGACCGCGCGCATCACCTGCCTGGAGGCGGACCCGGAGGAGCACGGGGCCTACGCGGTGCGGGTGCTGGTCGTCCCCGACGCCGTACCCGACCGGGGCGGGCGGCTCCGCTTCGAGCAACTGGTGCCCGCCGACGACCTGCTGGAGCGGATCACCCGCTATCTGGACGAGCGGCGCCTCATCGGCACCCGGCTCGCCGTGGGCCCGCCCTACTACCAGGGCGTCACGGTCGTCTCCACGCTGCACGCCTTCCGGGGCGTCGACCACGACAGGGTGCGGCAGCAGGCGCTGGACGCCCTGTACCGGCATCTGGACCCGCTGGTCGGCGGCGCGCACGGCAAGGGCTGGCGGTTCGGCCATCCGGTGCAGGCCGGTGAGGTCTTCGCGGTCCTCCAGCGCGTCCCCGGGGTCGAACTCGTGGACGAGGTGCGGCTCTACCCGGCCGATCCGCTGACCGGCAAGCGCGGTGACGCCACCGACCGCATCGACCTCGAACGGCCCGCGCTGGTCTTCTCGTTCGACCACCGCGTCCGCGTGATCGGGGGCTGATCGCGGTGCGCGGATCGATCGACGGACTGGGCAGCGCGCAGCCGCTCGGCCTGATGCTGCCGGCGCTCTTCGCCGACGACGAGCTGGCGCAGCGCTTCACGGCCGGCCTGGACGAGGTGCTGGCCCCCTTCCTCAACGTCCTGGACTGCCTGGAGGCGTACTTCGACCCGTCGCTGGCCCCCCTGGACTTCACCGCCTGGCTGGGCGGCTGGGTGGGCGCGGAGACGGAGCAGGACACCGCCGCCGGCGCCCCCTCCGGCGGGCCGCCACCGGCGGGCGCACCGGCGCACGCTGCCGGTGCGGGCGCGGCTGCGGGCAACGGTGCCGGCGTGCCCGCGGAGCCCCCGCTCGACGGTCCGGCGGAGGCGCGGCTGCGCGAGGCCGTGGCCGTCGCCGCCACCCTGCACCGGCTGCGCGGCACCCGGCGCGGACTGGCCACGGCGGTCCGGCTGGTGTTCGGCGTGGAGCCCGAGATCACCGAGAGCGGCGCGGCGAGCTGGGCGGAGCGCCCCCTGGGCGCCGTCCCCGGCGAGCGCCGCCCGCGTCTGCACGTGTCGATCCGGCTCCCCGAGCCGGATCCCGGGGCCGAGCCCCGCCTCGACGAACTGGTCGCGGCGGCCCGCCCCGCCCACATGCCCTACACGGTCACGGTGACCGTCGCAGAGAGGACAACCCGAACGTGAACAGGGACAGCCGAACGGAGGACCGCGGCACCGGACGGCCCGACGCCTGCGCGGAGTGCGGTACGCAGGCGGAACCGGGACAGCCCTTCTGCGAGGGATGCGGAGCGGTCCTGGACTGGAGCCCGGCCGGCGGCACGGGCGGTACGGGCCGGAGCGGTACGGCCGGCGGCGGTACGGCGCGGAGCGGGGCCACGGGCGGCGAGGCCCGGGACGGCGGAGCCGTGAGCGGCCCGCCGGGCGGGAGTCCGGGCGCTGGTTCCGCGGGCCCGTCGGGTGGGAATCCCGGGGGCGGTGCCGTCCCCGCCGGGGGCCGTCCGGCCGCACCGGGCGGCCGCCCCGCACCTCCGTCCCCCGCCCCCGCGCGGGAAGCGGCCGCCGCCGGGGGAACGAGCCACGCGCCGGAGCCCCAGGAGAGCCGGGGCGGAGGCGGCACGGGGGCCCGCGCACCGCACACGGCCGCCGTCGGAGCCGCGTCCGGCGGCAGCGGGGACGGAGCCGGGCACACCGGCGCCGGAGCCGGAGCCGCGCGAGACTCCTCCGACGACGAGCCCACGGTCCGCAACGACGTCGTCCGGACGGACGCCCCGCCGCCCCCCGCGCACCCGGCCCAGCCGCCCACGGCGCACACTGCCCCGGCCGGCGCCCCGCACACGGCGGGAGGTCCCGCCGACCCGCACCCCGCCCCGGCGCACCCCGCCGGCGCACCCGGCGCCGTACCGCACGGGGGCGGCACGGGTGCCCCGGCTCCGCACCGGGGCGGGCAGCCCGGCGTGCCCCGGAGCGCCCCACCCGCCGGGCACGCCCCCGGCCCCGCCGGGCACGCCCCCGCCTCCCCTGCCCGGGACGGCCGGCGCGCACCGGAGCCGCCCACCCACCGCAGCCCGGCCGTGCCCGCCCCGCGCGGCACCACGGAAGGCCCGCCGCGGGACGACGCCGCGGCGGCCCGGGCCCGCGCCCTGGTCGTCCCCGTGGCGGAGCCGGGGCCGCGGGCCCCCGCCGCGCCGGACCCCGTCGCTCCCGTCCTTCCGGGGCGGCCGAACGCCGCCCGCCCGCAGGTGCGCAGGCCCGCCGGCGAGGTGGAGGAGTCCGGCACCGTCTGCCCCTGGTGCTCCACCGGCAACCGGCCCGACCGCCACTTCTGCCGCCGCTGCGCCATGTCCCTGGCGGGCGAGCCCGACGGCCCGGCCGGCCGCCGCCCCTGGTGGCGGCGGCTGTTCGCCGGACGGAACGAGGTGCGGTGGGCCGGTGAGCGGCCGCGCCTGCGCCGGGGGCTGGCCTGGCTGCTGCCCCTGATCGGCTGGGGCCTGGTGGCGGCGCTCGTGATCACGGCGGTCTTCATGGCGCCGGCCGCGATCCAGGCGGTGAAGGACCACTTCGCCAAGCGGGCGCCCGTCTCCCCGGACACCTACGCCGCCTCCCGCTCCTACGCCGACAACGGCCCGGAGCTGGCGTTCGACAAGTTCTCCAACACCTTCTGGGGCCCGGGCATCACCGGCGACGGCGCGGGCGAGTGGATCGAGGCGCGCTTCGCCCAGCCCGTCGACACGCTGGACGTGCTGATCACCCCCGGGGTCTCGGCGCGCTCGAACGAACTGGCCAAGAGCGCCCGGCCGAGCCGTCTGGAGGCGCTGATCACCACCGCGGACGGCAAGAAGGAGACCCGGACGCTCACCCTGGACCAGGACGCCCGGCAGCAGCGTCCGCTCCGGGCCCGGGACGTGGTCTCCGTGCGGTTCACGGTGGTGTCCGCGTTCGGGGCCGGGGCCGACAAGCAGGTGGCGATCGCCGAGATCGAGTTCTTCGGCCCCTCGGGGTCGTACTCCCGCCGCTGAGCGGAGCCCGGCGGGACGGGCCGGTCAGCCGGCCGGTCAGCCGGCCCGGCCGCCCGCCGGGCCGTCCCGCCGGCCCCGTCCGCCCCGGAATTCACCCGGGCGGCGGGAACCGTCTCCGTCCCGCACCCGTTGCACAGACGGGCAAAGAAATCGTCAAGGGCGCGGCCCGCGCCGGATTGAGCAGGGGATTCCATGGGTGTCAGCCTCTCCAAGGGCGGCAATGTCTCACTGAGCAAGGAGGCACCGGGTCTGACCGCGGTCACCGTCGGGCTGGGCTGGGACGTCCGTACGACCACGGGAACGGACTTCGACCTGGACGCGAGCGCGCTGCTCGTCGACAGCGCCGGCAAGGTCCTCTCGGACCAGCACTTCGTCTTCTTCAACAACCTCAAGAGCCCCGAGGGCGCCGTCGAGCACACCGGCGACAACCTCACGGGCGAGGGCGAGGGCGACGACGAGCAGATCAAGGTCTCGCTGACCACGGTCCCGGCCCAGGTCGACAAGATCGTCTTCCCGGTCTCCATCCACGAGGCCGAGACCCGCCAGCAGAGCTTCGGCCAGGTGCGGAACGCCTTCATCCGCGTGGTGAACCAGGCCGACAACAACGAACTGGCCCGCTACGACCTCAGCGAGGACGCCTCGACGGAGACCGCCATGGTCTTCGGCGAGCTGTACCGGCACGGCTCGGACTGGAAGTTCCGCGCCGTCGGCCAGGGCTACGCCTCCGGCCTGCGCGGCATCGCCCAGGACTTCGGGGTCAACGTCTGAGCACGGGCGCACCGCCGCGCGGCCGGCCCGCTCGCACGGGCCGCGCCGCGTCAGTCCGCCACAGGGGCGGGCCGGGTTCCCTCCCGGCCCGCCCCTGCCGCGCGCCGAGGCCGGGAGCTCCGGCTCCGGAAGGCCCGACGCCGGCGCGGCCGTCAGTCCGGCGCTCCGCCGCTCAGGCCCATGACCAGGGTGACGACCGCGCCGACCGCGCCCCGCGCGATGTCCATGCGGTCGGTCAGCTGCCGGGAGAGCCACAGGCCCCGGCCGCTCTCGCCGGTGAGTTCGCCGGGGGCATCCGCCGGGACGAGGTCCGCGGTGAAGCCGGGGCCGTCGTCGGCCACCCGGCAGTGAAGCGCGCCGTCGGCGTGTTCCAGGACGAGCTGCCCCGTCCCGCCGCCGTGTTCGACGGCGTTGCAGGCGACCTCGTGGACGGCGAGGACGAAGTCGCCGCGCCGCGGCTCCGCCAGGCCCGCCTCCGCGGCGCATTCGCCGACGCGGAGCCGGAGTCCGGGGATGTCCTCCACGCCGAAGGAGAGCTCCAGCAGCGGTTTCCGCGGGGTGCGGGGTTCGCGTGGTGGTCCGTCCGTCTGCACGCTCATGGCCTCGCCACCTCGACCTCCAACGACCCCGGCCACCGCTCTCCCGCGCCGGCCGGCGGGTCCGGGAAGGGTGCGGACGCCGGACCGGGAGCGGTGACGCCCCCCGGCCTCCGCGGCCGGGACGGGCACGGCCGCCCCACGTCCACGGCGTTCGGCACCGGGCTCCTGACTTTCAGTGCCGTCAGACACTACTCGCAGTCATCAACCAACACCACGTGTAACCGTAATTGCTTCGCTGCCCACTGCTCTTGACCGGATGCACCGGTAAGCCGACCGGAAGCGTCGTTGTAGTGTCCGCAAGCGTGCCATCGCGGAGATGATCAGCCGCGTATATCGTCATCACACGGGGAGAACTCGCCCATGAGCATCGTCAGTTGGATCGTCCTCGGCCTGATCGCGGGAGTGGTGGCCAAGGTTCTGCTGCCCGGACGCGACCCGGGCGGCCTCCTCGGCACCACCCTGATCGGCATCGCGGGCGCCTTCATCGGCGGCTGGCTGTCCTCCGAGTACCTGGACCGGCCGATCGACAAGGACTTCTACGACCCGGCCCTGTGGGTGGCGGCCGTCGCCGGCTCGCTGGTCCTCCTGATCGCGTACCGCATCCTCTTCGGCCACTCCCGCGACCGCCGCTGAGGGCGGCGCGGGTGCGGAGTCCGCCCCCGGTACGGCGGGTCCCGCCGCCGGGGCCCTTCCCGTCCGGGCACTCCGGGTGATGGCCGCCTCCACGGCCGCGACCCGGTCCGCCAGCAGCCCCAGCGCGCCCACCGCCCGCGCCAGCGGGTCCTGCCCGGCACCGCCCAGCGCCCGGTCCCGGAGGTGGCCGTCCGCGATCTCCCGGCGGCGTGCCTCCTGTTCCGGGGTGAGCCGGCCGCGCAGTTCCGCCAGCTTCAGCAGGTTGAACTCCGCCTCGCCGTGCAGGGTCTGCGCCTCGGCCGCGTAGTGGTCGTCGAGCAGCGCCTCCAGCTCCGCGTCGTTCATCACGGGGACGATCCGCTCCGCCAGCTTGTTCATGTCGCGGTAGGAGCCCTGGAGCCGGAACGGGGGTTCGGTGCGGGAGGCGTCGGACCGCGCCGCCGAGGCGATGTACGCGGCGTTGACCGCCAGGACCGTGCGGCGCGCCGCGAGCAGCAGCCGCAGCACGGCCGTGATCCGCTCCAGCTCGGCGGGCGGGTACGGGTGTGCGAGCCGGTCGGGGCGTGCGCTCCCGTCGCCGCCGGCCATCCGTACGAGCAGTTCGAGGTCCGCGCGGTCCCGTCCGGCGAGCGGGGCCAGCACCGGGTTGGCGGTCAGCGCGTTCTCCACGAAGCTGAGCGCGAAGACGTCCTCCCGGCCGGAGAGCACGTCGCCGAGGTTCCAGACGCCGGCGCGGTTCGCCAGCATGTCCGGCACCCGGAAGCGCTGCCCGGACTCGGTGTACGGGTTGCCGGCCATGCAGACCGCGAAGCGCTTGCCGCGCAGGTCGTAGCGGCGCGGACGGCCCCCGTGCACCCCGTCGATCCTCCGCTGGGCGTCGCACAGCGGGATGAACTTCTGCAGCAGCTCGGGCGAGGTGTGCTGGATGTCGTCCAGGTACAGCAGGACGTTGTTGCCCGCCGCCAGCGCGAAGTTGATCTTCTCGACCTCCTGCCGCGCGGTCGCGTCGGGGGCCCGCTCCGGGTCGAGCGAGGTGACGGAGCGGCCGAGCGCAGGGCCGTCGATCTTCACGAACATCAGCCCGAGCCGGTCGGCGACGTATTCCATCAGCGTCGTCTTGCCGTAGCCCGGAGGCGAGAGCAGGAGCAGCAGACCGCTGCTGTCGGTGCGCTTGGCGTCGCCGGCCGCGCCGATCTGCCCGGCCAGGTTGTCGCCGACGAGCGGCAGGTACACCTCGTCGATCAGGCGGCTGCGGACGAAGCCGGTCAGCGGCCGCGGCCGGAACTCGTCCAGCCGCAGCCGGGCCCGCTCGCGTGCCACCAGCGCGGTCCGCCGCCGCTGGTAGGCGCGGAAGCCCGGCACCCGCTCCTCGCGGAACCTCCGCGTCCGCTCCAGGAACTCGTCCAACCGCAGCCGCAGCGAGCCGCCGGTGACGCGCGGGTGGTCCCCCAGCAGCCCCTCGACAGTGACCTCCGTGGCGGCGTCGCGGGGGTAGCGGGGCAGGTCCGGGCAGAGCTCCGCGGCGACCGCCTCGGCGAGGTCGCCGTCCGCCGCGCCGCCGGAGGCGCGGGCGTACGAGCCCAGCCAGGCCGCGGCGAGCTGGCGGCGGGCCGGCAGATCGCCGTCGAGCGCCGCCAGGTCCTCGGCGCAGCCCCGGCCGGCCTCCGAGTCACGGAACGCGGCGGTGAGCCGCCGGGCGCCGGGTCCGGTGACGAACCCGTCCGGCCGTGCGGCCAGTTCCTCGAACAGGTACGCGGCGGCGCTCCGGTGGTGGCCGGCCTCCCGGCCGCCGGGCGGCGCCTCGTCCGTCCCCGTCCTCGCGCCCGTCTCCGTGCCCGCGCCCGCGCCCCCGGCCGCGCTCACAACCGCGCCCGCCCCGCCGCCGCTCTCCGCCGCGAAGGCGGCCATGGCGGCGGCCAGTTCGGCCACCAGCTCGCCGATCTCCGGCGCGCTTCCGAACGCCGCCCGGGCGCGGGCCAGGGAGGCGGCCCGCCGCGCCCAGGCCGTACGGGCCCGCGGCGTCGTGCCGTGCGCCCAGAACAGCTGTGCCGCCGCGCGCACCTCACCGCCGTGGCGGAGCAGCCCGGCGTCATCGCGCAGCCGCAGCAGGGCGGCCAGCAGCAGGGCCGCGTCGTGGTCGTGGACCCCGCGCTCGTGCCCCTCGTCGTACGCGGCGTGGGCCGCCTCCCGCACCAGTGCGAGCAGCCCGCCCTCCTCCCCGGCCGCCTTCCGCAGCCGGTCCTCGTCCTCCGTGTGCAGGACGGTCGCGGCGAGGTGCTCCGCGCGGTAGACCTCCGGGGTCTCGGACGGCAGCGACTGGCCCCAGTACGGCCGGGTGGCCGCGAACTCCGGGTCGGTGACCGGCTCCCGGTAGTCCGTGCCGGTGAGGACCAGGGACATCCCCTCGCCGGACGGCAGCAGGGCGAGCCCGGCGGGCCGGGTGGTGACCGCGAAGCGGTGCCGGCCGAGCCGGATGGTGCCGCCGCCGTCGCCGTACAGGTCGGCGCGGTCGCGCTGGGCGCGGGCGGCCTCCTCGCGGGCGGCCTTGAGGCGGCCCCGGAGCTCCTCCGCCCGTACGGTGTCACCGAGGCCGTCCAGCTCCTCCGCGGTGGCGCGCACCTTGGCGGCCATGGGGTCGGTGGCGAAGAAGGTGTGGACGGCGTCGGGGCCGTCCAGGGCGGCGGCGCGGCGGCGCACCGTGTCCAGGATCCGGCCCGCGGAGTCCGCCAGCCGTCCGGCGTGCCGGGCGCGGGCGTCCCGCAGGCTCTGGGCGCGGCCGGCGAAGGCCTCCTCCACCTCGGCCCGCTTGGCGTCCAGTTCGGCGGTGAAGTCCTCGAACGCGGCGAACCGCGCCTGCGCCTGCTCGATCCGCAGCAGCAGTCCGGCGAGCTGCTCCTCGCAGCTCTCCGGGGTGGAGGCGGCGGCCAGCGCGGCGGTGGCGGCCTGGCCGAGGAGGGCGAACTCGGCGGTGTAGGCGGCCCGTCCCTCGTGGTCCAGCAGGTCGCGGCGGCGGGCGGCGAGCACGGCCCGGGCGCGGTTGACCCCGCCGAGCGTCTCGGCGATCCGTTCCAGGATGCCGGTGCGCACGGTGGCGTCGGCGATGTCCAGGCCGCCGACGACCTCGGTGACGGTGCGCAGGTCCGCCGCGAGCGCGTCCAGCCGTCCGCCGAGCGGCTCGGCCTCGGCGACCGTCCGGGCCCGGCCGGCGGCGTCCGCCAGCTCGCCGATCTCGTCGCGCTGCCCGGTGAAGGCGTCCTCGCGGCCGAGGAAGGCGACGGCCCGCTGCCCGGCGGACTCCAGTTCGTGCTCCAGCCCGGCGGCGAGCTCCGTGATCTTCTCGCCGTCCGCGTAGCGCAGTTCGCGCACGCTCTCGAGCCGGCCGCGGCAGTGGCGGAGTTCCGTCAGCCGGGCGATCCACTCGCCGGCGCCGGCCGGGGACTCGCCGCGCACCCGGCGCACCACCGAGGCGGTGTGCTCCGCCGCCTCCTCCAGCGCCTCGGCGGCCCGCCGCCGGAGCGCGGTGACGGCCTCGAACTCGTCCAGCGCCCGGCGGGCGGTGTCCCGCAGCGCGGCCAGCGGCTCGTGCAGGCCGCCGCAGTCCCCGGCGGCCAGCCAGTGGTACCGGTCGGCGACCCGCTCACAGGACTCGGCCAGCGTGCGGTACACGGCCGCGGCCGGAGGGGTGTCCTCCACGGCGCGCACCACGCCCAGGCAGGCGGAGATGCCGCCCACCAGGTCGGCGTTGCCGATCCGGGCCAGCGGACCGCCCGCGGCCGGCGGGTGCGCCGCGGCGTGGGTGTCGGAGGTGTACGGGGTGTGCCAGAGCTGTACCGGGTGCACCCGGGCGGGCTCCTCGTCCTCCCGCTCGCGCAGCACGACGAGGGTGCCGTCGTCGAAGAGGGCGTGGCCCCGGCAGCCGAGCGGAGGGGCGACCTCCTTGCGGATGACGTTGTACGACAGCAGCAGCGCGCGGCCCCGCGCCCGGTCCCGGAACGCGTACAGCACGTCCTCCCCGTTCGGGGACCGCACGGTGCGCTCGAAGGCCAGACCGGAGGTGTCCGCGGCGTCGAACGTCTTCACGGTGCCGGTGGCCAGGCAGTAGCCGCCGGGGAAGACGATGCCCTCATCGCCGGGGAGGCGGCGGCAGGCGTCGCCGATGCCGTCGAGGCGCACCGCGTGCTCCGTGGTGCTGTTGAAGACGTAGTACCGGTCGGTCTCCTCCTTGTACGGGCGGACGCGCAGCAGCACCAGCGGGCCGACCCGGGCGTGCGCGACGTCCGCGTCGGCGAGCGACTGAAGCGGCTCGTCGACGGGCTCGCTCAGGATGCCCTCGGCGGTCTCCGTGTCGTCCGCGGTCTTGAGCACCAGGGCGCCGCCGACGCACGACACGTACAGCCCGCCGACGGTGCGGACGTGCGGGTGGCGGCCGAGGACGTGGTCCTCGCGGGTGGCCTCGGTCCAGGTGACGTCGTGCGCGGGCTCGGCGGTGTCGTCGCGGTCGCCGCGCCCGTCGAGGAACTCCGCCGTGCCGTCACCCGCCAGCCGCCAGCGCAGCACCCGGGTGTCGGTGGGGCCGGTGCGGAACACGGCGAGGAGTCTCTCCCCGGTCCGGCGCAGCCGCAGCAGTTCGGCGTCGCGGTAGTAGCGGCGCAGCTCGGCGAACTCCCGTACGAAGCCGGGGTCGTCCAGTACCGGGTCCGCGTCCCGCTCGGCGAGGGCGAAGCCGGGGCCGTGGCCGCCGGGGACGCTGTGGCCATCACCGCTGCTGTCACCGCTGGTGTCACCGCTGCCGTCGCCGGCGTCAGCGCTGCCGCCGCTGTGGCTGCCGTCACCGCGGACGCCGTCCCGTTCGAGCCCGTACGCCGTGAGGACGGCGCCGTCGGCGGCGGTGTTGGCGCCCACCAGCAGCCGGCCGCCGACCGCGACGACGTCCCGGACCACCCCGGGCTGCCCGGTGCGCACCGTCCCCGTGCCGAGGAGCCGCAGCCCGCCGGTGCCGAAGACGGCCGCGCGCCGCTCGTTGAGCGCCTCGGCACGCCGCGCCAGCTCCCGGGCCTGCGCCCCGAGCCGGGCGCGCAGCACCTCGTGGGTGCCGGCGTCGACCGCCTCCGTACGGGCGCCGGCCGTTTCCGTGCCGGCGTTCACCGCTTCCGTAGCGCCGCCGGCGCCACCCGCGCCACCCGCGCCGGTCTGCCGCCGCTCCCGCTCCGTGCCCACATCGACCTCTCAGCCCGTTCCGCCCGCCGGTCCGTCCCGGCCGGGTCCTGCTTCCGTCACGGCGGGGCCGCACCCACCGTTTTCCGCACATCCGTGCGAGGCTCCGCTGTGTGGTCCCGCCACCGGCGGCGGGCTCCGGCCCATGGACCGGGCCGGTTCCGCCACGACCGACTGGCGCGCCGTCACCGGCCCCGTGCGGGCCACCGGCCGGGACTGGGCCGGGCTGGTGCCGATCGCCGCCCCGGTGGTGGGCGGGGCACACCCCCGTCGTGCCCCGCCCACCACCGTTCCGGAACGGCCACCGTCCGCCGGCCCAGCCGCCGTCCGGTAGCGGGCCAACAGCACGTCTCCTCGGGTCCTGTTGGGCGAGCGGCACGGCGGACAACACCCCCGTCGTCCTCCGCCGTGCCCTCCCCCTCCCGGCGGCACCAGAGCCGCCGGAGTCCTGACCGGCCGCGCCGCTCCCGGCGCCGGCCACCGGGCGGCTCCCCCATAACGGCGGCTCGCCGTCCCCGTGCCGGCGGCCGCGGGGCGCCGCCCGGTCCCGTCCCCCGCGGCAGGGCGCGCGCCCCGACCCCCGTCCGGGGCGCGCGCCGTGCCGCGCTACGCGGCGGCCTTCGCCCCCGCCCCGTTCAGGGCGGGGCCAGCCACCGGCAGATCCGCCAGGCCCAGCCGCTCGGCCGTGTCGAGGAGTTCGCGGAGGCCGCCAGCCCGGGCGCCCTCGCCGCCACCGGCCTTCATGAGCTTCATCAGCAGCGCCGACACCGTCAGATCCCGTACGTCGGCCGCGCCCACCGAGCCCAGGACGCGGGTGAGGTCCTCGGTGAAGGACGCCTCGCCGTTCAGCCACGGCCCGGCCAGCGCCCGCGCCGTCCCGGAGTTGGCCACGAACCCGTCGACGCTCTTGCCGAGCGTGACCGCGCCCGCGATCCGGTCGAAGAAGGCGCTCTCGCCGCCGACGATGGAGATGTCCGCGCTCTCCAGACCGGTGGCCAGCACCGTCGCCTGCGCCTCGGCCACCTGCCGCTGCGTCTCCAGGCCGGCCAGCCGGATGTCCTTCTCCGCCTCCAGCCGCAGCCGGTACTCCTCGTGCTCCCGGGACGCGGCGTCGAGCGCCGCCATGGCGGCCGCCTTCTCGGTGAGCCCCTCGGCCTCCGCCTTCAGCTTGCTCCCGACGGCCTCGGCCTCGGCCAGCGCCCGCGCCCGGGCCCCCTCCGCCTCGGCCCGCAGCCGCGCCTCGGTGGCCTGCGCCTCGGCCAGCCCGGTCTTCTCGATGGCCTCGGCCTCCTTCTCCCGCACCTGCACCCGGGCCAGTCCGGCGGCGGCCTCCTCGGCCTGGATGCCCTCGGCGAGGCGGGCCTTGGCGCGGGCGTCCATCTCCGCCGTCTTCTGGCGGGCCTCCGCGAGCGTCAGCTCCTCCGCGGCCCGGTGCGCGGCGGCCTGCTCCGCGGCCTCGGCGGCCTTGATGTCCTTGACGAGCCTCTCCTGCGCCTGCGCCTCGGCGGCGATGACCAGGGCCTGCCGCTCCCGCTCGGCCTCCTCGACGGCGCGCAGCCGCTTGATGCTCTCCTCCTGCTCGGCGACGGTGCGGTCGACGGCGACGCGCTCCCGGATCACCTCGGCGATGTCCCGCTTCTCGGCCTCGACCTCCTTCTCGGCGGCGATCCGGGTGAGCTGGGTCTCCCGCTCCCGGGCGATGACCTCCAGCAGCCGGTCCTTCTCGATCCGCTCGGACTCGATGGCGATGACCCGCTCGCGGTTCTTGCCCGCGACCTCCACCTCGCGCTGCTGGTTCTCCCGCTGGATGCCGAGCTGCTCCTCGGTGCGCAGGAACGCGGCCTGGGAGCGCAGCCGCTCCTCCTCCATGACGCGCGCGGTCTCGGCCTCCTCGCGGGCCCGTACGGTCTCGATCTCCCGGCGCTGCTTGATCTCGGCGTCCGCCTGCCGGCGCTCCAGTTCGAGGACGGCCTCCCGGGCGTCCACGTTCTGGCGGGTGATCTCCTTCTCCTCCTGCCGCTGGAACTCGTTGGTGCGGACGTGCTCGATGGCGGTCAGCTCGGTGATCTTGCGAATGCCCTGGGCGTCGAGGATGTTGGCGGGGTCGAGCTGCTGGAGCGGGGTCTGCTCCAGGTAGTCGATGGCCGCGTCCTCCAGGCTGTAGCCGTTGAGGTCGGTGCCGATGACCTGGATGATCCGGTCCCGGAACTCGTCGCGCTTGGTGTAGAGGTCGGCGAAGTCGAGCTGCTTGCCGACGGTCTTGAGCGCCTCGGAGAACTTGGCGTTGAAGAGTTCCTGGAGCGTCGCGCGGTCGCTGGCGCGTTCGGTTCCGATCGCCTGGGCGACCTTGATGACGTCCTCCACGGTCTTGTTGACCCGAACGAAGAACGAGATCCGGATGTCGGCCCGGATGTTGTCCCGGCAGATCAGCCCCTCGCGGCCGGTGCGGCCGATCTCGATGGTCTTCACCGAGATGTCCATGATCTCGGCCCGGTGCAGCACGGGCAGCACGACCTGCCCGGTGAAGGTGACGTCGACCTTGCGCATCTTCGAGACGATCAGCGCCTTGCCCTGCTCCACCTTGCGGAACAGCCGGCTGATGACGAAGACGAGCGCGATGACGACGAGGAGCACGACGGCGATGAACACGCCGATGCCCAGACTGATGGCATCCATCGGAAGTCCCTTGCGGCAGAGATGAGTTGAGCGGAAAGAACAGCGGGGCGGCGCGCGGCCGGTGCGGCGGAGGCCGGCACGGCGGCACGGCACTCCCGGGCCGGGGCGGAGAAGGGCAGGGCAGAGCGGGCTCCGCGCACCGGAGCCTCATGGCCGGGGTCTCGGGGCCGGCGGACCGGCGGTCGCGGTACGGCCGTCAGGCGGCGGTACTCCGGGGATCGAGCGCCGGATCGTACGGCGCGGCCCAGAAGAACTCCCGTTCCTCGTCATAGGCGTAGAGCAGCGCGGTGGACCCGGCGGTGAGCCCGGGATCCCGGCCGTTCTGCCGGACCTGTACGAGGGCGGTGGAGCCGTCCCGCGCGGCCACCTCCGCCTGGCCGAAGCCGGGGCCGACCGAACCGGTGCGGATGGTGCAGGTGAGCCCGACGAAGTCCTGCCGGGACGGCTCCGGCCCGGCCGCGAAGACCCGGCGCAGCGGCCGCGCCAGCAGCGCGGTCAGGCACCAGGAGAGCAGCAGTGCTCCGGCCAGCAGACCCACCGAGGCGGCTCCGCGGCCGAGGCCGGCGAGGCCCGTGTGGTCCAGGAGGACGGTGCCGGTGAGGCTGGTGAGCCAGGCGACCGGCACCAGCAGCGAGAAGGCCACGGCGACCGGGACCCCACCGAGGCCCAGCGCCCCGGAGTCCACGTCCCCGTCGAAGATGTCGTGCTCGGCCGTGCCGATCCCCACCAGCAGCCAGAAGGCGGCGATCACGAGGACCGCGGAGCTGAACAGCACGGTCGGGAAGGCCACTGCCGCCGCCAGGAATTCAGCCACCGGGTTCCGTCCTCTCGCTCCGCGCACCGTAACGGGGAAGCACAGCCCCGGTGCCGGATCCCTTCCGGAGTCCGGCACCGGGGCAGCCCCCGTTTCCCCGTGGCACCCATACTGGCAGCCGAACCCGACCCGGCACATTGCCGGAATCCGGCAACCTTTACGGTTGATCCCATGCCGGGAGGCGCCGCTCCGCGAACCCCGGTGCGGCATGAGCACAGTGGAGGGGGACCCGTGACACCGCAGGAGGAAGAGCCGGGCCGGGACGAGTTCCTGGCCGGGTACGCCGAGATACTCGCCGAGGTCTCCGCCACCGGCCGCCGCCTCACCCGCGACGAACTCGGCTCCCGGCGGCGGGCCGGCGAACGCGCCGCCGAACGGGGCTACGGCCTGCGCCGGCTGGTCGCGGAGCATCTCGACGCGACCCGCACCGGCTGGTCCGCCCTGCCCGGCGCCACGGCCGCGAACGGCATGCGGGAGCTGCGCACCGTCGTGGACTGCGTCCTGGCCGCCACCCACCAGACCATCGACGCCGTGGCCGAGGGCTACGAACGCGCCCAGCGCCTCGCCGTCCGCCAGGAGGAGGCGGCCCGCCGGGAGTTCATCGACGACCTCCTCTACGGCCGCAGCGACCTCGGCCGCCTCGCGGAACGCGCGGAACGGCTCGGCCTGCGCCTGGCGCACGAGCACACCGTCGCCGTCGCCGACGGCCCGGACCTCTACGACGAGACCCACTCGGTGACGCGGCGCGTGGAGGCGGCGCTGCTCTCCCGCTTCGGGGACCGGCGCATCCTGCTGACAACGAAGGACGGCCGGATCGTCCTGGTGGCACCCGGCAACCACGAGGAGGTCGTCCGCCACTTCGCCAAGCAGGCCCACGTCGCCATGGGCGGCGGCGGAACGGAGCGGGTGGCCGTCGGACGCTCCCACCCCGGGCCGGGCGGCGTCGTCCACAGCTACGAGGAGGCGCTCACCGCCCTCGAACTGGCCGACCGCATGGGCCTCCCGGGCCCCCTGCTGCGCGCCGCCGACCTGCTCGTCTACCCGGTGCTGACCCGCGACCGGCAGGCCATGGCCGACCTGGTTCGCACCACCCTCGGCCCGCTGGAGCAGGCCCGCGGCGGCGCCGAGCCGATGCTGCGCACCCTCTCCGCGTACTTCGACGCGGGCTGCGTGGCCGCGGAGACGGCCCGCCGTCTCTCCCTCAGCGTCCGCGCCCTCACCTACCGCCTGGCTCGCATCCACGAACTCACCGGCTCCGACCCGTCCGACCCGATGCACCGCTACACCCTCCAGACGGCGGTGATAGGCGCCCGCCTCCTGGACTGGCCGGCGCAGAAACTCTGACCGTCCGGACCGAGCACCAGCAGCACGGCCGGCGCCGAGGGCCCCGGCCCGATGCGGACAGAAACCCACGCCACGCTGAGGGGAACGGGGAGAGCATCAGCTGACCTCGGCTTTCCACTTGGCGTGACCACGGTCTTCAGCAGCGCACTGCGGCGGTTGTGGCTCAGGCACCCATCACCACGGCACCGACCTGCTCATCCACGATTCGCCAGGCACCAGACGAAGTGCCGAATCGGTCATTAGCCGAGAAGAACAAAAAGCCCGATGATACCCAAGGAGCCTGCGGCCACCCATCCCATGGATATGCAGGTAAGCATCCGCGGCCCCACACCCACCTTCGACAGAGCCACCTTGTAACTGTTCGCTCTACCTGACGGGTTGAGAAGAATGAAGACTCCCAGAGGGAAGAACAAAGACAGAAAAACAAGAAATACCATCAGACTCCCATGAAACGATCGATGAACTTTACGGCAGCGAACGTGAGCAACGCCAAGCCGATTCCCGTGAAAATTGCCCCTCCCACTCGGGTGACGGCACGGATCAGGGGACGCATTCGTTTCACATGCGGCGAAGTGAGATCTCTGGGAACGAGTAGATCCATAACCGATAGCCAATTATTCCAGAGGGTGAGGCCCATCAAGCAGCAAACGACGCCGAGAATAATCGGTTCCAACATGCCAGTCCTTCACTTAGGGCATCGTTAGGGGAGGGCGGACACGCCCGAGCCGCGCCGACCCATTCACAATCAGATCCCTCATCGCGCACGCCATTTCACGCCCCGGCGACCCCCGGAACCAGCAGCTCACCTGGAGCCCGGAGGGCAGGCTCGCCACCCTCACCGAGAACGGCAAGACCACCGAATACCTCTACGACTCCTCCGGCAACCGCCTCCTCGCCAAAGAAGCCGACGGCTCCACCACCGCCTACCTCCCCGGCGGCAACGAACTGAAGACCACCAGTACCGGCACGAAGACCGCCGCCCGCTACTACACCCACGCCGGCGAGACCATCGCCGTCCGCAACAGCTCCGGCATCCACTTCCTCTTCGGCGACCGCCAGGGCACCGCACTGATCGCCGTCGCCTGGGGCGCCGGCCAAGCCGTCACCCGCCGCAAACAACTCCCCTTCGGCAACCCCCGCAACAACAGCGGCACCTCCAACTGGCCCGGCGACCGCGGCTTCCTCGGCGGCACCACCGACCCCACCGGCCTCACCCACCTCGGCGCCCGCGAGTACGATCCCGACCTGGGCCGCTTCCTGTCCGTCGACCCCCTCCTCCTCACCAACGACCCCACCCAGCACAACCCCTACACCTACGGCAACAACAACCCCGCCACCTACGCCGACCCCACCGGCGAAGCCTACGACGAATGCGCCAGCGGCCAATACAACTGCACCAACGGACCCGGCGGCACCGGCGACCTCCAAAAAGTCGAATTCGGCAACAACTACGAAAGAGAAACCCAAGCCCGCGGCGGCACCATCTCCCCCAACTACACCATCCAGCAGAACACCGGCTACCAGCACGTCTACACCAAAAACCAAGGCGTCACCGCCCCCACCGCCGCCATCGAAAAACAAAAGCGCATCCAACGCGAACGCAAAGCGAAGCCCAACAGAAGAAAAACGAAAAAGAACAAGGTTTCTGGGATAGCGTGAAGAATTCAGGTGTCGTCCAGTGGACCAGTGATCACTGGGATGAAATAAAGACCGGAATTGCCGTCGTAGGGTTTGGGGCATGCCTCGTAGTCTCAGCAGGTGCCTGTGTGCTTGTCGGCGTTGCTGGGGCATCAGTCGCATACGGAGGCGATTGGGCCATCACTGGGGAGTTTGATCGCGCAGGCTACCTAAGGTCACTCGCCTGGACCGTCGGTGGGGGACTCGTGGCTGGTGGAGCCGCCCGGGCCATGGGGGCGCACAATTGGGGGAACGCCTTCTTCGGGAACGCCGTTGCGCGAGCCAGGGTGAAGGTTCCGACCCACCGGTCAAAGATGGGGTATGGAACGGGCCCGGGTGGCGGGCGCAAGGGCTGGGCGACGCAGTCGGTGGAAGTTATTGACCGCAGTAGAACAGCGCTCAACGTGGGAGTGAACTCGCAGCTTTCGTGGGGATTCTGTGGCGCTGGATCTGCAAGTGCATTGACCGGTAAGGGATGCTAAATGCTTGGACGACGGACTGGCGTTGTGGCCACTCGACGAGAAAGGCGCGTTCTGCGCCGCCGGTCATGGTCCTTGTTGACATGGATGGCCCTCTCTGCCATCTGGCTAATATACCTGTTTGGTCTGATGGCATCGCTGGATCGTGGAAAATTTCAGGACGCCTGGCTGGTCTTTGCGATCTTTTGTGCCGTGACCGCTACGGTAAGGCGAATTGGCAGTTGTCGCATTGTTCTTATGCAAGGACAAGTGCTCGTCGAGAACCCACTCATCGTCCATTCGCTCCCGAACGGAAGTATTATGGACGTCGAAATATCCTCAAGTGGCAGTCTCAGGATAAGGACACGTCCAGGGAAGGAAATCCGTCCACTGGCGTTCGGCGGCTCGCTGGTTGACACATATTTCAAAACCAGCGAGCGAGCCGCTACAAAGATCCGAGAATACCTGCGTGATAATGGCCGGGAACCTGCCGCCAGGACCGAGGGACAGCAGAAATTCCGCCGGTGCTGGTCCGCCGACATCGCGCTGGTCCTGGGATGTATTGCAGGCACAATGGCGACAGTATTCGCCTGATAGCGAGCGGCTCAGGGATATCGGGGGTTGGGCACACTCTGGCTATCCGCCCTCGGCACGGCCAGATTCTCCCACCCTCTACGCGTTCCTGTGCTCCCTGGCCGCTCCCTTTTTCTGGTGAACATTCGAGCAGCTTGCGGAAAACCTCATGCGGCGGCGACCCGCCGCCGGGTATTGTCGCCGCTCATGACTCCTCCTCGTGAGCGCCCTCCCTTCTCGGCGGATGAACGGACCCAGCTTCTCGGCTGGTTCGACATGCAGCGCGCGATCGTCCATATGAAGTGCGAGGGGCTGTCGGACGCCGACGCCCATCGCTCACTTCTGCCGGCGTCACCGCTGATGACGATGGCCGGCATCGTCTCCCATCTGCGCTGGACCGAGCAGACCTGGTTCGAGGTGCTCTTCCTCGGCCGCCCGGCCGACGGACCGCAGTTCTCCGAGGACCCGGAAGACGCCGACATGAGGGCCGAGGGCATACCCCTGGCACAGCTCCTCGCCGACTACGACCGGCAGTGCCGGATCTCGGACGAGATCATCGCCGCCCACGCCCTCGACGAGACCGGCCGCCACCCCGACTTCACCTCGGCCCGGGCCAGCCTGCGCTGGATGCTCCTCCATATGACCGAGGAAACCGCCCGCCACGCAGGCCACATGGACATCATCCGCGAACTCCTGGACGGCTCCAAGGGCTACTACTGACCACCGCCGACCTGACCTGACCTGACCTGACCTGGCCGCACGCACGCTTCGGGGCCCTTGCCGCCCACGGCGACCGGAGGAGTGGTGCTTGCCGTTGCCGGTCGCGCGCGGTGCACTTGCGGTCATGACCACGAACCGGGTCCTGTATCTGCTGGGCAGCGCCGCGCCGCCCGTGCTCGGCGTCGGCGCCGTCATCAAGCGTGCCCAGGCCGTGGGCTGGGACGTCTGCCTGGGGCTCACCCCGACTGCCGCGCGGTGGCTCGGTGACCGGTTGACGGAGCTGGAGGCGCTGACCGGCCACCCGGTCCGCAGCCGGTACAAGCTTCCCGGTGAGCCCGATACCTGGCCGCCCGCGGACGCGGTGATCCTGGCGCCCGCCACCTTCAACACGCTGAACCAGTGGGCTCTGGGGATCACGGACAAGTTCGTGGTGGGTCTCGTGGCCGAGGCCATCGGGAAGGGCCTTCCGCTGATCACCATGCCCTGCGTCAACACGGCGCTCATCCGGCACCGGCAGTTCGACTGCAGCGTCGCGACGCTGCGCGCCATGGGCGTACGGGTGCTCTACGGCGAGGACGGGTTCGTCCCCGACCAGCCCGGCGAGGGGCGCCCGGAGGACTATCCGTGGCACCTCGCGCTGGAGGCCGCGGCATCCGCCCACGGATGAGACGGAGGAGGGAGAGAGCGGGCCGCCCGGCCCGCTCTCTCCCGTCAGGACACCACGTCCTTGGCGCGGAAGTGGCGGAAGGCCAGGGCGAAGAGGACCAGGGCGTAGGCCGTGGAGACGGCGGCGCCGCGGGCCATGCCGCCCCACTCCAGTTGGGGCTGGAGCGCGTCGGCCCAGGCGAACTGCCAGTGCGCGGGCAGGAACTGGCGCCAGTCGCCAAGGGCCGTCACCGCGTCGAGGACGTTGCCGACGATGGTCAGGCCGACCGCGCCGCCGACCGCGCCCAGCGGGGCGTCCGTGACGGTGGAGAGCCAGAACGCCAGGCCGGCGGTGACCAGTTGGCTGACGAAGACGAACGCGACGACGATCGACAGGCGCACCAGCGCCGTGCCCGGGTCGAGCGAACCCCCGGTCGGCAGCTCCAGGCCGCCCCAGCCGTACACCGCCGTGCCCGCCAGCAGGCCGACCAGTGGCAGCAGGATCATCGCGGCCGCGCTGAACAGCAGGGCCACGGTGAGCTTGCTCAGCAGCAGTCGCGAGCGCGGCACCGGTGACGCCAGCAGATAGCGCAGGGACGACCAGCTCGCCTCGGACGCGACCGTGTCCCCGCAGAACAGCGCCACCGGCACCACCAGTAGGAAGCCCGCCGAGACGAACACGCATGCCATGGCGAAGTTGAGGCCGGAGGCGGTGGCCGTGTCGATCAGGGAGATGCGGCCGTTGCCGCCGCGCTCGTCGGGGTCCCCGCCGATGGCGAAGGCCGCGATGAGGATGAACGGCAGGGCGGCGAGGATGCCGTAGACGACGAGCGTCCGGCGGCGGCTCAGTTGCCGTACCGCCTCCACCCGCAGGGGCAGGGTGTGCCGGGGGCGGTAGCCGGGGGCCGTCTCGGGGGCGGCGCCGCCGGTCGGGGCGGGCTCCCGTTCCGCGACGGCGGTGGAGGCGGCCCCGGCGGCCGTGGCCGTGGTTCCGTTCGCCGTCGCGCCGTTGGCCGCACCGGCTTTCACGGTCCCGGAGCTCGCTGCCCCGGCGCGCGTCGCGCCGTTCGCCGTTCCGGCGGGCGGCTTGCCGCCGTCGCCGTTCGCGGCCGCGGCTTCCGGGTCCGGTGCGCCGCCTGCGGGTCGTTCCGTCGGGCCGGTCATGCGGCACCTCCGATCAGGGTCAGGAAGGCGTCCTCCAGGCGGCGGTGCGGGCCGACCCGGTCGACGGGGATGCCGAGCCGTACGAGTTCGGGCAGGAGCTGCGAGGCGGTCATGCCGTCGAGCCGGACCAGCAGCCCTTCCTCGGCGCGGACCACGGAGTCCACGCCCTTGAGGGCCGCCACCGCGTCCACGCTCTCGTCGGACACCGGTCCGCCCGCGACGCCCACCAGCAGGGTGTCGCCCGAGCCGGTGATCTCCGCGACCGGTCCGGCGCTGACGAGCCGGCCCCGGTCCATGACGACCAGATGCGTGCATGTCTGTTCGACCTCGGCCAGGAGGTGGCTGGAGACGATCACCGTCCGGCCGCCGGCCGCGTAGCGGACCATGACGTTCCGCATCTCCCGGATCTGTGGCGGGTCGAGGCCGTTGGTCGGTTCGTCGAGGATCAGCAGGTCCGGCAGGCCGAGCATGGCCTGGGCGATGGCCAGCCGCTGCCGCATGCCCTGCGAGTACGTCCGGACGGCGCGCTCCAGGGCGTCGCCGAGTCCGGCGATCTCCAGGGCCTCATCCAGGTGCGCCTCGTCGGCGGGGCGGCCGGTGGCCTGCCAGTACAGCTCCAGATTGGCGCGGCCGGAGAGGTGCGGCAGGAAGCCGGGGCCCTCGACGAACGCGCCCACCCGGGAGAGCACGGGCGCGCCGGGCCGGATCGCGTGCCCGAAGACGCGGATCTCGCCCGCGTCGGGGGTAATGAGCCCCATGAGCATCCGGAGGGTGGTGGTCTTGCCGGCGCCGTTGGGCCCGAGGAGGCCGAGCACCTGGCCGCGTTCGACCCGGAAGGAGAGGTCCTGGACGGCGTACCGGTCGGCCGACTTGGCGTAGCGCTTGCCGAGTCCGGTGATCTCCAGCGGTACGCCGACGAGCGCCGGGTCGGGCGCGGGGGTGGTGACGCGGCGGCGGCCGGTGAGCAGCAGGACGGCGCCGAGGGCGGCGCCCGCGAGCGGCAGGCCCCAGACCCAGGCGGGCAGGGCGCTGTTCTCGCCGGCCAGGCCGGGGGCCGTGGGCACGGTGAGGTCGGTGTCCGCCAGGGAGACGCGGTACTCGGCGGGCTCCAGGGGTGAGGCGTAGCCCATGTCGGTGGCAGAGAGGACGAGCCGCATACGGTGCCCGGCCTCGAACTTGTGGTCGATGACGGGGAGGCGCAGCTCTGCGGTGCGGCCGTCGCCCTCGCCCGCTCCCTCGACCCGTACGGGGGCGACGAGCTGGGAGGGCAGCAGCTGGCTGCCGCCGGGCCCCACGTCGTACACCTTGGCGAAGAGCACCGCGTCCTCCGTGTCCGACGCGACACGCACCCGGGCCGTCGGGGCGCCGGTGACGCGGACGGCGGAGGTGAGCGGTTCCGAGTCGAACGCCGCGGCCTGGCCGGGGAAGTCCAGGGCCACGCCGGCGCCGAAGGCCGTCAGCTGGGCCGCCGCGCCGGAGAGGCCGGGTACGGAGGAGACGGCGGCTGGGGTGCCGCCGGCCGGGTTGGCCGCGGTCTGTTCGCGTCCGGTGATCCGGACCGTGCGGGTCTTGTCGCCGTCGAGGCCGGGGTAGTGGCCGCCGGTGGCGCCGCTCAGCTGGACCCGGCCGTTGGTGGAGTCGAAGCCTCCGGTGCGGCTGACCCGGAAGGCGGCCCCGGTGTCCGCCTTCTCGTCGCCCTTGAGGTGCCGGTCGAACCAGGCGCCGACGCGCTGCCGGACCCGTTCGGTCTCCTGGTCACCGCCGTCGTGTCCGCCCGCGAGCCAGTCGACGGAGACGGGCGCGCCGTTCTCCTTGATCTGCCGGGCCATGGCGTCGGCGTGGCTCAGCGGGAAGAGGGAGTCGGCCTGCCCGCCGAGGACGAGGGTGGGGGCCTTGATGCGGTCGCCGACGGTGACGGGGCTGCGCTCCCGCAGCAGCTTCTCGGCCTCCGCGTCCGGCTTCCCGGCGACGGCGACCCGTTCGTACATCTCGCACAGCGCCGTCTCGAAGCGCCCGCAGGAGCGGTCCCCGGTGACGGGCTCCGGCTGGAAGGGCGCCTCGGGGGCCCGGCCCCCGCCGCCTCCGCCGGTGGCGCCCGTGTCACCCGCGCCGCCCGTGCCCTGGCCGGCTCCGCCGCCGTCCGGCGCGTCCTCGGGGGACGGGCCCATGTCGGTGGGGACGGGGGTCGAGCCGGTGGTGAAGAAGATGCCGGACCAGAGCTTCTTGAAGACGCCGTCGGGGAAGAGCGCCTCGGAGAGGTCCCAGTAGGTGTTCTGGGCGGCGATGGCGTCGATGCGCTGGTCGTGCCCGGCGGCGAGCAGCGAGATCGCGCCGCCGTACGAGGCTCCGGCGATGCCGACGCGCGGGTCGCCGTCGGCGTCGAGCCGGACCTCGGGGCGGGTCGCCAGCCAGTCCACGAGCCGCCGCACGTCGGCGACCTCGTTCTCCTTGTCGTTGAGCCCGATCCGGCCGGTGGACTTCCCGAAGCCGCGCGCCGACCAGGTGAGGACGGCGTAACCGTCCCGGGCCAGGCCCTCGGCCTGCTCGTGCAGGTCCCTCTTGCTGCCGCCGAAGCCGTGTCCGAGCAGGACCGCGGGACGCCGCTCGGAGGCGGGGCCGGAGGTGTAGAAGGAGGTGTCGATCCGCACGTTGCGGCGGGCCGCGGCGCCCTCGCCGTCTCCGTCCGCGTCGCCGCCGGGGGCGGGCATCGTCAGATACCGGTCCGCGCGGTGCACGGCGGCCGGTTCGCCGGCGACGGCGGCCCAGGTGCCCGCGCCCGCCACGAGGGCCACCGCCACCGCTCCGGCGGCCAGCCGTCCCCGGCCTCGGGGCGGCCGGAGCAGCCGGAGCGGCCGGGGCAGCCTGAGCGGCCCGGGAGTCCGGGACTGTCGAGAATCCATGCCCTTGAGCCTACGCAGCGCCATGGGCTTCACACCTGCCCCCGGGTATGACCCGCGTCCCCGCGCATCCCCTCTCTGCGGCGTACATCCCGGAGGGGGCGTACAGCGAACGCGGTACGCGGCGTGCGGCCGGGAAGCGCGTCGGCACGGACCACCACGACGGAACGCCCGTTCGGTCCAGGCCCAGCCCCGTCCGTAACCCCGGCGGCCGATTCACGAGGGCGGCGCACTGCGGTACCCGCACCGGACGTGCATGATGGGGGGACTTCTTCGAAACGGTACTGTCATCCGGTGGGCTGATGAGAGCATCCCTGAGTGACCACGGCGAATCTCCGTTCTGAGATGTCCGTACGGGGGTTCGGCCGGTAGACGGCCTGGACAGGCCGAGGGATTCTTCATCCGAGCGGTCCGGGGTGTCGATTTCGTCGTTGTCCACGAAGCTGTGGGGCCGCCATGAGCTGGTTTCAGCCGCCGTTCCTCCTGAACTGGGTCTTACCCGCGGGCCTGAGCGGGCTCGTGGCCTGGATCTGCCTCGTCCGGCAGTACCACGGCAAAGGCCGTCTGCTGGGCACCTGGCGGTCCGGGCTGCTGTCGGCCGCCGTGGTCACGTCCATGGCGGCGATCGCCCTGCTGGTGATCTCCCTGCTGCCCCTGCTCGCGGAGGTGCCCGCCGCCGCGATCGGCATCGCCACGGGGGCCGGGGTGGTGCGCCGCGGGCGCGTCCAGCAGGACACCTCCGGCCCTTTCCTCGCCTTTCTCACCCTGGGCACCTCACACCTCCTCGACCGGCTCGAAGCCCGGATGGAGACGGACTGCGCCGACTGGTGCGACGATCTGCTGGCCGGCATCAAGGATCTGTACCAGCTGCAGATCTTCGTCCACGCGGTACGGCTGCACCTGCTGGCGCGCCGTCCCGACCGCACGGCCCGCAAGGCCGCGGACGACCGGTACGCCGAGGCCGACGCGGCGCTCACCCGGGCCATCGACACGGAGTCCCGCATCGGCGAGGCCTGCCGGATGCCCGGCTTCGGCAGCCTTCCCGAGCCGCGCCGCAACCGTACCGAGGAGGAGCGGGTGGCGAGCCTGCGGGCCTGGGGCGAGGCCCGGCACAGCTGCGCGCTGCTGCTGCGGGTCGTGTACCTGCTCGGCCGGCGGTCCGACCGGCGGAGACTGCTCGGGCTGCGGGAAGAGGCGGCGCCGTCCGGCGGCTACCGGGAGACGCCGCTGCCGGCCCAACGGCGCCCGCACCGCCGCTGGTTCGGATGGAACCGGGACGGCAGAGGACGGCGCGGGGCGGCCTCAGAACCGCGACGGGACGACGCCACCGCGCAGGCTTGACGAACCGTCGCCGTCCGCCCGCAGCGAGGGCGCACCGCCCTGCCCGGCCGGGGGCGGTTCCGTGAACCGGATCTCCACACAGGCGCCCATCGCGGCAGCGGCGCTCGCCAGCGACCGTACGGTCAGATTGGCGTCACCGGACAAGATCTGGCTCACCCTGCCCGCGCTGATTCCCATGAGCTTCGCCAGATCCGAACGGGAGAGCCCCCGGGCGGCCAGTTCACCGGCAAGGGCCGTCGCCGCCTGTCGTGCGAGCCGGGCCGCCGCCGCATCGGTCTCGCTTTCGCCGCGCGCCGTGAACGGCATCGTGTCAACCCCCCAGATGTGCATGGCTCTTGGACACTGTCCTCATCTCAGGATGCCACCTTTAGCTGTACCTAAAAACCGGGTTGGCAGCTTCTGTTACACGGGCCTCCCGCTCCGGACGGCCGAGTGGAGCCTCTGTCACGGCGGCTGAAGTGGGAGAACGGCCCGGCCCGGAACGGCGGTCCTCCGCGGGGGAATTCACTCCGGCGGGCGGGTGCCGACTCGTACGACCGGGTGCCGCGGCCGGATCCGAGTGCGGCAGGGGGCCGGCTGGGGGACGGGGAAATGGCCGCGGCCGGGGGCGGTGGCCGGGGCCGGGGCCGTCAGCCCTGACAGGGCAACCCGGGCCCGTGCCGGGCGGGCGGTGGCGGCCCGCGTCACAGGTACCGCCGGCGCTCCGCCGCCCGGCGCTCGTACTCCCGGCGGGCCCCGACGGCGGCCGGGCGGGTGGCGGTCGCGGCCACCGGTACGTCCCACCAGGCCTGCGCGCCCGGCACCCCGTCCTCCGCCTCCGCGTCCGCTCCGGTCCCCGGCCCCGTTCCCGAATCCGCCTCCACCGCCGCCGCGAGCTCCACATGGACGCAGACCGGCCGGTCGCACGCCCGCGCCGCCGCCAGGGCCTCCCGCAGCTCCCCCACCGTCCCGGCGCGCAGCACCTCCATGCCGAGGCTGGCGGCGTTGGCGGCGAGATCGACGGGGAGCGGGTCGCCGGTGTAGCCGCCGTCGGCGGCCCGGAAGCGGTAGGCCGTGCCGAAGCGTTCGGCGCCGGTGGCCTCGGAGAGCCCGCCGATGGAGGCGTAGCCGTGGTTCTGGAGCAGCACCAGCTTGATCGGGACGCCCTCCTGGACGGCGGTGACGATCTCCGTCGGCATCATCAGATACGTGCCGTCGCCGACCAGCGCCCAGACGGGCCGGCCGGGCGCGGCCAGGGCGACGCCGATGGCGGCCGGGATCTCGTAGCCCATGCAGGAGTAGCCGTACTCGACGTGGTACTGGCGCGGGGAGCGGGCGCGCCACAGCTTGTGCAGATCGCCGGGGAGGGAGCCGGCCGCGTTGATGAGGACGTCCTCGTCCCCGGCGAGGGCGTCGAGCGCGCCGAGGACCCGGGCCTGCGTGGGGCGGGCGGCGGGATCGCCGTCCCCCGCGAAGGCACGGTCGACGCGCTCCTCCCAGCGCGCCTTGGCGCGGCCGTACTCCTCCTCGTACGCGTGCTCGACTCGGTGGCCGGTGAGGGCGGCCGTCAGCGCGTCGAGCCCCGCGCGGGCGTCGGCCACCAGGGGCAGGCCGCTCATCTTGTGGCCGTCGAACGCGGTGATGTTGAGGTTGACGAAGCGGACGCCGGGGGCGGCGAAGAGGGTGCCGGAGGCGGTGGTGAAGTCGCTCCAGCGGGTGCCGACGCCCAGCACGGCGTCCGCCGTCCGGCCGAGGTCGTCGGCGGTGGCGGTGCCGGTGTGCCCGATGCCGCCGACGTCGGCCGGGTGGTCGTATCGGAGCGAGCCCTTGCCGGCCTGGGTGGAGGCGACGGGGATGCCGGTGGCGTCCGCGAGGGCCGCGAGCGCCTGCTCGGCCTCGCTGTGGTGGACGCCGCCGCCCGCGACGATCAGCGGACGGCGGGCGGCGCGCAGGACGGCGGCGGCCTCGGCCAGGGCGTCGGCGTCGGGCGCGGGGCGGCGGACCCGCCACACCCGCTCGGCGAAGAACTCCTCCGGCCAGTCGTACGCCTCGGCCTGCACGTCCTGCGGGAGGGCGAGGGTGACGGCGCCGGTCTCGGCCGGGTCGGCCAGCACGCGCATGGCCTGGAGCGCGGCGGGGATCAGCGCCTCGGGCCGCGTCACCCGGTCGAAGTACCGGGACACCGGCCGCAGGCAGTCGTTGACGGACACGTCGCCGGCGGACGCCACTTCGAGCTGCTGGAGCACCGGATCGGCGGGGCGGGTGGCGAACGTGTCGCCGGGGAGCAGCAGGACGGGCAGCCGGTTGACGGTGGCGAGGGCGGCGCCGGTGACGAGGTTGGTGGCGCCGGGGCCGATGGAGGTGGTGACGGCCTGCGCGGAGAGCCGGGCGGTCTGGCGGGCGTGGGCCACGGCGGCGTGCACCATGGCCTGCTCGTTGCGGCCCTGGAGGTACGGCATGTGGCCGGCGCCGGTCTCCAGCAGCGCCTGGCCGAGGCCGGCCACGTTGCCGTGGCCGAAGATGCCCCAGCAGGCGCGGATGAGGCGGTGCCGCTCGCCGTCCCGTTCGCTGAACTGGCGTGCGAGGAAGGCGATCAGGGCCTGGGCGACGGTGAGACGGCGGGTCGGGCCGGTGCCGGTGCTGGTGCCGGTGCTCATGGGCGGTCCCCTTCGGGAGGCTCTTCGGGTGGCGGGGCGGGGGACGGGGCGGCGGGGGCGCCCGGGGGGCCGGTGCCGGTGGCGCTCGCGGCCGGGCCCGCGGGCGCCCGGTAGAGCGGCAGCCGGGGGTCCACGGGCTGTTCCGGCCAGGTGGTGCGGATCCAGGCGTGGTCCGGGTGGTCGCTGATCAGCCAGGCCCGCTCGTCGTCCGGCCCGGCCATCACGTTGAGGTAGTACATGTCGTGACCCGGGGCGGCGACGGACGGACCGTGCCAGCCGTCCGGGATGAGCACGGTGTCGCCGCCGCGGACCTCCGCGAGGAGGTCGCTGTCGCGTCCGGGCCCCGACCGGCTGATCCGCTGGTAGCCGAGGCCGGGAGTGCCGCCGGGCGCGGCGGCGATCTCGTAGTAGTAGATCTCCTCCAGCTCCGACTCCCGGCCGGGCAGGTGTTCGTCGTGCTTGTGCGGCGGATACGAGGACCAGTTGCCGCCGGGGGTGAGCACCTCCACGGCGATCAGCCGGTCGGCCTCGAAGGCGCCGGCGGCGGCGAAGTTGTTGACCTGGCGCGAGCAGTTTCCGCTGCCCCGCAGCTCGACGCCGACGCCGGAGGCCGGTCCGTAGCGGGCGGGCAGGCGGCGTCCGCAGCGGGCGCCGGGCAGCGCGAACCGGCCGCCGGTGGGCGTGGTGACGCGCGCCCAGGACTCACGGGGCACATAGGCGAAGTCGGTGACACCGCCGAACACGCTGTCCCGGCCGTGCAGTTCGAACGTCTCATCGAAGCTCTCGCCGTCGGGGGTGACGGTGAGGATCTCGACGGTGCAGCCGCCGCTGAGCGGCAGCACGATCCACTCGCTGCCGCCCGCGTCGAAACCGTGGGAGCCGCCGGGCGGCAGATCGAGCACGCGCAGGCCGGCGAAGCGCCAGCCGGCCCGCTCCGGTTCGACGGCGGTCGCGTACGGGCCGGTGGCCGTGGTCCCGGCCGGGAGGTGGAGGCCGGAGCGGCCGGAGCGGTAGAGGGGTACGGAACGGCCGGGGTGATCGGGGTGATCGGACGTCATGATGGCGAGTCTCCCCACGGAAACGGTCGGATCGGAGGCGGACGGCGGACGGCGGACGGCGGACGGACCACTGCCGCACGGGCCGGGGGTGCCGGGGGCCTGAGGGTGCCGGGAGTACCTGGAACACCACGAGCACCAGGAGCGCCGGGGCCGGTCCTCCCCGTCCCGGAACCGCCCGGCACGCCCCGTGCCATGGCCGCAGGGCGCACCGCCCGCAGCGGGAGGCGGCCCGGCCACGGGGAGGCCCACGGCACCTGGGACCGTCCGGGGCACCCTGAGCACCCGGGGCGGGCGGGGCCGCCCCGGCCGCGGGCCGGTGCGCGGGGCGGACCGCAGGCCCGTGCGCGGGTCCGTGCGCGGGTCCGTGCGCGGGTCCGTGCGCGGGTCCGTCATGGGCCGGTGAGGGCCGCTTCGACCTCGGCGGCCGTCGGCATCGCCGGGGAGCAGGCCAGCCGGGAGGCGACAATCGCACCGGCCGCGTTGGCGTGGCGGATGGTGCGCTCCAGGTCCCAGCCGGCGAGCAGGCCGTGGCAGAGCGAGCCGCCGAACGCGTCGCCCGCGCCGAGGCCGTTGACCACCTCCACGGGCACCGGGGGCACCTCGGCCGTGGTGCCGTCGCGGTGCATCGCGAGCACACCGCGCGGCCCCTGTTTGACGACGGCGAGTTCCACTCCCGCGTCGAGCAGCGCGCGGGCGCAGTCCTTCGGTTCCCGCAGCCCGGTGGCGATCTCGCACTCGACGAGATTGCCGACGGCGACGGTGGCGTGCTCCAGCGCCCGCGCGTAGTGGGGGCGCGCGGCGGCCGCGCGGGCCGCCCGCGCGGCCGGGCTCTCCGCACCGGGGTCCGCGCCTGGTGCGGGCCAGAACATCGGGCGCCAGTCGAGGTCGAAGACGGTGACCGCACCGGCGGCCGGGCCGGGGGCGTCCGCACACGCGTCCGGGTCCGGATCCGGGTCCCGGTCCGCCTCCGGCGCCGCTTCCGGGCCCGTCGAGCGGGCGGCCGGGGTCACGGGGTGCGGGGCCGGACCGGCGGACTGTCCGGCCGGGTCCGGGCGGGGCACCGCCCCGGACCGGGCCGCCAGGGCCGCCAGTGTCGCCGAGCGGCTCGGCTCCTCGCACAGCCCAGTGCCGGTCATCCAGAACACCCGTGCGGCCCGGATCGCGTCGAGGTCCAGTTCCGCGGCCGTGATCTCCAGATCCGGGGCCTTCGGCTGCCGGTAGAAATAGAGCGGGAAGTGGTCCGGCGGGAAGATCTCGCAGAAGGTCACCGGGGTCGGCAGCCGGGGCACGGCCGCCACCCACCGGTCGTCCACCCCGAAGCCCCGCAGCGCGCGGTGGACGTACTCCCCGAACGGGTCGGCACCCGTACGGCTGATGACGGCGGCCCGCCGACCCAGCCGGGCGGCCGCGACGGCGACGTTGGTGGGCGAGCCGCCGAGGAACTTCCCGAAGGTCTCCACCTCCGCCAGGCCCACCCCGGTCTGCAGGGGGTAGAGGTCCACCCCGGTGCGCCCCATGGTGATCAGCTCATACGGGGCGCCGCCCGGGCCGGGCGCTGTGCCGCCGGCCTCCGGCTGGGTACGTTCCGGCATGGTGATCCCCTCCGCTCGGCGCGGGTCCGTCGCGGCCGCGCCCCGGGCCCGGTCCCGGCCGCGAACCACCCCTTCTTTGTCCTGACATACTGGCTTGCCCGGCAGGGAATTGACCATACGTCCGTATGTCCGGACCTCGCATTGACACCCCCCGCGCCGGGCAGGAAGCTACCGGGCATCCCTGCCCTTCCCCTGTCCCGCCGACACGGGAGACACCGCCTTCTCCGGTCACCGGTGACCGATGAGAGGAGAGCCCGCCAGATGACCGCAGGACCTCCCGCATCCGCCGCACCCTCCCCCTCCTCCCCCGCGTCCCTTGACCGGCTCCGGATCGGCTCCGCCCCCGACTCCTGGGGCGTGTGGTTCCCCGAGGACGACCGGCAGGTGCCGTGGCCCCGCTTCCTCGACGAGGTGGCGGACGCCGGCTACTCCTGGATCGAACTCGGCCCCTACGGCTATCTGCCCACCGACCCCGCCCGGTTGCGGGACGAGACCGGGCGCCGCGGCCTGCGGGTCTCCGCCGGCACCGTCTTCACCTCGCTGCACCGCGGTCCGGCCGTCTGGGACGCCACCTGGGAGCATGTCTCCCGGGTCGCCGAACTGACCCGGGCCATGGGCGCCGGGTACCTGGTGGTCATCCCGTCCTTCTGGCGGGACGACAAGACCGCCGAGATCATCGAGGACCGGGAGCTGAACGCCGTTCAGTGGCGGGACCTCACCACCGGCATGGAACGCCTGGGGCGCGAGGTCCGCGACCGCTACGGCCTGGAGATCGTCGTCCACCCGCACGCCGACACCCACATCGACGGGGAGGAGAACGTCGCCCGCTTCCTCGACGCCACCGACCCCGGTCTGGTCCGGCTCTGCCTGGACACCGGCCACTACGCCTACTGCGGCGGCGACAGCGTCAAGCTCATCAAGACCTACGGGGAGCGGATCGGCTACCTCCACCTCAAGCAGGTCGACCCGGAGATCCTCGCCCATGTGGTCGCGGAGGGCGTGCCGTTCGGGCCCGCGGTGGCCCAGGGCGTGATGTGCGAGCCGCCCGGCGGCGTACCGGCACTCGAACCGGTGCTCAACGCCGCGCAGGGACTCGGCATCGACCTCTTCGCCATCGTCGAGCAGGACATGTACCCCTGCGATCCGGACCGGCCGTTCCCGATCGCGGAACGGACCCGCGGATTCCTGCGGAGCTGCGGGGCGCCGTAGCCCCGTGGCCCCGGTACCGCATCGGAGAACCCGAACGGCCGGCCCGCGCCGGCCGGACCGCACCCGCCGAACCATCCGGCCGGACCGCGCCGACCCGACCCGCCCCCGGCCCGACCTGCGGAGGAGATCCATGACCGACCAGGGGACACTCGGCGTCGCCGTCATCGGCGCGGGACGCATGGGGGCCGACCACATCCGGCGGCTGGACCGGACCATCAGCGGCGCCCGGGTCGCCGCCGTCGCCGATGTCGACGCCGAGCGCGCCAAGCGGCTCGCCGACGGGATCGACGGCTGCGCCGCCCACACCGATCCGGCCGCCGCACTGACCTCCGAGGGCGTCGACGCGGTGCTGATCGCTTCCCCGGGGCCGGTTCACGAGGAGCAGCTGCTGCTGGCGCTGGAGCACGGTCTGCCGGTGCTCTGCGAGAAGCCGCTCACCCCGGACGCCTCCTCCGCGCTGCGGGTCCTGCGGGCCGAGAGCGCCCTCGGCCGGCGGCGGGTGCAGGTCGGCTTCATGCGCCGCTACGACACCGAGTACGCCCGGCTCAAGGCACTGCTCGACGCGGGCGGACTCGGACGGCCGCGGATGCTGCACTGCCGGCACCGCAATGTCGCCAGCCCGCCCGGCTTCACCGAGCAGATGATGATCAGCGACTCGGTGGCGCACGAGATCGACGCGACCCGCTGGCTGCTGGGTCAGGAGATCACGGCGGTGACCGTGCTGCGCCCCGGTTCGGGCGGGGTGCGTGAGCCGCAGCTGGTGCTGTTCGAGACGGACGGCGGGGTGGTGGTCGATGTGGAGATCTTCGTCAACTGCGGCTTCGGCTACCAGGTGCAGTGCGAGGCCGTGTGCGAGGCGGGCAGCGCCCGGATCGGCGACGGGCACGCCATGGTGACCCAGACGGCGGGACGCTGGGGCGGGGAGATCGCCCAGGACTATGTGGTGCGGTTCGAGGACGCCTACGACCGCGAGGTGCAGCAGTGGGTGGACGCGACCCGCCGGGGCGAGGTCACCGGACCGAGCGTCTGGGACGGCTACGCGGTCGCCGCCGTGTGCGAGGCCGGGGTGCGGGCCCAGTCCGGAGGGGGACGGGTGCCCGTCACCCTCACCGGACCGCTGGCCCTCTACCGCTGAGCCCCCGAGTCCGCCCGCTCCGGCCCGGCCCCACCGGCGCTGTCCTCCCTCACACCGACGTCGTCCCCTTCGGCGCCACCGGCCTGCTTCTCCCGTCCGGCCTCGCCGCTCCCACCGGGCCGCGCGGCCCCGTCCGCCGTCTCGTCAGCCCTTCCCGCCGCCTCCCCGTTCCGCTGCTCCGGGAGAGCCGCGCCCTCCCCCTCGCTCAGTCCGAAGCGGGCGTGGAGCCGGCGCAGCGGGCGCGGAGCCCACCAGGTGGCCTTGCCGGTGAGCCGCATGACCGCCGGGACCAGCAGCGTGCGCACCACCATGGCGTCCATCAGCACGGCCAGGGCGAGACCGAGGCCGAGCATCTTGGTGTTGGTGACCCGGGAGGCTCCGATGGCGATCATCACCACGGCGAGGATCAGCGCGGCCGCCGTGATGAGCCCGCCCGTGCGGCTGAGGCCGAAGACCACCGCGCCCTGATGGTCGCCGCTGCGGTCGTACTCCTCCTTGATCCGGGAGAGCAGGAAGACTCCGTAGTCCATGGAGAGGCCGAAGGCGACGCAGAACATCAGCACGGGGAGCGTGGTCTCCATGTCACCCGTCGCGGTGAAGTCCAGCAGCCCGGAGAGATGACCGTCCTGGAAGACCCACACCAGGGCACCGAACATCGCGGTGAGGCTGAGGGCGTTGAGGACCACGGCCTGCAGCGGTATCAGCACACTGCCGGTGAGGAGGAAGACCAGCAGCAGTGTGGTGACCACGATGACCGCGAGCGCCCACGGCAGCCGGTCGGCTATGGCGTCCTTGGTGTCGACGAGGACGGCGGCGGTGCCGGTGACGGAGGCGTCGAACGGGGCCTCCGCGTTCTCGGCGCGGACCTCGCGCACCAGCTCCTGGCTGGCGGCGTCCACGGCCTCGCCGCGCGGCAGCACGCTGATCTGTGCCGCGTCCCCGGCGGTGCGGGCGGCCTCCGCGGGGCCCGGCTCGCTGACCCGCTCCCCGGAGACGTACTGCCCGGTGGGCCCGTCCACCCGCAGCACATCGGGCAGCCGGGATATCCGCGCGCTGTACCCGTCCAGCTCCCGGGCCGACGGGCCGCCCTCGGCCAGCACCTCCACCGCACCGCCGGGCGAGCCCGGGAAGCCCTCCCGCAGTTGGTCCTGGACGACGCGGGACTCGGCGGTGACGGGCAGCTGCCGGTCGTCGACGGTGCCGAACGTCGCCCCGGCGAAGGGGGCTCCGAGGAGCAGCAGGACGGCGGTGGTGCCGATCGCGAAGAAGGGTGCCCGGCGCATCACCAGCCGGCCGGTACGGGCCCAGCCCTCGCCGGTGTCCGGTCCGGCGGGGCGGTCCCGGCGCAGCAGCCTGCGCAGGTCCAGGGCGTTCACCCGGGGGCCGAGCAGCACCAGCGCGGCGGGCAGTACGGACAGCGCCGCCAGCGCGGCCAGCAGCACCACGGCGATGCCGGCGTAGGCGAAGGAGCGCAGGAAGTACTGCGGGAAGACCAGCATCGCGGCCAGCGAGACGGCGACGGTGAGCGCGGAGAAGAGGACCGTCCGCCCGGCGGTGCGCAAGGTCGTGCCCATGGCGGGCAGCGGTTCGGCCCCGCCGGCCAGCTCCTCGCGGAACCGCCGGACGATGAAGAGGGCGTAGTCGATGGCGAGTCCGAGGCCCAGCGCCGTGGTGAGGTTCTGCGCGAAGACGGAGACATCGGTGAACTCGGTGAGGCCGCGCAGTACCGCGTTGGTGCCCAGGATGGCGACGACGCCGATGAGCAGCGGGAGCAGGGCGGCGACGGCGCTGCCGAAGACGATGATCAGCAGCACGAGGGTGATGGGCAGGGCGATCAGCTCGGCCCGGAGCAGATCCTCCTGGACGGTGGTCTGCAGCTCGTGCTGGACGGCGGCCCGGCCGCCGATCGACACCTCGACGGGGCCGTGCTCCCCCCGGAGTGCGGGGGCGATGCGCTCCAGCGTGTCGTTCACGGCCTTCTCGTCGCCCTCGATCCGGGCGGTGATCAGGGCCTGCCGGCCGTCCTCGGCGCGCAGCGCGGGTGAGCGGGTGGTCCAGTAGGAGGTGACGCCGGTGACGGACGGCTCCCCCTCCAGCCGCTCCGCGAGCTCCCGGCCCTCCGCGACGACGGCCGGGGCGTCCACGGAGGCACCGCCGCCGTCGACGAGAAGGAGCAGATTGGGCCCGGAGGCGGGGAAGCGGCGGTCGAGTTCCTCGGTGGCGAAGGTGGACTCGGCGTCCGGCGCCTCGAAGCCGCCGCTGCCCATCCGGTCCGCGACGCCGCTTCCCGCGAACACGGCCAGGGCCGTGACGACGAGCGCGAGCAGCAGGGACAGTCTCGGCCGGGCCGTGACGATCCGGGTCCAGCCGCGGGCGCGGCGGTTGACAGCAGACATGGCGCAGGTGTCCCCTTCCCCCGATTGCCAATAGACTTGGCAAACACGAGCGACCGCTCGCGTTCCCTAGAATGCGAGTAACCGCTCGCATTTGTCAACCGCCGCCAGGCGGGCGGAGAGTCCGGGGAAGAGGCGCGTGTCCGAGAAGCAGCCGACGACACCGGGGAAGCGGCCGGGGACGGCCGGCGGAGAGACGACCGCCGGCGAGGCATCCTCCGAAAAGCAGCGGAGCAGCAGCGGCCCGTCCGGGCCCGGCGCGGAGCGGCCGCCGGCCGCCGCCCGGCCGCACCGCCGCCGCCAGGCCCGCGGGGAGCGCCGCATCGAGCAGCTCCTGGAAGCGGCCGCCCGGGTCTTCGGCGACTCGGGCTACGACGGGGCCAGCACCAACGCCATCGCCCGGGAGGCGGGCGTCTCCCCGGGCACCCTCTACCAGTTCTTCCCCAACAAGGAGGCCATCGCCGTCGAGCTCGGCGGGCGCCTGCTGGACCGGATGCGCGAAACCCACGGCCAGGTCTTCACCCCGGAGAACGCCATGCTGCCGCTGGCGGAGGCCCTGGACCGGATCGTCGACCCGCTGACCGGCTTCATCTGCCACAACCCCGCCTCGCTCGCCCTCATGCACGCCCCCGGGGCGCCCGCGGCCCTCGCCGACGAGCACGCGGCGCTCGACAGCGTCTTCCGGGCCCGCACGGCCGAGCTGATCGCCCTGCGCGCCCCCGGCCTGCCCCCGGAGCAGTGCGCACGCGTGGCCATGCTGGCCTACACCTTCTTCACCTCGGGGATGGAGCTGGCCATGAGCCACGAGGGCGCGGAGCGCGAGGCGTATGTCACCGAACTGAAGGCGGCGCTCCACCGCTACCTCGCCCCGCTCGTCGGCACGGAGGCGCCCGCCACTCGCTGAGCCCCGGCCTCCCGAGGGGCGCCTCCGGCGCACCGGAGCCGGATCCCCGCGCCGTCATTTCCCGTCAACTGCGGTCGCCGGTCTGACGGTGCTGTCGGCCGTGTTGTCGCAGGTGGGGGCCGTTTCGTACATCGGGCCACGGGGGTCTCGGTGTGCCCAGGGCCCTCGACCGACCGGACTCCAGGGGCGTATCGAGAGGTCACCGGGCCGGGGCCGCTGCTCTGCATGCACGGCGCCCGCCGACGGCTGCCGTGGCCGGTTCTCCCTGCCCGGGCGGGGATCTTGCTGATGAGGCATCAGATCTTGTCAGTGCCCGTTGCTACCCCTTTTCTCAGGGGCCGGGTCGCATGGGGCGGCCCGGCGGGGAGAGGGGAAGCAGAAGATGGAGAAGGTGCCTCCGGGCCACCACCGTGTCCGCAGTTACGTACGGCGCAATCCGCGGCCTCGGGCCAAGGGGATGAGCGGCTGGACCATCGCCGGGATATTCGGCCTGATCGTCCTGTGGGGACAGGTCTTCGGCTTCGGTGAGGAGGAGATTCCCCAGCCGACCGCGCCGAAGCCTTCGGTCTCCGCGCCGGCGGTCCCCTGATGCCCGGGCGCCGCCCCGGCCTCCGACCACGTCGCGGGCCGCAGCAGAAGTTGTTGAGGTGGCCGGGGCTGCGGAAGCCGCGGGGCACCGGGGAGTACGCCGCGGCCGGGGTGGCAGCCCTGGCCGCGGCAGCCGTCCTCACCGACGTGGCAATCGCCGTGTGGGACACGATGCTTGACCACTGGCCCGTCGTCGCCGCCCTCGCCGCATGCGCCTGCGCTTACGGGACCTGGCGCCTGTCGCGCTCCCTGCGGGCACGGCGGGAGCGGTCGGAGCGGCTCGCGGCCCTGCGGCTCACGCTCACGCAGATCGACGCCCTGGACGACCGGCAGTTCGAGCACGCCCTGCGGGACCTGCTCATCCGGGACGGCTGGCAGGCGCGGCAGGTCGGCCAACAGGGCGACCAGGCCGCCGACGTCATCGGCCAGGACCGGCAGCGCGGCCGGATCGTCCTGCAGGCCAAGCACACCACAGTCGGCGGCAAGGTGGGTGTGCAGGTGATGTACCAGGTCAAGGGAACGGCCGGTCCCGTGCACCGCGCGGACCACGCCGTCGTCGTGACCAACGGTTCCCTCACCCGTGACGCCATGGCCTGGGGCGACCGGCACCGCATCCACTGGATCGACCGCGACCGGCTGCGCCGATGGGCCGAACACGGCCTCCCACTGCATGAGTTGCTGCGCCTGCCCAGTCGAACGCCGAGGCGCGGCAGGTCCGGCGAGTCGGCGGGGCGGCCTGGGCGTGCGCGGCCGGCCCTCTGACCGCGCCGTCCGAAGGTCAAGTCGCCTACGAGGATGGACTTACCTGCCGGTGTTGGAGCTCTGCCGACGGGCCGGGACCCGTCCGTCCTGATCACCAGCAAAATGGTCCCGCGCGCCAGCGGAGGGCGTGACCCTCATGGCTCCTGGGCGGCGGAGATGGACCTTGCCCCCGCAAGCGCGGGACGCACGGTCCGCCCTGCTGAGGCCGCCGCACACAGCGAAGACAGGCGCCCCACCGGACGTACGGGAAGCGCCGTGACCACGCTCGGCGGGCCTCTTCGACGCAACCCATGCCCGTCCGGGGGCGACATCCGGCACACGGCAGGCGGCTTCCACGTGATCTCATCCCACCAGGTCACGGTCACGCAGCCACCGCTGCCAGACCGGCCCCCTGCATGACGTGCGATCGGCTACGCTCTCGCCCGGCCATCGCGCCGGAGATCTTCCGTCGTCAAGGGCCAGAAACGGGGGAAGCCCATGGCAGCCGGTGGGGGGAAAGGCGTGAGAATGGGCGGGTCATCGCTGCTGGCGGACTTCAAGCAGCTGGGAGCATTATCCTCCGCGCACAGACGGGGCTACCAGCTGGAAGTGCTGCTGGAGCAGTTGTTCAGGCGGGCACACTTCCGGGTGGACCGCAACGCATCCGCCGCGAAACCGCGGCAGACAGACCTGGTGGCCCGCTATGGGGAGACCTGGTACCTGATCGAGGCCAAGTGGCACAACAGGCCAGTCGGCACCGAAGTCTTCGACGCGGTCCGGTCACGGATGGACCGGACCGCCTCGTCTGCTGTCATCGGCGTCATCATCAGCGTGAACGGCTTCATCGACTCGGCCGTGGACGAGCTACGGGTGCGCCGGGACCGGGGGACGATCCTGCTGCTCGGCGAAGAGGAGCTGACGCAGGTTCTGAGCACGCCGAGGTCGCTGGTCAACCTCCTGCAGGTGAAGCGGGAGGAACTGATCACCCACGGCCGCGTGCACCTGGCCGCTGTCCCGAAACCCCGGCGCCGGCGCCGACCGGCCACGGACCTGCCGGGTTCTGGGGTGCGGCTGCTCGACCGTGACCTGCAGCCGCTGCCGTACGTCACGTCCGGCGGCGGGTTCGGGGAATTCGTCTTCACCGAGGAACTGCCCGACGTGGACTGGGCGTTCGGCAACGGCAGTGGCGTTTCTCTCGACGTTCCGGTCAGGCCGTCCAACGAGGACGGCATCGTGGAGCTGCTGTACGGACTGGACTCGATGGGGTGGACCAGCGCCGAGCCGCGATGGAACATCCAGCAGTCCGGCGCGAACTGGCATGGTGTTGGCGCGCGAGAGTTCACCCAGGCGCTGCGTACTTGGAAGAAGCGCGAGAAGACCCTGGAGGACGCACACGGCACTGAGCAGGTCACCTACTTCGACACCTGCCAGGGCGGAGGCTTCTACACCCTCACCGCGAGCATCGCCATGCATCACCTCCGGCCGGTCTACGACTGCCACCTGTCGTTCCAGCTACCCGGCGTTCCCGTGGACTTCCAGCCGATCCGGCACCTGTTCGAGCAGTTCGACGCGGCGGTGTTCAGCTACTTCCGTCCGCTGAGCAGCGCGAGCATCGTGCGGCATCACCTCATGGACAGGATGACGTTGGAGGCTGTCGGTTACGTCGTCTCGCACAGCGCCCTGGAGCTGGAGGAGGCCGACGGCACGCCTACGGAGTGGGTCACTGGCCTTGTGGTGAGCAACCCGTACTGCGGCAAGGACGGCAGTCCGACCTCGGACGAGTGGCCGGGCCAGGTCGCTGAAAGCGAACTGCTCGTCTGCTCCCTACGGTCGCACCACCCGGTCGATGAGCCGAAGGAGGCGTACCACCTGTATTGGTGGGAGTACGCATACACCTCCGAGGCGCTGGTTCTGCGGCCGGTGGCCGACTGGTAGCCGACGACGAAGGATCACCGGCACACCACCCCCTGCTCCCCGCGCACGCGGGGAAGTCCCGCAGTCTCGACCGCATCAGCCAGCGGCCGAGAGCCACTGGGCGAGGCCCGCGGAAGGTTCTCCTCCGGTCCAGGCGCGCGTGCCGGGTGAGGCTCCGCCGGCTTGGTGGCGGCACCTCACGCAAGATCGAGGCAAGGGCCGGAACCGCGCCCTCTGTTGTTCGGGGTAGCACGGGGCGCTGTCCGCAGTACCGTTTCGAGTGTCTAGGTCGAGACGGAGGGCTCCGGTATGGATCACACCTCAACTGCCCTGGGAGACACTGTTCGTGCGCACCGGCGGACTGCCGGTCTGAGCCAGGAGACACTCGCGGAGGACGCCGGCCTGTCGGTGGGCGTGATCAGGAAGATCGAGCAGGGTGGTAGCGCGCGGGTGGAGACACTGCACGCGATCGCCCGTGCGCTCGGCATCCCCACATCGGCACTGTTCGCGCCGGGTGCGCCGCGGCCGGTTGTCGAGGATGGGGCGAACCGCCAACTTCTCACGCAGCTGCGGCAGGCCCTCATGCCTCCGGTGGGCATCACGGAGACGCTGGCCGATCCGGGTCGGGTGGACGAACTCCCGGAGCTCCGGCGGCGGATCGAGGACGGTCTCGCACTGTACGACTCGGACCGGTATGAGTCCGTCGCACGGATGCTGCCCGGGCTCCTCACGGCGGCGGAGGCCGCCGCAGCGACGGCGGACGGGGACGAGCGCCGGGAAGCTGTCCGAGTGCGGGCCCACGCCCTGCTGCTGGCTGGGAAGTACCTGACGCAGGTGCGCCAGTACGACGTGGCCTATCAGGCCCTCACGGAGGCAATCCGTGTCGCGCGGGAGATGGAGGAGAAGCTGACCGCGGTGACCGGGGTCATCGGCCTGTGCTGGCTCCTGCTCCGCCAAGACCGGTTCGATGACTGCGCGCGCCTGGCGGCGGCCACGGCGGACCAGATCGAGCCACGGATGTCCTCGGCGCCGGCGGGGCAGATCGCGGCGTGGGGAGAGCTGTGCCTGCGCATCGCGTCCGCGCAGGTGCGGAACAACCGGCCGGACGAGGCCGAGGAGGCGCGCCGGATGGCGGCCACGGCAGCGAGCGCCGTGGGTACCGAAGTCTCCGACTACCGCACGCACTGGGCGACCTTCGGGCCGGTCACCACGGAACTCAAGGCCGTAGAGGACCTGGCCCTGGCCGGTGACTCCCGGGGTGTGCTGCGCCGCGCGGATGAGGGCGTGCTGACCCGCTCAGCCATGAGCAAAGTCGGCCGGCCCTCCAAGATCAACTGGAATCGGCACCGGCTGGACGTGGCACAGGCGCACGTCCGGCTCGGGTCGACGCAGGACGCGATGAACGAACTGGCCCGTATCCGGCGCATGTCCGGGACCTGGCTCCAGCATCAGCCGATGGCCCGCTATGTGATGGGGGACATCCTGTCGACGCGTAAGCGGACGCTGACGAAGGAGATGCGGACGCTCGCGGCTCACCTCAACGTCCACGCCTGACCCCGCAGGGGCACGTGCTACGGAGCGTGGCAGTTCACTGACGGAGAGCAGTGAAATGCAACGCTTCGTGTGTGTTCCCGTACACAGCGTTCCCATACGGTCTCTCGTACCTGAAGTGATCTGGACGAGGGGGCAGCTGTGCGGAGAACAAACGGGGACCGGCTGAGGCGTCGAGCGCTGGCGGATGCGTCGGTGACCGCGACCACGGCCGTGACGATGCCCGGCCAGGTCGTGCCCGCGCCGCGCCCGGTCTCGTGCCGTCCCGTTGACCGGGCGAGTGCGGCGCGGTCCGGACGGGCCGCTGGAGACACGGAGTGAGCCGCCCAGTCGCCCGGGCGGTGGCACCCGTGCATGAGGTACATCCCCGCGACCCGGCCTCGCCGGGCGACACCGCCGCTTCGCCCCTGAGGGCCGGCACCCGCACCGGGACCGGTAGGCCCGCATACACGGCGACCCTGCCGAGGACCGCGGAGGCCGCGCGGGCGGCGCGGCAACTGGTGTCCTCGGCGCTTCGGGTCTGGGGCCTGGAGGAGCTGGAGCACGCGGCGCACATCGTCGTCACCGAGCTGGTGTCGAACGCGGCCGCCCACGCGAGGCGGCAGTCGATCCGGGTGACGGTGACGCTGCTGGACCGCCTGCGGGCCCGGGTCGCCGTGGTCGACATGTCCCGTGCACTGCCGCGGCCCCGGCCCGCCGAGGCGGACGACGAGTCCGGGCGGGGCCTGACCCTGGTCGCCGCGCTGAGCGGTGGCTGCTGGGGCGTGGCCCCGCTGCCCTGGGGGAAACGCGTGTGGGCGGACCTGGCGGCCGGTGAGGAGGGTCCCGGTGAGTGAAATCGCCCGCCAGATCGTCTACGTGGTGACGTTGGCCGCGCTGCTCACCCCCCTGGTCCTCGGCATCAGCAGGGGATAGCCACGGTGCGGAGGACGTGGATCATCGGCCACTGCCGGCGCTGTGACGAGCCGAACGTGTACGTGCTGTGGCTCGGGCCCGTGCAGAGCCAAGACCACGGTCATGCCCCGTTCTACTGCTGCCGGCCCTGCGTCCTGCGTCTGGAAGCGCTGGTGGACGCCTACAACCGCCGCGTCCCCGGTCTCAGATGACGTCCCGGCACATCACCTCCGGGACGGCGGCCTCCTGACTTCTCATACCCGGCCCGCCCCCTCCCCCGACAGGAGCGGGCGGTCCAGCCACCCCGCCCCCCGGAACGGCCGGGAGGCGTAACCCACTGGGAGGTTCCCTTGAGCACTCGACCGCTCGTCACAGCCCGGCAGGCGGCGTCCTGCTACTTCCGCACCACGGTTGAACATCCGTATCGGAAGGCCCTCGTTCAGATCTGTGAGCCCTGCAATGAGAGCTGTAAGCACTGCTTCGTCTCCGCGACGAAACGCGGGGAGTACATGCCGCTCACGGCCGTCCGGGAGCGGCTGGTCCCCCAGCTCGCGGAGGCCCGGGTCAACCGCGTCACCCTCACCGGCGGTGAGCCGTTCATGCACGGGGACCTGGTCGAGGTCGCCGCCGCTTTCCACGAAGCCGGTATGGGCGTCGGTGTCTGCACGAACGCGACCATGGTGACGGACGAACAGATCGCGGACCTCGCGGTAATCGGTGCTCACATGAACGTCTCGCTGGACGGGTTCTCCGCGGACAGTCACGGGGTGTTCCGCGGGCGGCCGGAGGGGTTCGCCGAGACCGTGGAGACCGTCCGGCGGTTCGCCCGGGCCGGCACCCTCCAAGGGCTGCTGTGCACGCCGAACAACCTCGCGGAGGACCAGGAGTACGCGGAACTCTGCGCCTTCGCGAAGGAGCAGGGCGCGAAGTACGTGCTGATGAACCCTCTCGGGGAGATGGGCCGCGGCGCTGCTCGCGGGGCGCGGAAACTGCGCCGCCCGGACGAGCACATGCGGCACATTCAGCAGCTCACGATGCCCTTCGCGGACGAGGACCTGGAGCTGGTGCACATCCGTTTCCCGAACGACTCCAAGCCGCTGGCCGGGTGTGAGGCGGGAACGATCATCTACGTCTTCACGAAGGGCGAGGTCACCGTCTGCCCTTACCTGGTCTTCGCCGCGCGGACGCGGGCAAGCCGGCACCCGGACACGGATTTCATCGTGGGCAACGTGTGGACGGACGACGACATCGCCGCGCGCCTCGACGGCTACCGCTTCCATGAGCGGTGGAAAGTCGGCGACAACCCGACCTGTGGTGGATGCTCCTTGAGCGAGGGGTGCGGCAAGGGGTGCCCGGCCGCCGTCGTGGCCTCCGGACAGCGGATCGGCGCGGTGGATTCCGAACTCTGTCCCACCGTGCCCGCACAGTCCCGTGTGCTGCCCGTGGTCGGCGTCTCGTGAGCGGCCGGTTCATCACCCTGGACGGCCCGGGCGGTGTGGGAAAGTCGACCGTCACGGCCCTCCTGGTCCAGCAGCTCCGCGGGAAGGGGTTACCGGTGTACGCCACCCGGGAGCCGAGCTCCAGCCCACTCGGGGAGCTCGCCCGCCACGGGACGGAGGAGTACCGGGGGATGAGTATGGCGTGCCTGATCGCCGCCGACCGGTACCGGCATGTGGAGGAGGAGGTCCGGCCGGCGCTCGCCCGCGGTGAGATCGTGGTCTGTGACCGGTACGTACCCTCCTCTCTGGTCCTCCAAGTCATGGACGGCGTCCCCCGTGACCTGGTGTGGGAACTCAACCGGCACACGGACATGCCGGATCTGGCCGTGATCGTCAACGCGCGGGCGGAGGTCATTGCCGAGCGGCTGGAGAGCCGGGGGACCAGGCACAGCCGATACGAGCGAGAGCCCCGGGGAACCGAGCGGGAGTGCGCGTACTACTACGAGGCCGCTAGGTTCCTCATGGCCGCCGGCGTCCGCGTCCTCCGGTTGGACGCCTCCACGGCCGGGCCCGAGGACATCGCCCACGCCATCATGGCGGCGATCGAGGAACGGTGGATGAGGGACAGCTCGTGACGACCACCCTGGACGTGCTGACGTTCAATCTGAACAACCCGAGCAGGGAACGGGCGGAGCGGCAGTTGGCCTTCCTGGCCGGCCGCCCGGAGCCGGTGCTCGTGCTCACCGAGACGGCGGGCAGCGCGGGGTGTGATCTCCTCGCCCGGAGATTCGAGGCGGCCGGGTACTCCGTGACGTTCCCCCGGCCGGAGCGCGGGGAGCGCGGCGTCATGGTCGTCAGCCGGCTCGCCACCGTCCCGGGTGGGCAGGTCGCGGACCACCTCCCCCACCGCGCCGTGCAGGTCATCGTGGAGACCGACGAGGGACCCGTGTCCATCGTGGGCCTCTACGTGCCCGCACGGGACGCCACAGCCGTGAAGACCGCACGGAAGCGGACGTTCCTCGAAGCCTGCCGGCGAGGCCTTCCCACGGCCGCCGACCGCCAGGAGATGGTCATCGGGGACTTCAACATCCTGGAGCCGGACCACCAGCCGGCCTACCGGTTCTTCCAGCGCTTCGAGTACGACTTCTACACCTGGCTCGGGACCGTCCGGTACCGGGACGCCTTCCGCGTCCTCCACCCCGAGGCGGCGGAGTACTCGTGGGTGGGGAGGACCGGGGACGGCTACCGCTACGACCACGCCCACATCACCCACGGCCTGGTGCCCGTACTGCGGGGCTGCTCGTACGTCCACGAGGTGCGCACCGGGCCGGAGCGGCTGACGGACCACTCCGCTCTTTCCGTGTCGCTGTGCCTCCAGCCGACGCGCCCCCTGCCGGTGACCGACCCGATGCGGGACGCGGACGCGGTCCCCGTCCTGTTCTGAGAAGCGACGAGCGAGGAGGAGCCGATGGCGGAGCGTACGTGGGAGCAGGTGGGCCGGCTGCGGAAGTGGCTGGACGCGGAGGTCACCGATGCCTCGCCGGCGGACGTCCGGCTGCTGCGCGTACTGAAGATCGGGGAGGAGTACGGGGAGGTCGCGGAGGCTCTGCACGGCGCACTCGGCGCCAACCCCCGGAAGGGCCGCTCACACTCCTGGACGGACGTGGAGAAGGAACTCGTGGACACCATCGTGACGGCCATGGTCGCGCTGGACACGATCGCACCCGACGCGCGGCACACGTTCGAGGAACGGCTGGACGCGCTGGTGGACCGTGTGATTCCCGCGCCGTAGAGCCAAGCGCGGGCGGCCCGGGCCGGGCCCGGTTGTCATCCCGTGAAGTGGCGGCACCCTGGCCGGCAACGTCCGGGCCACACTACTCGGGACCATTCCGGGGGGCGCCGACATAGCCGATCTGGTCGCCCGGATCCCCAAGTACCGGACCCGACCGAGCGACCACAGTGCGGTCGCATGCCGTTCCCCTCCTGGCGCACGGCGAGCCGGGCGCCGGCGGGAGCTGCTCCTCGTCCCATCGAACGACGCAGGGGTGGACCGGCGGCCGGGCCGGTGGCGGTTGTCCGGTGTGCGCCGCCGGGGTCGCGGACAACCGCCGCCGGCTCCCCGCGCACGCGCCCGCGCACGCCTCCTCACCCCACCCCGCCGAACACTTACCCCCTAGGGGTATAGTGGAGCCAGGTGGAGCACCCGGCGGGCTTCGGCAGCGATGGCCCGGGCCGGTCTCCGCCCCGCAGATCCCTACCGAGGAGAAGACCATGAGCGCCACCACCACGTACCGGGTGACCGGAATGACCTGCGGTCACTGCGAGGGAGCGGTGACCGAGGAGCTGTCCGCGCTCGACGGCGTCAGCTCCGTCAAGGCCGTCGCCTCCACCGGTCTCGTCACCGTGATCTCCGAGGCCCCGCTCGACGACGCCGCGGTCCGCGCCGCCGTCGACGAGGCCGGCTACGAACTGGCCGGCAGGGCCTGACCGGGCCCGGCCGCCCTTCCCGCGCCGGGCCGTGCCGCTCCGCCACCGCGGACCGCGCACGGCCCGGCCCTCCCCTCCGGAGACCCTCATGACCAGTACGGCACCACAGCCCCCGGCGGAAGCCCCCGAGGAGCCCGCACAGCGGGTCGAACTCTCCATCGGCGGGATGACCTGCGCCTCCTGCGCGGCCCGGGTCGAGAAGAAGCTCAACCGGATGGACGGCGTCACCGCCTCGGTGAACTTCGCCACCGAGAAGGCGCGGGTCGACTTCGCCGACGGCATCGCCGTCGACGACCTCATCGCCACCGTCGAGAAGACCGGCTACACCGCCGAGCGCAAGCCCGAACCACCGCCCGCGCCGGAACAAGGGGCACAGCCGCTGCCGGAGCGGCAGCCGGCCGCGGGCGCGCACCCGGCGGCCCCGTCCCCCGGCGGCCCGCCGGCCCCCGCGGGCAGCGCGGCGGACCGGCACCGCGCCGAACTCGAAGCCCTGCGCGAGCGCCTGCTCGTCTCCCTGGTCCTGTCGGTGCCGGTGGTGCTGATGGCGATGGTGCCCGCCCTCCAGTTCGACAACTGGCAGTGGCTGTCGCTCACGCTCGCCGCCCCCGTCATCGTCTGGGGCGCCCTCCCCTTCCACCGCGCCGCCTGGACGAACCTGCGGCACGGCGCCGCCACCATGGACACCCTGGTGTCGGTCGGCACCCTGGCCGCCTTCGGCTGGTCGCTCTGGGCGCTGTTCCTGGGCGACGCCGGGATGCACGGGATGCGGCACGAGTTCAGCCTCGCCGTCTCCCGGGCAGACGCCTCCTCCGCCATCTACCTCGAAGTGGCCGCCGGGGTGACGACCTTCATCCTGCTCGGCCGCTATCTGGAGGCACGCTCCAAGCGCACCGCGGGCGCGGCCCTGCGGGCCCTGCTGGAGCTCGGCGCCAAGGACGTGGCCGTGCTCCACCCGGACGGCCGCGAGGAGCGGATGCCGGCGGACCGTCTGACGGTCGGCACCCGCTTCGTGGTCCGCCCGGGCGAGAAGATCGCCACCGACGGCCGGGTCGTGGAGGGCAGTTCGGCCGTGGACGCCTCCATGCTGACCGGTGAGTCGGTCCCGGTGGACGTGACGGCCGGCGACGCCGTGACCGGCGCGACCGTCAACGCGGGCGGCCGGCTGGTCGTCGAGGCCACCCGCGTCGGCGCCGACACCCAGCTCGCCAGGATGGCCACGCTGGTCGAGGAGGCGCAGAGCGGCAAGGCCGAGGTCCAGCGGCTCGCCGACCGGGTCTCCGGGGTCTTCGTCCCGATCGTCTTCCTGATCGCGCTCGGCACCCTGGGCGGCTGGCTGCTCGCGGGCGGCGGCGCCACCGCCGCCTTCACGGCCGCCGTCGCCGTACTGATCATCGCCTGCCCCTGCGCCCTGGGCCTGGCCACCCCGACGGCCCTCATGGTCGGTACGGGACGCGGCGCCCAACTCGGCATCCTGATCAAGGGGCCCGAGGTGCTGGAGTCCACCCGCCGGGTGGACACCGTCGTCCTCGACAAGACCGGCACGGTCACCACCGGGCGGATGACGCTGCACGAGGCGGTCCCGGCCGACGGCGTGCCCGAGGAGGAACTGCTGCGCCTGGCGGGCGCGGTGGAGAACGCCTCGGAGCACCCGATCGCGCGGGCCGTGGCCTCCGGAGCCACCGAGCGGACCGGTCCGCTGCCCGCCGTGGAGGACTTCGAGAACGTCCCCGGTCTCGGGGTGCGCGGACGGGTCGGCGGCCGCACCGTGCTCGTCGGCCGCGAACCGCTGCCCGGCGACGGCGGGGACGGGGACGGCGCGCTGCCGGCCTCCCTCGCCGCCGCGATGGACGCCGCCGGGGCGGCGGGCCGCACGGCCGTCACGGTCACCGTGGACGGCCGGCCGGCGGGGGTGCTCACGGTCGCGGACACGGTCAAGGACAGCAGCGCGCGGGCCATCGCCGAACTGCGCGCCCTGGGGCTCACGCCCGTCCTGCTGACCGGCGACCACCGGGCGGTGGCCGAGGCCGTGGCGCGCGCCGTCGGCATCGACGAGGTGATCGCCGGGGTGCTGCCGCAGGACAAGGTGGCGGTCGTCCGGCGGCTCCAGGAGGAGGGCCGCACGGTCGCCATGGTCGGCGACGGGGTCAACGACGCGGCGGCGCTGGCCGCGGCGGACCTCGGGCTGGCGATGGGCACGGGCACGGACGCGGCCATCGAGGCCGCCGATCTGACCCTGGTCCGCGGGGACCCGCGGGTGGCGGCGGACGCGATCCGGCTCGCCCGCCGGACCCTCCGCACCATCAAGGGCAATCTCTTCTGGGCCTTCGGCTACAACGTGGCGGCGCTGCCACTGGCGGCGGCCGGACTCCTCAGCCCGATGATCGCGGGGGCCGCGATGGCCTTTTCGTCCGTCTTCGTCGTCACCAACAGCCTGAGATTGCGTTCCTTCACATCATCACCAGAAGCTGCATGAGACCCTCACCCGAGGCTCAGGATCTCCTTATCGGAGCTCTTGCCCTCATTGGCCCCTTATGGCATGAGACCCAGATCACATTCTTCGGGGGTAACCATTGAGGCGGGTCGTGAGTCTAACCGTGCGATGCAACGCCTCCGGCGGGGTGCGGCATCCGCCTGACGGGCCCGTCTTGGGGGACGGATCCCGTCGTGTGTGGCCGGGGCGCGTGCCCGGGGAGCTTTGAGCGGCCCTCCCGTACGTGCTCGTCCCGGCAGACAGCACCGGCCCCGGCCGGACAACGGAAGACAACCGAACAAGCACGAGCCGAAGCTTCCGGCCGCGGATTTCCGCGGCGGACAGACCCCCGGCCGGATCCCGTGGGGGGAATCCGATCCGGGATTGGAGAGCGCTTCGCCGGTCGACCCGTGGGGGGATCGACCGCGGGGCGCTCTCCACCTTTTTCCGGGGCCCGTCCCGCGCGTACGGGCGGTGCACCCGGGCACGGCACGCGAACGGGGGGCCGCCCCGCGACGGCGGCGGGCGGCCCCCCGGACCGGCGGCCGGTACCACCGGGGATTCCCCGGGTCCGGCCTGCGGCCGATGGTCAGCGGCCGGTGGTCAGCGGCGTGGTCAGCGCTTCTCCAGCGGAACGAAGTCCCGCTCGACGACACCCGTGTAGATCTGGCGCGGGCGGCCGATCCGGGAACCCGGCTCCTTGATCATCTCGTGCCACTGGGCGATCCAGCCCGGCAGCCGGCCCAGCGCGAAGAGCACGGTGAACATCTCGGTCGGGAAGCCCATGGCCCGGTAGATCAGACCGGTGTAGAAGTCCACGTTGGGGTAGAGCTTGCGCTCGACGAAGTAGTCGTCGGCCAGCGCGTGCTCCTCCAGCTTGAGCGCGATGTCCAGCAGCTCGTCGGACTTGCCGAGGGACGCGAGCACATCGTGCGCCGCGGCCTTGATGATCTTCGCCCGGGGGTCGAAGTTCTTGTAGACACGGTGTCCGAAGCCCATGAGCTTCACACCGTCTTCCTTGTTCTTCACCTTGCGGATGAAGGTGTCGACGTCGCCGCCGGAGTTCTTGATCCCCTCCAGCATCTCCAGCACCGACTGGTTGGCGCCCCCGTGCAGCGGGCCCCAGAGGGCGCAGATGCCGGCCGAGATCGAGGCGAACATGTTGGCCTGCGAGGAGCCGACGAGACGCACCGTCGAGGTCGAACAGTTCTGCTCGTGGTCGGCGTGCAGGATCAGCAGCTTCTCCAGCGCGCTGACCATGACCGGGTTCGGCTCGTACTCGGCGGCCGGCACGGAGAAGGTCATCCGCAGGAAGTTCTCGACATAGCCGAGATCGTTGCTCGGGTAGACCACCGGGTGGCCGATCGACTTCTTGTACGCGTACGCGGCGATCGTGGGCAGCTTGGCCAGCAGCCGGATCGTCGAGAGATGGCGCTGCTCCGGATGGAAGGGGTTGTGGCTGTCCTGGTAGAACGTGGACAGCGCGCTGACCACGGAGGACAGCATCGCCATCGGGTGCGCGTCGCGCGGGAAGCCGTCGTAGAAGCGTTTGACGTCCTCGTGCAGCAGCGTGTGCTGGGTGACCTCGTTCTGGAAACCGGCGAGCTGGTCGCCCGTCGGGAGCTCACCGTTGATCAGCAGATACGCGGTTTCGAGGAAGGTACTGTGCTCGGCGAGCTGCTCGATCGGGTAACCGCGGTACCGCAGGATGCCCTGCTCACCGTCGAGATAGGTGATCGCCGACTGATAAGCCGCGGTGTTGCCGTAACCGCTGTCCAGGGTCACCAGACCGGTTTGGTTGCGGAGCTTCGCGATGTCGAAGCCCTTGTTGCCGACAGTGCTGTCGGCAATGGGGAACCGGTATTCGCCGTCCCCGTACCGCAGTACTACTGAGTTGTCGCTCACGTCATCCCTCACCGACGTTGTGCCTCTTCTTCGAGGTGCCCTGACTGCCTCTACCTTCCCCCATATGGCCAGAAGCCGTGCACTCGGGGTCGGCCGTCAGGCCTATTCATGGCACGGCGTGCCGCGTGCGGGCCCATCCTGCTCCTCGCGGCAGGCATGCGGAAGGCGGTGTCCACGATTCAGATCGCGCCACGGAGCCGGTGGTCCAGTGCCGTGCAGCGCCGGCCGGCCGACACGGTGCGGACCGCCTGGCCGAGCGCCCGCCGGGAGCCGACCAGTACCACCAGTCTCTTGGCCCGGGTGACCGCCGTATAGAGGAGGTTGCGCTGGAGCATCATCCAGGCGCTGGTCGTCACCGGGATCACCACGGCCGGGTACTCGCTGCCCTGGGAGCGGTGGATCGTCACGGCGTAGGCGTGCGCCAGCTCGTCCAGCTCGTCGAAGTCGTAGGGGACTTCCTCCTCCTCGTCGGTGCGGACGGTGAGCCGCTGGTCGTCCTGGCTGAGCGAGGTGACCACGCCCACCGTGCCGTTGAAGACGCCGTTCTCCCCCTTCTCGTAGTTGTTGCGGATCTGGGTGACCTTGTCGCCGACCCGGAAGATCCGGCCGCCGAAGCGCCGCTCCGGCAGATCGGGGCGGGCCGGGGTGACGGCCTGCTGGAGCAGGCCGTTGAGCGCGCCCGCCCCGGCCGGGCCGCGGTGCATGGGAGTGAGCACCTGGACGTCCCGGCGCGGGTCCAGGCCGAACTTCGCGGGGATGCGGCGGGCGACCACGTCGACCGTGAGCCGGCCCGCCTCCTCCGTGTCGTCCTCGGGGAAGAGGAAGAAGTCCGGCAGCCCCTGGGTGATCGGCGGGACACCGGAGTTGATGCGGTGGGCGTTGGTCACCACCCCCGACTGCTGCGCCTGCCGGAAGATCCTCGTCAGCCGCACCGCCGGCACCGGGCTGTCCGGGGCGAGCAGATCCCGCAGCACCTCCCCCGCCCCCACCGAGGGCAGCTGGTCCACGTCGCCCACCATCAGCAGGTGCGCGCCCGGCGGCACCGCCTTCACCAGCTTGTTGGCCAGCAGCAGATCCAGCATCGACGCCTCGTCGACGACGACCAGATCGGCGTCCAGCGGCCGGTCCCGGTCGTAGGCGGCGTCCCCGCCCGGTTTCAGCTCCAGCAGCCGGTGCACCGTGGACGCCTCGGCGCCCGTCAGCTCCGAGAGCCGCTTCGCCGCCCGGCCCGTCGGCGCCGCCAGCACCACCTTGGCCCGCTTCGCCCGCGCCAGCTCCACCACGGACCGCACGGTGAAGGACTTGCCGCAGCCGGGACCGCCGGTCAGCACCGCGACCTTCTCCGTCAGCGCCAGCCGCACCGCCTGCTCCTGCTCGGGGGCGAGCTGCGCCCCCGTCCGCCGCCCGAGCCAGGCCAGCGCCTTCTCCCAGTCCACGCCGCGGAAGGCCGGCATCCGGTCCTCCCCGGTGCGCAGCAGCCGCAGCACCTGGCCGGCCAGGGAGATCTCGGCCCGGTGGAACGGCACCAGATAGACCGCCGACACCGGCTGCCCGTTCTCCGGCCCCGGCACGGTCTGCCGTACGACGCCCTCCTCCTCGCCCGCCAGCTCTCCCAGGCAGTCGATGACCAGCCCGGTGTCGACCTGGAGCAGCTTCACCGCGTCCGAGATGAGCTGCTCCTCGGGGAGGTAGCAGTGGCCCTGGTCGGAGGACTGCGACAGGGCGTACTGGAGCCCGGCCTTGACCCGGTCGGGGCTGTCGTGCGGTATCCCGACGGCCTGGGCGATGCGGTCGGCGGTGAGGAAGCCGATGCCCCAGACGTCGGCGGCGAGCCGGTAGGGCTGGTTGCGCACCACGGAGATCGAGGCGTCGCCGTACTTCTTGTAGATCCGCACGGCGATGGAGGTGGAGACGCCGACCCCCTGGAGGAAGACCATCACCTCCTTGATCGCCTTCTGCTCCTCCCAGGCGGCCCCGATCAGCTTGGTGCGCTTGGGACCGAGCCCGGGCACCTCGATCAGACGCCCCGGTTCCTTCTCGATGACGTCGAGGGTGTCGATCCCGAAGTGGTCGACGATCCGCTCGGCGATCCGCGGCCCGATCCCCTTGATCAGCCCGGAGCCGAGATAGCGGCGGATGCCCTGGACGGTGGCGGGGAGCACGGTGGTGTAGTTCTCGACGGTGAACTGCTTGCCGTACTGCGGGTGGGAGCCCCAGCGGCCCTCCATCCGCAGCGACTCGCCCGGCTGCGCGCCGAGCAGCGAACCGACGACGGTCAGCAGATCGCCCGCGCCGCGGCCGGTGTCGACCCGGGCGACCGTGTAGCCGTTCTCCTCGTTCGCGTAGGTGATCCGCTCCAGGACCCCCTCGACCACCGACAGCTGTGCCATGCCGCGACGGTACCGCCGACCGCCGACACCACGGGCCGCCCGTGGACAACCCGGCACACCCCGCCGGACGCGCCCGGACGGGGAGGGACGGGCCCGTTCACGGAGACTTGCCCCCAACAGCTTCCGGAATGGGTCAAGCTGGCCGTACCGACAGACCGAAGGACTACCGCCGTCCATCCGCCCGGGGCGGCCTCCGGCAGAGGGGGAGACATCACATGCTTGGCTACGACCTGCTGGTCGTGGGCTCGGCCAACGCCGATCTCGTGATCGGAGTCGACCGGCGCCCGGGGGCGGGGGAGACGGTGCTCGGCTCCGACCTGGCCGTCCACCCCGGCGGCAAGGGCGCCAACCAGGCCGTCGCCGCGGCGCGCCTCGGAGCGCGCACCGCCCTGCTGGCCCGGGTCGGCGGCGACGCCTACGGGCGGCTGCTGCTCGACGCGCAACGCGCGGCGGGGGTCGACACGGTGGGCGTGCTCGTCGGCGAGGAGCCGACGGGGGTCGCGGTCATCACGGTGGACGCGGCGGGCGACAACAGCATCGTCGTCTCCCCCGGCGCCAACGCCCGGCTGGAGCCCGGGGACATCCGCGCCGCCGGCAGCCTGCTGGCCTCCGCCCGGGTCGTCTCGGCGCAACTGGAGATCCCGATGGCGGCGGTGGCGGAGGCCGTGCGGTCGCGCGCACCCGGCGCCCGGCTGGTGCTCAACGCGTCGCCACCCGCGCAGCTGCCGCCGCAGGTCCTCGCGGCCTGCGACCCGCTCGTCGTCAACGAGCACGAGGCGCTGGCCCTGCTCGCCGGCCATCCGGCCGCCGAGGCGGAGGAGCCGGCCGCCTGGGCCTCCGCGCTGCTCTCCCGCGGCCCGCGTTCGGTGGTGGTCACCCTGGGCGCGGCCGGCGCGCTGGCCGCCGACCGGAACGGCGTGGTGACGGTGCCCGCGCCGCGGGTGGCGGTGGTGGACACCACGGGGGCGGGCGACGCCTTCACGGGCGCCCTGGCCTGGCGGCTCAGCGCGGGCGACGGCCTGGAGACGGCCGTGCGGTACGCGGTGCGGGTCGGCTCGGCCGCCTGCGCCCGCGCCGGAGCGCAGAGCTCTTTCCCGCGGGCCGGGGATCTGGCCGTACTGCCCGATGCCCTGCCGGCGGACGGGAACTGACGGTCCGGGTGGCGCCGGCGGTGCCGGCGGTGGTGAGGGGACCGACGGCCGGAGGTGTCCGGCACGGGCCCGCCGGACCCGAACGGAACCGGATGCGGCGGGAGAGAGCGGGGAGCGGGGGCGGAAACGCCGGTAACGGTATCGAGGGTGCCCGGTCGCCAGACCGGGCACCCTCGGGTCCCCCCACGACGGTCCCCCCTGAGAATCCCCCCAGATTTCCCCCCGGGAAGCCCGACGCCCAATACGACAGCCGAGGCCCGGAAAGGGTTGCACGGCTACTCATAAGTATTCTTCTTTTCTTTCCCGGCACCGCTCGCATCCGCCGTGAGCTGCCCCTATGCCCTTCGCGCAGTCCGGACGCACCGTTGAGGACATGATGTTTCTCCGGAAGATCACCGATCCCCTGGCCCGGGCCGTCTCCAAGAAGACGGGCATTCCCACCTCCAAGGTCACCCGCGCGATCAACACCGGGCTGCCCATCGCGGCCGCCGCCCTCGCCAAGCGGCGGGGCAAGCGGCACTGAGAACTGCCGGACGGTCCTCAGCAACGCCGCCTCGCGGTACGGGCCTCCACGGCGCGAGCCGGAGGCGCCGAGGGGGCGGGAGGCGGAGCGGCCGCCCGGACGGACACCGGCCCGGGTGCGCCCGCCAGTTCGAGCAGCGCCCAGACGCACTTGCCGACTCCCTCGCGGGGCCGGACACCCCAGTCGTGGGCCAGCGCCGCCACCAGGGCCAGCCCCCGGCCGCCCTCCGCCTCGGTTCCGGCCTGCGCGGGCACGGGCAGCCGGTCGCTCGCGTCCGAGACCTCCAGCCGCAGCAGACGCCCGGTCAGCGCGAAGCGGGCCTCGATCTCCCGCCCGTGCGGAACCCGCCCGTGCCGCACGGCGTTGGTCATCAGTTCGGAGATCAGCAGTTCCGCGCTGTCCGCCGCGTCCCCTTCCACACCCCAGGCCGACAGCTGGGCCCGCAGGACCGCGCGGGCGCGTCCCACGCTGCGGGGGTGGCGCGGGAAACGGGTCTCTACGCCGCCGGTCCGGTCGCTTGTCTCCGTCATGCAGGTGGCACCTTTCCGAATACCGTCGCTCTGTGCGATCGGTCCGCTACCTGCTGTACCCATCGGGAGCCCGGAAGATCCCTCCGGCCGACGGTGGTGCCGCATGCGCTGGTTGACGGTCCGTCACCCGCGGCCGGCCCGCCGCGCGGCACCGCCCCCGTGCGGCCGGTGGCCCCCGCCGCTACGCGACCAGCCGGCGGTAGCGTTCCGTGGTCTCCGCCAGCACCTCCGCGCCGTCGCGCGCCCACAGCGCGGGGTTGAAGATCTCCACCTCCACCGGCCCGGTGTAGCCCGCCGCGTCCACCCGTTCGCGGAACCCGCGCAGATCGACGCAGCCGTCGCCGAGCTGGCCCCGGCCCAGCAGCACGCCCTCGGGCAGCGGGGTGATCCAGTCGGCGAGCTGGAAGGCGGCGATGCGGCCCGACGCGCCCGCCCGCTCGATCAGTCGGGGCACGGTGTCGTCCCACCACAGGTGGTAGGTGTCCACCACCACGCCCATCCGGTCGGCGGGGAAGCGCTCGGCCATGTCGAGCGCCTGGGCGAGGGTGGAGACCACGCACCGGTCCGAGGCGAACATGGGGTGCAGGGGTTCGATGGCCGGCCGCACCCCGCGTTCGGCCGCGTAGGGCACCAGTTCGGCCAGCGCGTCGGCGATCCGTTCCCGTGCCGCGCACAGGTCGCGGCTCCCTTCCGGCAGTCCTCCGCACACCAGGACGAGGGTGTCGGTGCCCAGGGCGGCGGCCTCGTCCACGGCGGCGCGGTTGTCGGCGAGCGCGGCGGCCCGGTCCGCCGGGTCGGTGGCGGTGAGGAAGCCGCCCCGGCAGAGGCTGCTGACCGTCAGTCCGGCCTCGCGCATCAGCCGTGCCGCGCGCTCCACTCCGTACGCCCGCACCGGCGCGCGCCACAGTCCCACGCGCCGTACACCCGCCTCGGCGCACCCCTCGGCCAGGTCGGGGAGCGACCACTGGCGGATGGTCTCCTGGTTGAGGCTGAACCGTTCGAGGCCGTTCACCGGGCGGCTCCGTGGAGGGCGAGGAGGGTGCGCATCCGGTGCTCGGCCAGCTCCGGGTCCGGGAACAGGCCGAGCCCGTCGGCCAGTTCGTAGGCCCGGGCCAGGTGGGGCAGCGAGCGTGCCGACTGGAGGCCGCCGACCATCGTGAAGTGGTCTTGGTGGCCCGCGAGCCAGGCCAGCAGCACCACGCCGGTCTTGTAGTAGCGGGTCGGGGCGGCGAAGAGGTGCCGCGAGAGGGGAACGGTCGGGTCGAGCAGGGCGCGGTAGCCGGCGGTGTCACCGGTGTCCAGGACGCGCACCGCCTCGGCGGCGAGCGGGCCGATCGGGTCGAAGACGCCCAGCAGCGCGTGGCTGAAGCCGTGTTGGTCGCCCGCGATGAGTCCGGGGTAGTGGAAGTCGTCGCCGGTGTAGCAGCGGACGCCCTCCGGCAGCCGCCGGCGCAGGGCGGTCTCGCGTCCGGCGTCGAGCAGGGACACCTTCACCCCGTCCACCTTGCCCGGGTGGGCCCCGATCACGTCGAGGAAGGTGTCCGTGGCGGCGTCCAGGTCGGCGCTGCCCCAGTAACCCTCCAGCGCCGGGTCGAACATGGGGCCGAGCCAGTGCAGGATCACCGGCTCCCGCGCCTGCCGCAGGAGATGCCCGTAGAGCTCCAGGTAGTCCTCGGGGCCGCGCGCGGCGGCGGCCAGGGCGCGGGAGGCCATCAGGACGGCCCGTGCGCCCGATTCCTCGACCATCGCGAGCTGTTCCTCGTACGCGGCCCGGACGGCGGACGGGCCGGCGTCCGGGCCGGTGAGCTGGTCGGTGCCCGCGCCGCACACGATCCGGCCCCCCGCGGCACGCGCCTCGGCGGCGGAGCGGCGGATCAGCTCGGCGGCGCGGGGCCAGTCCAGGCCCATGCCGCGCTGCGCGGTGTCCATGGCCTCGGCGACCCCGAGGCCGTGCGACCAGAGGTGGTGCCGGAAGGCCAGGGTGGCCTCCCAGTCGACGGCGGCCGGGCCGTCCGGCGCGGTGTCCGCGAAGGGGTCGGCGACGACATGGGCGGCGGCGTAGACGGTACGGGAACGCGGCGCGTCCGGCGGGCTCCCCGCGCCCCGCGCGAGCACGGCCGGGGCAGGCGCGCGGCGCGGCTCGTACGCCCGGAACGCGCCCCCGGCGGCGGGCAGGTCGAGGCTCACAGCGACAGCTCCGGCACGTCGAGGCGACGGCCCTCGGCGGCCGACCGCAGGCCGAGTTCGGCGAGCTGCACACCGCGGGCCCCGGCGAGGAGGTCCCAGCTCCAGGGCTCGTCCAGCACCACATGGCGCAGGAAGAGCTCCCACTGGGCCTTGAAGCCGTTGTCGAACTCCTCGTTGTCCGGCACCTCCTGCCACTGGTCGCGGAAGGACTCGGTCGCCGGCAGGTCCGGGTTCCACACGGGCTTCGGGGTGGCCGAGCGGTGCTGCGCGCGGCAGCCGCGCAGCCCGGCGACGGCCGAGCCCTCCGTGCCGTCGACCTGGAACTCGACCAGCTCGTCGCGGTGGACGCGCACCGCCCAGGAGGAGTTGATCTGGGCGACGGCACCGCCGTCGAGGCGGAAGATGCCGTAGGCGGCGTCGTCGGCCGTGGCCTCGTACGGCTTGCCGCGCTCGTCCCAGCGGCGCGGAACGTGCGTGACGACCTCGGCCTGCACACTCCGCACGGGGCCGAACAGCTCGTGCAGCACGTACTCCCAGTGCGGGAACATGTCCATGACGATGCCGCCGCCGTCCTGCGCGCGGTAGTTCCAGGAGGGGCGCTGCGCGGGCTGCCAGTCGCCCTCGAACACCCAGTAGCCGAACTCGCCGCGGACGGACAGGATCTCGCCGAAGAAGCCGCCGTCGACGAGCCGCTTCAGCTTGCGCAGGCCCGGGAGGAAGATCTTGTCCTGGACGACGCCGTGCTTGACCCCGGCCTCCCGGGCCAGCCGCGCCAGCTCCAGGGCCCCGCCGAGATCCCCGGCGGCCGGCTTCTCGCAGTAGACGTGCTTGCCGGCGGCGATCGCCTTCCGCACGGCCGCCTCGCGGGCCGAGGTGAGCTGGGCGTCGAAGTAGACGTCGGTGGCCGGGTCGGCGAGGACGCCGTCGAGGTCGGTGGTCCAGTGCTCCAGGCCGTGCCGCTCGGCGATGGCCCGCAGGGCGTGCTCGCGGCGGCCGACGAGCACGGGCTCCGGCCAGATGGCCGTCCCGTCGTCCAGCTCCAGGCCGCCCTGCTCGCGGAGGGCGAGCACCGAGCGCAGGAGGTGCTGCCGGTAGCCCATCCGGCCGGTCACCCCGTTCATGGCGATGCGTACCGTCGTGCGTGTCACTCGACCGTCCCCTCTCCCACCCCTGCTCCGCCGCCCCGCGCGGCCCGTCCCCGCGCGGCACCAGTGGGCGCGGGTCCGGCAGCAAGCGCTTTCTACGACATGACGCTAACCGGCCCGCGCGGTCCCCACAAGTCGGCCGGCGGAGCACGCGACCCCGACCGCACGTCCGTTCGCACCGGCGGGCCTCCCCGGCGGCGCCCGCCCGGCCCGCCGGCGGTCACCAGTCCAGCGCCGCCAGACGCCCCTCGATCCGGTCCCGGTCCCACGCCCCGTCCGCGATCAGCAGCCGGTAGCGGTAGCCGCAGCTCTCGCCCGGCTCCAGCGTGAACTCCTCGAAGAACGCCCAGGAGAAGGCGACGCTCGGGGCCGGCTCGGAGCGGACGAACCAGTGCGACGCGTGGATCGCGCGGTCGTTCTCCGGCGCGTGCGCGAAGACGACCGTGCTCCGCGCGTCGACGGCGTCGTGCTCCCCGGTGAAGGCCAGCCAGGGCGCGCGGGTGCCCATCATGTCGGCGGCCCCGGCCTCTCCCGGGCCGCCCCGCCCGCCGGGGCCGAGCACGTCACCGCCGGTGAGGTCGCGCGGGCCGCGCCAGTGCAGGCCGGTGTAGCCGGCCATCTCGCGGCCGGCCGTGGTCGGGGACCCGAACTCCAGCGGTTCCGTGCGGATGTTGGTGAGCCGGGTCGACCAGTCGAGGGCCCAGCAGCCCGCCTGCGGGTCGGCGGAGTGCGCCGAGACGGTCCGCGCCTCCCGCACCCACTCCTCTCCCCCGTGCGCGACCCAGGTCAGCCGCTCGGTGAAGGACGCCCGGCCGCCGTCGGCCCCGACCCGGTCGAACCCGTCGTGCCGCATGGAGCCGACCCGTTCGGGGATGCGCCGGTACCCCCGGCCGTGGATGTAGGAGTTGCCGCCCCAGAAGTTCTGGTGGGAGAGATGGCTGGCGGTCAGCTGGAGGCCCTTGTGCCAGCGGTGGTCGTTGGGGCGGTAGCCGGTGACGGTGTGCCCGGCCAGGGTGCGCAGCGGGTGGGCGTACGGCTTGCGTGACTCGTAGGGTTCCGGGTCGGGGCGGTAGACATAGGCCATCAGTTCGACGTCACCGCAGGCGACGGAGATCCGGTCGCCGTGGACATGGGTGACGGTGAGAGGCGCGCTCATCGTTCTCCGAGGGAGGTGATGCCCGGGGGCGGCGGGCAGGACGGAAACGGGGACGGAAGGGGGGAGGACAGCGCGGAAAGCGCTTTCCCGGACCCTAGGCAGAGCGCGCGGGCCCGGACAAGACCCGGCCCGCAATCGACCGGCCCGGTGCTCAGCGCCCCGCGGGGGTGAGAGCATGCCCCCGGGGGACCGCAGGTGGTCCCGGGCACCGTCCGGCGGCGACACGGAGGAACAGATGGCAGTGACTCTGGCGGATGTGGCGGCACACGCCAAGGTCTCCTCGGCCACGGTCTCCAGAGTGCTCAGCGGCAACTACCCGGTCTCCGAGGCCACCCGGGCGCGGGTGCTGCGGGCGGTGAACGAGTTGGACTACGTGGTGAACGGGCCGGCCAGCGCCCTGGCCGCGGCCACCTCCGACCTGGTCGGCATCCTCGTCAACGACATCGCCGACCCGTTCTTCGGGATCATCGCGGGGGCCGTGCAGTCGGAGATCGCCGGCCTCCCCGGGGGCGGCGGGAAGCTGGCCGTGGTCTGCAACACCGGCGGCTCCCCCGAGCGGGAGCTCACCTACCTCACGCTGCTCCAGCGCCAGCGGGCCGCCGCCGTGGTCGTCACCGGCGGCGCCGCGGAGGGCGCGGATCACGCCGCGGCCGTGGCGGCCAAGCTCGGCCGGCTGACCGCCGCGGGCACCCGCGTCGTCCTCTGCGGACGGCCGCCGCTGCCGCACAGCGGGGACGGGGAACCCGCCGTCACCACCCTGGCCTTCGACAACCGGGGCGGCGCCCAGCGACTGACCGAACACCTGCTCGCCCTGGGCCACCGCCGCATCGGCTATGTCACCGGGCCGCCGGACCGGACCACCACCCGGCACCGGCTGGAGGGACACCGCGCGGCCCTCGCCACCGCCGGGCTCACCGGGGGCTCGGAGCGGCTGACCGTGCACGGTTCCTTCGACCGCGCCTCCGGCTACGACGCCACCCTCGAACTGCTGCGCAGGGAGCCCGGGCTGACGGCGGTCGTCGCCGCGAACGACACCATCGCCCTCGGCGCCTTCGCCGCCCTCCGCGACCGGGGGCTGCGCATCCCGGAGGACGTCTCCGTGGCCGGCTTCGACGATCTGCCCTTCAGCGCGGACGCCGTCCCCGCACTGACGACGGTGCGGCTGCCGCTCCAGGACGCCGGGGCCCGCGCGGGGCGGCTGGCGATGGACCGGGAGACGGCACCGCCCGGCGGTGTGGCCACCATCCGGGCCGAGCTCATGGTCCGCGCCTCGACCGCCCCGCCGCGCTGACCGGCGCCCGGGTGCCGCCTGGGGCGTGCGCGGGGGCGTGCGCCCGGGTGGGGTGCCCGCCCGTCCGCGGCCGGCACGCAAGCACCGAGTTCATCGCCCCGGGCCACCGTCCGGGACCGCCGTCGGGGACCGCCGTGCCGGACCGGCACGCGGACCTGTCCGGCATGGCCGCGCCGACCCCGGGCACTCGTCATATGTCCGCACGAACGCGGTACGGATGGCAGCACGGGTAGCAGTACGGACGCACACCGTGCGGTGCCCGCCCCCTGCCGCCCCGCCCGACCGACACGCCCCAGGAGCCGCCGTGCAACTCGCCTTCTCGACCCTCGGTGTCCCCGGGATGGAGATCTCCGAGGTGGCGCGGCTCGCCGCGGACAGCGGCTTCCACGGCGTGGAACTCCGCGTCCACCCCGACGAGCCCGTGCACCCCGGGGTGGGCGCCGAGGTCCGCAAGGAGACCGTGCGCCGCTTCCAGGACGCCGGGGTGCGGATCCTGAGCGCCGCCGGCTACACCCGCGTCGCGGCACCCGGCGACGACGAGACCGTCGTCGACGAACTGCACGGGCTGCTCGCCCTCGCCCACGACCTGGGCGCCCCGTACGTACGGGTGTTCCCCGGCGGGGTGGACCAGCCGACCGAGCAGGAAGCCGACGCGGCCGCCGCACGCCGTCTGGGAGCCGCCGCCCCGCGCGCCGCCGACCTGGGCGTCGCCCTCCTCCTGGAGACCCACGACTCGCACCGCCGCGGCGCCGACACGGCGCGCGTGCTCGGCCTGGTCGGGCACGCGTCCGTCGGCGCGATCTGGGACGTGATGCACCCCTGGCTGGCCGGTGAGGACCCGGAGACGACCTACGCCGTGCTCGCCCCGCACCTCGGATACGTCCAGGTCAAGGACATCGCGTCGGTGGAGGACACCAACCCGCTGCCGCTCGGCGCGGGCGCGCTGCCCCTCGCCGAGTGCGTGGACCTGCTCACCCGGCAGGACGCGGCGGAGACCCGCCCGGACGCGGGCGCCGGCTGGCTGTGCTGGGAGTACGAGAAGCGCTGGTACCCGCGGTCTCCGGAGCTGCCGGGGCTGCTGGCACCGGCCCGCGATCATCTGCTGGGACTGCTGACCCAGTCCGCCTGAGGGGGCCGCCGTCCCGGCCGCCCCCCTTCCGTAACCCGGCGCCGGAAGCCGGGAGGAGCAGTTCGGCTGTCACCTCGCCCGACGGCCCGCCTCACCGGCTGCCCGGAGTACGGACACCCCCGCCGGTGTGAGGGTGTGCAGCACGGTCGGGCCATGGCGGACGCTGGTGACGAGTCCCGCGTCGCGCAACGCGGTGGCGTGCCTGCTGGCGGAGGAGGCCGAGACTCCGGCGGCGCGGGCGATCTCGCCGGTCGTGGCGCCGGCGGACGCGGCGTACAGGGCGACCGCCCGGGCACGCCCGAGCAGGGCGGTCAGGGACCGCCCCGAAGCATCGGGGCCCACGGAGCCGTCCGGTGTGTCCGGCTCATGGAGCAGCGAGTACCAGAGCACGGGCGGCAGTTCCGGGTCGGCGAAGGCGACGGGCTCGGCCCAGTTGAAGTACGAAGGGACGAGCGTGAGCCCACGACCGTCCAGATACAGGTCCCGGTCACCGGCCTGCTTGGTGTAAGCGACCTCCAGGACCGGAGAGCGCCAGCGCAGCAGGGGCCCGAGTCCCGCGAGCATGCCCTCCACTCCACCCTCGAGGAGCCCACGGCAGCGTGCCGCCCGCTCCGCCTCGATACGCGTCTGCACCTGTTCCTTGTGCGGGACGAGGACGCACTCGTAGTACACGCGCAACATCCCCATGAACTCCTTGCGCACCTCCAGCCGGGCCAGCTGCCCGGCCCACGACGGAGCTCCGATGGTCCGATCGAGGATGGCCATCTCCTTCAGGACCCGTTGCGGAGACGTGGCCAGCACCGACTCCGTTCCTGCAGCCAAGTCGCCCCCTCCCTGGGCCGGAGTCAGAAAGTCCGGAAAATACGCGGCCCTTGGATACAACGGCAGCAGCACGCTGCGTACGAGTCGCTCCAGCCCTTTCTCCCGCAGCTGCTCCCGGGCGGTGCGATACCACCCGGCGTAGGCCCACCGGCCCTTCCGGGACTGCAGCCGGTGCAGACTCGCGGTGATCTCCCAGAGCGGATCCGGAGCGGCCGCGATCCTGGTTCTGGCCAGGTCAACCTCACTGAAATGTATGCGGAGCATCTCGTTCTCCCTCATGAACTGCCCTTTTGCCCTGCAGCGCAACAAGGTTGGTTCAGCGCCGTCGGCCGGGCGATCGTAGGGCGCAGAGATGTGGACGCGATAAACGGGGGCTCAACGGGCATGAGACGCATATCCGGTTCCGTCTGTGCGAGTGTCCTGTTCATCGGCGTCGCCGTCACCACCGCCGGCTGTAGCGCGGCGACGGACGATCCGGCCGGATCCGGCCAGCCGCACGACACCGCCGGACCCGGCGTCCCGGAACGGGAATTGACCGACGCCGAGCACATACTGGTCCAGCGCGCCGAGCAGATCCTCACCAAGGAATGCATGAAAAAGGCGGGATTCTCGTACTGGATCGGGCCGCTGCCGACGGTCGACGATCTGAAGGGTGGACGTTACGTTCTGACCGATGTCGAATGGGCACGCAAGTACGGCTACGGCGGACAGCTTGAGAAGAAGTCCGAGAAGGCCCGTCTGAACGACCCGAATGCCGCGTACGCCAACGCGCTCCCGGAAGCGGAGCGCATCCGCTACTCCAGGACTCTCGACGGTGACCCCTCGAAGGGCGTGCTGTCGGTCGAACTGCCCGCGGGCGGCACCGTTCAGACCCCCCGCGAGGGCTGCTGGGCCGAGACCCGGGAGCGACTTTACGGCGATCCCGCGACCTGGTTCCGCGTCAAGAAGACCGCCACCAGCCTGACACCTCTTTACGTACCGGACCTCGTCAAGGACAAGCGTTTGGTGAACGCGGTCGAGGCATGGTCACGGTGTATGCGCGAGGCGGGCCACGCCTATGCCGGCCCTGACGAGATCCGCGAGAAACGGTACGCGCTCATCAAGGGGTTGAGCCCCGGACAGGCACACGCCACCGAGGTGGAACTGGCGGTCGCCGAAGCCACGTGCGCCGTGGAAACGTCCCTGGGTGAGACGGCGCGCTCCCTCGAGCGTGAATACCGCAGCAAGAAGCTCCGGCGGTACAGCGAAGAAATCGCGACCTATCAGCGCATGAGACTGGCCGCACTGGCGCGGGCCAAGGACGTCATCGGCTCAGAAGCCTGAGGCCACCAGAGCGCCGGCTGTCCCCCGGCCTCCCAGATTTCCCAGATTTCCCGGATCACCCAAGTTTTCCGAAGCATCACAGCTACGGAATCCCACACAGCACCCTGTCGAAGGAGAACGACCCACCATGCGTAAAATCCCTGCCGTTCTGGCGACTCTCACCCTCGCGGGCCTCGGAGCGACAGCCCCCGCGACAACCGCGCAGGCGGCCGCGACCGCGACCTGCAGCGACAATTACACGGCGGCGAAAGCCGGGTACATGTACGCCTACAAGCACGCCTACTGTGAGGGTCACATCGGCAACTCCGCGAGCTGGGACTCGAACTGGGGCAACAGCTCCGGGCCCTTCCAGGGCGGCGACACCAACGTGGCGTCCTCGATCCTGAACAAGGGGAACAGCTACGAAGTCCAGTTCTTCAACGGAACCGGACAGGACTGGGCGGGTGGGCACATCTGTCTGTCAAGGAATGAGGCCTACGCCTCCAACCTCAACAACGACGAGTTCCACAACAACATCGACAAGGAAGGTGGCGCGAACGACGCCATCAGCTCCCACCGCTGGGTGGCCCCGGGCTCCAACAACTGCGACCGCTGGGCGACGTGACCGCGCAGTCTCACAGCTGAGCGCACGCATCCGGCTCTGGCCCACCGGTGAACCACCGCTGGGCCGGAGCCGGTTCAACCAGGCACCGCCACCACATTTCTGTGCTTCCCCGACGGCACAAGAAGCGATCCGTCCTCCGCGAGATCCCGACCACACCGCACCCCACCCCACCGCACCGAACCGCACCGCACCGCCACCGTCGGCCTCGCGGTGTCCGGCGTGCCCTCCCGCGGTCCTCTCGTTCACCCAGCTGATCGAGGGCCGCGCCCATACCCGCAGGGGACGGCGCGGAGGGTCTGCGGGGCCGGCCCTCCGAGCCGCCCTCCGTCACGGAGTTCCCACGGGCGGCCCGCGGTCCGCTGCCCGGGGTCCTCCCCGCACTGACGGCCGCGGGCAGCGGCCCCCGCCATCGGGCGGTCGGCGCGCTGCGGCGCCACCGGCGCGCCCGATCCGCGCGGGCCGGCCGCCTGACGGTACCGGCCCGCCGCCCGCGGTGGGCCTCCGCACCGCCGCCGGCATGCGGCCGCCCCACGACCCCGTACGGGCGCACGCCGCGCACGGGGCCATTGACTGGCGGAAACTTTCCGGATATCCGTTGACGGCTGGAAGTTTCCTTCACCCGCCGGACCGTCGGACCACCGGACCGTCGGAGTCCGTCTCCCCGCCCGCCATCCCGCTCCGGACACCGGCCCCTCCGCCCTGCCCGGCCCGTCCGCCCGGGCCGCCGGCGCCCGCCACCTCCGTACGGAAGGAGCGCACCGTGCACCGTTCCCCGTCCCGCCGCACCCTGCTCACCGCCACCGCCGCAGCGGCGGCGCTCGCCGCCACCGGCGCCGGCGAGGTCTTCGCCGCCGGGCCGGCCCACCCGCCGGGTCACTCCCCCGGTCACCACCCGGTCGACCGGAAGAGACTCCGCAGACTCATCTCCGGGATGAGCCTGCGCGAGAAGGTCGGCCAGTTGTTCGTCATGCGGGTGTACGGGCACTCCGCGACCGATCCCGACCCCGCCGACGCCGCCGCCAACCGCAAGGAGATCGGGGTCTCCACCGCGGCCGAACTGATCTCCGAGTACCACGTCGGCGGCATCATCTACTTCGCCTGGGCGCACAACGTCCGCGACCCGCACCAGATCGCCGGTCTCTCCAACGGCATCCAGCGCGCGGGCCTCGCTCAGCCCACCCCCCTCCCGCTGCTCGTCTCCACCGACCAGGAGCACGGTCTCGTGGCCCGCGTGGGGGCGCCCGCGACCCTGCTGCCCGGCGCGATGGCGCTCGGCGCGGACGGTTCGCGGGAGGACGCCCGGAAGGCCGCGTACCTCTCCGGTTCCGAACTGGCGGCCATGGGCATCCGGCAGGACTACGCGCCGGTCGCCGACGTCAACGTCAACCCGGCCAACCCGGTCATCGGCGTCCGGTCCTTCGGCGCCGACCCGCAGTCCGTCGCCCGGCTGGTGGCCGCCCAGGTGAGGGGCTATCAGAGCGCTCGCGTCGCGGCCACCGCCAAGCACTTCCCGGGCCACGGCGACACCCAGACGGACAGTCACACCGGCCTGCCCGTCATCACCCACAGCGAGGAGGAGTGGCAGCGGCTCGACGCGCCGCCGTTCCGTGCCGCCATCGCCGCCGGCGTCGACTCGATCATGACGGCCCATCTGGTCGTCCCCGCCCTCGACCCGGCGGAGGACCCGGCGACCCTCTCCCGGCCGATCCTCACCGGCATCCTGCGGGAACGCCTCGGCTACGACGGCGTCGTGGTGACCGACGCCCTCGACATGGCGGGCGTCCGGCAGAAGTACGGCGACGACCGGGTGCCCGTGCTCGCCCTCAAGGCCGGCGTCGACCAGCTCCTCAACCCGCCGGACTTCCGGCTCGCCTACAACGCCGTGCTGGCGGCCGTGGAGAGCGGCGAGATCAGCGAGGAGCGCATCGACGTCTCACTGCTGCGCATCCTGGAGCTCAAGCAGCGCCGGGGCCTCTTCGACGAGCCGTACGTGACGCACGCGGGCGTCGACCGCACCGTCGGCATCCCGCCCCATCTGCGGGCGGCGCAGCGGATCGCCGACCGCACCACCACCCTCCTCCTCAACCGGCGGACCGGCGGCCGCCGCCGCACGCTCCCCCTCGACCGCCGCGGGCGGAACGACCTGCTGGTGGTGGGCGCCGACCCGGCCGCCCCCTCCGCCACCGGCGGCCCGCCCACCGCCGTCCTCGCCCGGACCCTCACCGGGCTGGGCTTCACCGCCACCGCGCTTTCCACCGGCATCACCCCGACCCGGGAGCTGATCGACCGGGCCGTGGCCGCGGCGGCCGGCCGGGACGCGGTGGTGGTGGCCACCTACAACGTGAGCGCCACGTCCCCGCAGCGCACCCTGGTCTCCGAACTCGTCGCGACCGGCGTGCCCGTGGTCCATCTGGCGATCCGCAATCCGTACGACATCGCCCGGCTCGACGGGGTGGCGGCCTCGCTGGCGAGCTACTCCTGGACGGACGGGGAGATGCGCGCCGCCGCCCGGGTGATCGCGGGCCGGGTCGGCCCCACCGGACGGCTGCCCGTCCCGGTCCCCGACGCGGACGACCCGGCGCAGGTGCTGTACCCGATCGGCCACGGCTTGTCGTACTGATCCCTACGACGTCCGGGGCGCATCCCCGGACGGTACGCCGCAAAAGCCCCGCCGCCGCCGGGCGTGCGTCCGCCCCCGCGGGCCGCGCCCGGCCGAGGGGGGATGATGAGCCCATGCGCGCACGACGACAGAGCGGGAGACCGGCGACGGCACGGGCCGCGCGAGGGGCGCGACGTGCCGCGCTGAGCGCCCTGCTCGCCCTTCCGCTCATCCTGACCGCCGCCTGCGGGCAGTCCGGCCCGTCCGGCACCGGCCGGAGCGCCGGCCCCGAGGACAAGGCCGCCGCGAGCCCGTCCGTGCCCAATGTGGTCTTCCTGGCCGAGGGCGAGTGCAGCACCCGCGGCCGCAGCTCCTTCGACGAGGTGCCGTGCACCGGCGAGCGGGCCGTGGCCAGGGTGCTGCTCCGCTTCCACGGCGGCACCGAGGACGGCCCCCTCTGCCCGGCCCGCACGGACTTCCTGCTGCACATCACCGAACGCCCGGACGGCGTCGGCGGCACCGGCTCCACGGCGCGGCGCGGCTACGCCTGTATGCGCAACCTGAAGCCGCCGCACCCGGGCGACCCGGGCGGCGGTGGCGGCCCGCGCACGATCGCCGGCGACTGCGTCCGGCTGACCCGGGAGAACGAGGTCCGGGAGACCGGCTGCGCCCCATCGGCCGAGCCGGCGCCGGAGTTCAAGGTGACCAAGGCGGTCGCCAAGCGCTCGGACTGCCCCGCGTCGACGGATCTCTACGTCCGGCTGGGCGGCGACAAACCGACCGGCTGCGCCCGCCGCCTCTGACGCCCGGGTGGGTGCCCGGGTGCCCGTGCCGGGCGGGCGCCTCGCCGTGCGGCGGCGCCCGCCCTCCCGCCGCTCCGTGCCGTACCGCTCCGTGCCCTCCGCCCGCCGCGCCTACGGGCGCAGGGCGTTCCGCGGCTCGACGGACTTGCGGTCGAGCTTCGCGTCCCGCTCGGCCAGCGGTTCGGCCTTCGAGGCGTCGCGGCGGACGGCGGCGGGGGCCACCCCCGCCCATTCCAGGACCTCCGCGGTGGCCTTGTCCCGCTCCGCCTCCGTCAGCCCGGCGATGTTCGCCCCGTGGTTGGCGCCGGGCGCGGTGAAGACGTACGCGTCGCGCGAGCCCCTGCCGGGGCGGAACCGCTCCGCGCCCCACGGGTCGTTCTCGCCGTAGACGAAGAGCATCCGCTCGCCGCGGTGGCGCACCCAGCGGTCGATGTCGTCCATCACCCGGCCGCGCCAGCGCATCGGGATGTCGCGGGGGACGTAGCTGCGCGGCTGGTAGATGCCCGGGTGGCGGAGCAGGCCGTCGAGGTGCGGGGTGCGGAAGGAGGGCCAGCCCAGCTCGGTCCCGGCCTGGTAGAAGTACGGCGCGTACCCGTCGAGGACCTGGTCGGTGTAGAAGGAGAAGCCGGAGACCTCGTCGACGAACGCGTAGAGGGCGTCGGTGGAGGCCGTGGGCTCGGGCACCTCGTCGCAGTCCGCCTCCGACTGGTACTGCCAGAAGGCCCACACCAGGTCGAGGACGACGTTCTCGTACGCCTTGTCGGCACTGCCCACGGTGGTGAAGGTGGCCCCGTTCTGCCGGGCCCAGGTCTCGTAGCGGGCGACGATCTCGTCGCGGCGGACGAGGGCCTCGCGCTGGACGGCGTTGAGCGCGGCCCGGCACTCCGGTGTGGAGACCTGTTCGAAGAACCGGTCGTAGGCGGAGTCCTCGCGGTTGCGGACGTCGTTGGGCGCGACGTAGGCGATGGTGCCGTCCATGTCGCCCGGGTGGAAGCGGCGGTAGTAGGTGGCGGTCATGCCGCCCTTGCTGCCGCCGGTGGAGAGCCAGTTGGCGCGGTAGATCCGCTTGAGGGCCCGGAAGAGGCGGTGCTGGTCGTCGGCGCCCTGCCGGATGTCCAGCTTGGTCCAGTCGGCCGGGTCGGGCCGGGAGGGCGTGAAGTAGCGGTACTCCAGGGAGACCTGGTTGCCGTCCACGATCCGGGTGGGCTCACTGCGGCCGGGCCGGGTGGAGACGTGGTAGCCGGAGGTGTGGAAGACCACCGGCCGGTCGGTGGCCTTGTGCAGCAGGGTGAGCCGCTGCTGGAAGGTGCCGAGGTACGGGCGGCGGTGGTCGACCGGCTGGGTGTACTCCAGGACGAAGAACCGGTAGCCGTCGACCGGCTGCTCCTCCACCAGGCTCATGCCCGGGATCGCGAGGAGCCGGTCCTCGATGTCGGTGCTCTCGGTGCTCTCGGTGCTCCGGGTGCTCTCGGTGCTCCGAGTGCTCCCGGTTCCGCCGGAACCGCCGGATCCGCCCCCGGGGCCCGCGGTGCTCGCGGTGCCCGCGGTGCCCGCACCGGAAGGCTCCGCGGCCGTGTTCGCGGCGGCCGGCGCCGTTCCGGCGCTCAGGGTGCCCAAGAACACCGCCAGCGCCGGCAGCCACGTCAACGCCTTGCGCATCCGCCCTCCCTGGGTTCGCGTGAATCTGCGAACCTAGCCGGGAGGCTGCCCGTCCGCCAGACCGCCGCGCGCGGGACTGCCCGAACGGGCATACGGGCCGGGGCGCACGGCGGCACCCCGGCCCGGAACGGCGGCGGCAGCGGCAGCGGCACCGCAGCACCACCGGCACTTGTCAGGTGGCGTTCTCCGTCGCCTCGGCCTCCCGCTGGATCGCCTGCAGCACGCTCCCCGGATTGCCGCCCCGCTCCACCGTGCCGCCGATCTGCTCGCGCAGCGTGCGGACCATGGGAGCCCAGGACACCTTGTCGACCGGGTAGAGCTGGGCGGTGCGCAGCTGGTCCAGGAACTCCCAGACGTTCTTGTGCGACTCGTCGGCGCGCATCGCGTCGAAGGCGGAGTTGGTCACCGGCAGCAGGTCGTACTGCTCGGCGAACTTGAGAACGTTCTCCTTCTCGTAGACGAAGTTGAGGAAGGCGCTGATCTGCTCGCGGTTCCCGTTCTCCTTGAACGCCGTCATCCAGTCGGCGACGCCGGTGGTGGCCGCGGACTGCTTCTCCCGGCCGGGCAGCGGTGCCATGCCGAAGTCGATGCCGCCCTCCAGGGCGCGCTGCATGAGGGTGGGGTGGCCGTTGAGCATGGCCACCTCGCCGCGGACGAAGGCGTCGTAGGCGTCCTGGCGGTCGGTCTTCGCCGGGGAGGCGTTGGTGAGCCCCTTGGCGACCATCTCGTCGCGCAGCCATTCGAAGGCCCGGATGTTCTCGGGGGCGTCGAAGGTGTAGCTGCCGATGTTGTCGGTGTAGCCGCCACCGGCGCTCAGCATCCAGTTGAGCGCCTCGGCCTGCGCCTCCTCCGGGCCCAGCGGAAGCCCGTACGGGGTCTGGACCCCGGACTGCTTGAGCGCGACCGCGTCGGCCCGGAGCTCGTCCCACGTCTTCGGCGGGCTGTCGATGCCCGCCTGCTTCAGCAGCTTCTTGTTGTAGAAGAACACCCGGGTGCTGGCGGTGAAGGGCAGGCCGTACTGCTTGCGGTTGGCGGTGCCCGCTTCGGAGACGGCCCGTACGAAGTCGGCCTGGGCCGGGATGGAGAGGAGTTCGTCGGCGCTGTAGAGCTTGTCCTTGGCCGCGTAATCGGCGTAGGTGGCGATCTGGGCCATGTCCGGCGCCTTGCCGGCCTTCACGAGATCGGCGACCTTGCGGTCGACCTCTCCGCGGGGGTAGACGTCGACATCGACCGCTATGTCCGGGTGTTCGAACTGGAACTCGCCGATCAGCTGGTCCCAGTATCTCTTGGAACTGGTGCCGGATCTGTCGCCGTATTCGGTCACGATCAGCTTGAGCTGGACGTCACCGCTTTCCGCGGTGGCACTCTCGCCGCACGCCGAGAGGGTCAGGACCAGACCGGCCGAGAGACCCGCCGCTATCGGACCGAAGAAACGCCGCTGCACTGCACTACCGCCTTTTGCTCACGATGCGAACCCGCCGCACCGATCAAAACCGGACACGGCGCGACTTATGAGTCTCCATCGCGGAGCATCCCGGGTCTACGCCACGGTGCGTATCGCTTCGGTATCGAACAGGAACCGCGGAGTGTCACACCCCGGCGGTTTCCGGTTCTCCGGCGAAGGTGCGCCACAGCCGCGCGTAGTGGCCGTCCGCGGCGAGCAGCTCGGCGTGGGTGCCGTCCTCGACGACCCGGCCGTCGTCCATGACGACGACCCGGTCGGCGCGGGCGGCCGTGGTCAGCCGGTGGGCGACGACCAGGGTGGTGCGCCGGCCCGCCAGCCGGTCCGTGGCCTGGTTGACGAGGGATTCCGTCGCCAGGTCGAGCGCGGCCGTCGCCTCGTCGAGCAGCAGGATGTCCGGGTCGACGAGCTCGGCGCGGGCCAGGGCGATCAACTGCCGCTGCCCGGCCGAGAGGTTGCGGCCCCGCTCGGAGACCTCGTGCAGATAGCCGCCGCTGAGCGAGGCGACCATCTCGTGGGCCCCGACGGCCCGCGCCGCGGCCTCCACTTCGGCGTCGGTGGCGTCCGGGCGCCCGTAGGCGATGGCGTCCCGCACGGTGCCGGGGAAGAGGTAGGACTCCTGCGGCACGACACCCAGCCGGTGACGATATCCGGCCAGATCCAGCTCCCGCAGATCGGTGCCGTCGACGAGCACGGCGCCCTCCGTCGGGTCGTAGAAGCGGGCGACGAGCTTGACGAGGGTGGACTTGCCCGCGCCCGTCTCGCCGACGAAGGCGACCGTCTGCCCGGCCGGGATCCGCAGGTCCACCCCGGAGAGCGCCTCCTCCGGCGCGCCGTCCCCCTCGGCCGGCCGGTAGCGGAACCGGACGCCGTCGAAGACGACCTCGCCGCGCAGCTCCCGCACCTCGCGCGGGTGTTCGGCGATCGCCGTGGTGGTCGGCTCGCGCAGCAGTTCCTGGATGCGGCGGAGCGACACCGTCGCCTGCTGGTAGCCGTCGAACACCTGGGAGAGCTGCTGCACCGGCGCGAAGAACAGGTCGATGTAGAGCAGATAGGCGACGAGCGCGCCGGCCGTGAGGGTGCCCTCGGAGACCCGGCCCGCGCCGACGATCAGCACGGCAGCCGCCGCGGCCGACGCCAGAAGCTGCACGAACGGGAAGTAGACGGAGATCAGCCACTGTCCGCGCACCCGCGCCTGCCGGTAGCCGTCGCTGCGCCCGGTGAAGCGGGTGATGCCGTCCCGCTCGCGGCGGAACGCCTGGACGATGCGGAGCCCGGCGACGCTCTCCTGGAGGTCGCCGTTGACGACGCTGACCCGCTCGCGCGCCAGTTCGTACGCCTTGACGCTCTGGCGCCGGAAGAAGAAGGTGCCCGCGATCAGGACCGGCAGGGTGCTGAAGACCACGAGTGCCAGTTCGACGTCGATGACGACCAGGACGACGAGGATGCCGGAGAAGGTGAGCAGCGAGACCAGCGCGGTGACGAGCCCGGTCTGCAGGAACGTCGAGAGCGCGTCCACGTCCGTGGTCATCCGCGTCATGATCCGGCCGGTCAGCTCGCGCTCGTAGTAGTCGAGACCGAGCCGCTGGAGCTGCGCGAAGATCTTCACGCGCAGGCTGTAGAGGACGCGTTCGCCGGTGCGGCCGGTCATCCGGGTCTCGCCGATCTGCGCGGCCCACTGGGCGAGCACCACCACCAGCGCCAGCCCGGAGGCCGCCCACACCGCGCCGAGCGCCAGTTGCTGCACGCCCTCGTCGATGCCGTGCCGGATGAGGACGGGGAGCAGCAGCCCCGCTCCCGCGTCGACGGCCACCAGCAGGAGGGCCAGCAGCAGGGGCCGGCCGAAGCCGCGCAGCAACCGCCGCAGCCCGTAGTCCTGTTCGGGCCGGACGGCGTGTTCCTCGTCGATGTCGGGCACGTCGGTGGCGGGCGGTAGCGCGGCCACCTTGGCCAGCAGGTCCGGGGTGGCGGGCATCCCGGCCAGCGCGCCGGCGATGCCGGGACCGGCCGCCGCGCCGGCCGCGGCCGGGCCGGCGGAAGAGGCGGACGAGGCCGCCGCGGAGCCCGTCGCGCCCTGCTGCTCCTCGGCCCGGCGCCACAGTTCGGGGGTGACGCGCTCGGCGACCCGGCGGCGGGAACTGACCGGTTCGGCCCCCATCTCGGCCTCGGCGTCGAGTTCCGCCTCGAAGTCCTCGAAGTCCTCGAAGTCCTCGAAGGAGGAGTCACCGCCCGGCTCCCCGGTGTCCCGCCGCCCGTGTCCCGGCCGCCGGCCCCCGTCCCGCTCCCGGGTCCGTTCGCGCTCCGCCTCGCGCTCCCGCTCCGCGAGCCGGGCCACCGGGTCGCGCTCGACGCCGCCCAGCTCGTCCGGGTCGGTCAGCAGGCGGCGGTAGAGCGCGGAGCGCCGCTCCAGCTCCTCGTGGGTGCCGACGTCCGACAGCCGGCCGCGGTCGAGGACGGCGATGCGGTCGGCGAGGGCGAGGGTGGAGCGCCGGTGGGCGATCAGCAGGGTCGTCCGGCCGGCCATCACCCCGCGCAGCGCCTCGTGGATCTCGTGCTCCACGCGGGCGTCGACGGCGGAGGTGGCGTCGTCGAGGAGGAGCAGCCGGGGGTCGGTGAGGATGGCGCGGGCCAGGGCGATGCGCTGGCGCTGGCCGCCGGAGAGGGTGAGGCCCTGCTCGCCGACCGCGGTGCCATAGCCGTCGGGCAGTTGTTCGATGAAGCCCTCGGCCTGGGCGGCGCGGGCGGCTGCCCGTATCTCCGCGTCGGTGGCGCCGGGCCGGCCGTAGGCGATGTTGGCGCGGACGGTGTCGGAGAAGAGGAAGCTGTCCTCCGGTACGAGGCCGATGGCGGCCCGCAGCGACTCGAACGTCAGCTCGCGGACGTCGTGGCCGCCGACCCGCACGGCGCCCTGAGACACGTCGTAGAAGCGGGGCAGCAGCAGGGAGACGGTGGACTTGCCGCTGCCGGAGGCGCCGACGAGGGCGACGGTCTCGCCCTGCGCGAGGGAGAGCGAGAAGTCCTTCAGGACCGGGCGCTCGGGGTCGTAGCCGAAGGTCACCGCGTCGAACTCGACGGTCGCGGGGGCGTCGGCGGGCAGCTCCCGCGCGTCCGGGCGTTCGCCGATGGCGGGCTCGGTGTCGATCAGTTCCATCACCCGCTCCACGCCGGCGCGGGCCTGCTGGCCGACGGTCAGCACCATGGTCAGCATCCGGACCGGCCCGACGAGCTGGGCGAGGTAGGTGGAGAAGGCCACGAAGGTGCCGAGGGTGATCTGCCCGCGGGTCGCCATCCAGCCGCCGAGCGCGAGCATCGCGACCTGGGCGAGGGACGGCACGGCCTGCAGGGCGGGGGTGTAGCGGGAGTTGAGGCGGACGGTGCGCATCCGTCCGGCGAACAGCTTCCGGCTCACCTCGCGCAGCTTCCCGGTCTCCTGCTCCTCCTGGCCGAAGCCCTTGACGACGCGGACGCCGGTGACGGCGCCGTCCACGATCCCGGCGACGGCCGCCGCCTGCCCCTGGGCGTACCAGGTGGCGGGGAAGAGCCGCTTGCGGCTGCGGTCGGCCAGGAACCAGAGCGCGGGCGCCATGGCGAGGGCGACCAGGGTGAGCAGCGGCGACAGCCAGAGCATCACGCCGAGCGAGAGGACGAACAGCAGGACGTTGCCGATCATCATCGGCAGCATGAACAGCAGGCCCTGGATCAGCTGGAGGTCGCTGGTGGCGCGGCCGACCACCTGGCCGGTGGAGAGTTCGCCCTGCCGCCGCCCGTCGAGCCGGACGAGGGAGCGGTACATGTCGGTGCGCAGGTCGTGCTGGACGTCGAGGGCGAGCCGTCCGCCGTAGTAGCGGCGGACGTAGGTGAAGGCGTAGACGGCGAGGGCCGCGCCGATCAGGGCCGCGGCCCACGGGGCCATGGGGCGGCTGTGCTCGACCACCACGTCGTCGATGATCAGTTTGGTGACCAGCGGCACCAGCGCCATCACGGCCATGCCGCCGAGGGAGGAGCCGAGGGCGAGGAGCACGTTCCGCCGGTAACGCCAGGCGTAGCCGGTCAGCCGCCGGGCCCAGCCCTGCCGCCGCCGCTCCTCCTCCCGGGCGTCCGGTGCCCCGGGCCGGCCGCCGGCTCCTTCGCCGCCGGGGCCGCCTTCGCCGCCGGAGCCACCGGAGTCCCCGGAGTTCCCCGGACCGCCGGGTTCTCCCGGGCCGCCCGGCTCCCCGGCCGCCTCGCGCCCGCCGTTCCCGGTCCCCGCCTCCGGTCCCGCCCCGGGCCGATCAGCCGCCTCCGTCGCCGTGCCGCCCACCGATGACCTCCGTCGTCCCCGCTCGTGCGGTGCCGTGGCCATCCCACAGCACCACGATCGAGAACACCTCGGGCGGCCGTTTTTGTTTCGCTCGCGCGTACCCACTTTGGCCGGGGATCCGGCCGGTCGCAGGTCCTGGGCCTCCGGACGGAGCACTCCCGCGGCTGAGCGCCGGGCACCGGGGCTCCCCGGCGCCGCGGCCCACGGTGCGCGTCACCCCCTCCGCATCGCCGCCCGCCCCCGTGTTCACCGCGTACCCGCCACGGGCATTCAGTTGACACTGTCAACCGAACTCGGTACTTTCAGATGACAACGTCAACCGAAAGAGGCGCTGGGTGACTACCAACAAACTGGCCGTGGTGACAGGGGCTTCCACGGGCATCGGCCGGGCGACCGCGGAGGAGTTGGCGCGCCGCGGATTCCATGTCCTGGCCGGGGTCCGCCGGCAGGAGGACGCCGGGCGCCTGGCCGGACCGGGCGTGGAACCGGTGATCGTGGACATCACCGACGAGGAGCAGGTGGCGGCGCTGGCCGACCGCGTCGCCCGTGACCCGCGGGGACGTCCGCTCGGCGTCCTGGTCAACAACGCGGGCGTGGCGCTCAACGCCCCGGCGGAGACGATCCCGCTCGCCGAGTGGCGCCGGCACTTCGACGTCAACCTGTTCGGGCATGTCGCGGTGACGCGTGCCCTGCTGCCCGCTCTCGTCGCCGCCGGCGACGCCCGGCTGATCAATGTCTCCTCGATCGGCGGGCGGGTCGCCTTCCCCACCTATGGCGCGTACGCGGCGGCGAAGTTCGGGCTGGAGGGCTACAGCGACGCCCTCCGCCGCGAAGTGGCCCGCTGGGGCGTCAGGGTCGTCGTCGTCGAACCGGGCACGGTCGCGACGCCGATCTGGGGCAAGGGCATCGCGACCATGGAGGCCATCGCCGGTGAGATGACGGCCGACCAGCACGCGCGGTACGACGACCTGGTCGCCGCCCTCCGGAAGCAGTCGGAAGAACAGGCCGGGCAGGGCATCCGGCCCCACCAGGCGGCACGGACCATCGCCGCTGCCGCCACCGCCCGCAGACCCCGCACGCGCTACCTCGTGGGCCGGGACGCGAAGCTGCTGGCGAGGCTGACCGGTCTGCTCAGCGACCGCATGGTGGACGGGTTCATCGCCAGGCACCTCGGCCTCGCGGACCCGGGCGCGCGGTCCGCGTAGCGCGCCAGCGCGCCCGGGCGCCACACGGTCCGCGGACCTCGGGCGGCCGCGTCGACGCTAGGATCACCGGCTATGGCCACCCGTGCGGAAACCGCCGCCGAGACCCGCCGCGCGCTGCTCGACGCGGCGGGTGCGCTGCTCGACAGCGGGGGTCCCGGCGCGGTGACGCTGCGGGAGGTCGGCGCCCGGGTCGGCGTCTCGCGGTCGGCCCCGTACCGCCACTTTCCCGACAAGGAACACCTGTTGATGCGGGTGGCGGCGGATGCCTGGCAGGAAGTCGGCGACACCCTGGAGAAACTGGCCGCGGACTCCGGCACCGGTACGCCGCCCGAGCAGTCCCTGCGCCGGGCTCTGCTCACCCTGATGGGTCTCGCCCGCTCACGCCCGCATCTGTACCGCCTCATGTTCGCCACCCCGGTGGCCGATCCGACGGAGACGGTCCGGGCGGCGGAGCGCGCACAGGACCACTTCCTGACGGTCGTCTCCCGCGTCGTCGCGGACCCCGCCGGCAGCCGGCGGTACGGGGGGCTCCTGCTCGCCGCCGCCCATGGGCTCAGCGACCTGGACCTCAGCGGCCATTTCACCACCGGGAAGTGGCACGCCGGCGCCGAGGAACTCATCGACATGCTGATCGGCCTGCTGCCCAGGACCCCGGCCCCCTGAACGCCGGCCGGGGCGGCCCGTGCCCGTGCTGCCCCCTGTGCAGGAGCGCGGTTCGCCGTCGGTGATGCCGACCGCGTCCGTACCGTCCCGGAGCACCGGCCGGCGCTCGCCGCCGGAGGGGAAACGGCGCGGGCGCGGGCGTGGGCGGCGTCGGGCGCGAACACCGAGGCACCGGGGCACCGGGGGCATGGGGCGTGCGCTGCCGTGACGAGCTGCGGGAATGCCGGGATGGGCGCAGGGGTTCCCCTGGTCACAAGGGCGGTACCGCTGGTTCCGGCACCCGGCGCGGACGACGGCGGCCCGCCGTGGCGCACCGGCCGGACGCGAGCCCGGACGGGAACCGAAGGAGACGCCGTGCCCGACCCGGCCACACGGCCCGCCGACGACGCCCGCGAGGGCGCCACCCGTGACCACACCCTCCCCGCGGACGCCGCACCCACCCTGCTCCCGCGGCCCAGCCCGCCCCCCGGCCACCGGGGCGGTCCGCACGACCCGGCGGACGGCGCGCAGAACCCGGACGGCCGTCTCCCCCGCTGGCGTTCGGTCCTGGCCGTGGTCGCCCACCCCGACGACGAGTCCTTCGCCCTCGGCGCCCTCCTCGCCGCCTTCGCCGGGGACGGCGCCCGGGTCTCCGTCCTCTGCCTGACCCACGGCGAGGCCTCCACGCTGCACGGCGTCGCCGGAGACCTGGAGCGGTTGCGCGCGGACGAACTCACGACCGCGGCCGGCGTCCTCGGCATCGGCGACGTCCGGCTGCTGGCCTACCCCGACGGGCGCCTCTCCGCCGCCGACCCCGGTGAACTCGCCGGCCGGGTCACGGACGCCGCCCGGGAGACGGACGCGGAAGGACTGCTGGTCTTCGACCCCACCGGCGTCACCGGGCACCCCGACCACGCCGCCGCCACGGCCGCCGCCCTCCGCGCGGCCGGCGTCCTCGGCCTGCCCGTCCTGGGCTGGACCGTCCCGGAGGCGGTGGCGGACCGGCTCCGCCGGGAGTACGGCGCCGCCTTCGACGGCCATCCGCCCGAGGCCGTCGACCTCACCGTCACCGTGGACCGCGCCCCGCAGCTCAAGGCCGTCGCCTGCCATCGCAGCCAGGCCGTGCCCGGCAGCGTCCTCTGGCGGCGGCTGGAACTCCTCGGCGACCGCGAACACCTGCGCTGGCTCCGCCCGCCGCGCCCCTGACTCCGGGGGCTCGGGGGGCTCGGGGGCTACGGTGACTCCGGGCCCGCCCCCCACGTGTCAGCAGGCGTCGGCCAGTTGCTGCTCGATGGCGCCGACGGTGTCGAGCAGGGCCCGCGCGACGCCGCGCAGATCCCTGGTGTGCACCGTGTCCCCCACCACGACCGCGGCCACCGGGCCGGTCCTCCCGAGCCGGACCGGGGCGGCCAGTTCGACCAGGTCGGGGATCCACTCGCTGCGGGCGTAGGACAGGCCGGTCCGCCGGATGCGCTCGAACTCGCGCCGCAGCGCGTCCCTCCGGCCGCGGGTCGCGCCCTCTCCGGCCCTCGCCGTGCCGGAGAGGTCCGCCGGATCGTGCCGGGACAGCGCGAGCAGGAGCTTGCCCGCCGCCGAGCCGTGCGCCGGGACCGGCTGCCGCAGCGCCATCGCGAGCCGGGCGTGCTCCTGCCCGTACAGGGTCCCGACATGCTGGACGTTCGTCCCCGACAGGGTGCCGAGGCTGACGATCCTGTTGGTGAGCTGGAACAGTTCGAGCAGGAACGGAGTGACCGGGTAACTGAGCCGCTGCACCCCGGCGGGACCGCTCGTCGCCCCCAGCCGGGACAGATACGTGCCGAGTTCATAGGATTTCGACTCTCTCCGGACGGCGAGGCCGATGTCGGTGAGCGACAGCATCAGCCGGTGCAGTGTCGACTTCGGCAGGTTCACCAGACGCGACAGCTCCGACAGGGTCAGCGGCCGCGACGCCTCCGCCAGGGCTTCGAGTACGGCGAGCGCTTTGCGCAGCGGGCCCCCCGGCATTCCGGGCTCGGCCGTCTTCACCGCCGTCCCGGCGGCTGCCCCCGGGCGTGGCGCCCGGGGATGTCGTGCACCGTCCACCGTGCTGCTCCCGTCACCGAGGCACACACCAACGGCTCCATGCCTACCTGCGCCGGAACGCCGTACTCAAGATCGTCCGGGGTTGCTGTCCCGAGGGTGCTCGGGGTTGGGCCCTTTTGACGGCACGGAACCGGCCCCGGAGCCCGCACGGGCCCGGCACCGCGCACCCCGCACCGCGCGTCCGGCGCCGGAGCAACGACCGTTCCGGAAAGTGGAAACGGCCGTAGCCCGGACGACCTTGCTCTCCGTACCGTCCGGGCCATGGCTGATGTGAGCTCGTACGAGAACCCGGCGGACGGCGTCCCCCGCCGGGTCCTGCTGGCCGGTCCCCGTTCCTTCTGCGCAGGCGTCGAGAGAGCCATCGAGATCGTGGAACGGACTCTCGAACAGCGGGGTGCCCCGGTCTACGTCCGCAAGCAGATCGTGCACAACGTCACGGTCGTGGACGATCTGGCGGAGCGGGGCGCGGTCTTCGTCGAGGAACTGGACGAGGTGCCCGACGGCGCGACGGTGGTGTTCTCCGCGCACGGGGTCTCCCCCGCCGTGCGGAAGGAGGCGGACCGGCGCGGCCTCGACGTCATCGACGGAACCTGCCCCCTGGTCGCCAAGGTCCATGCCGAGGCACGCCGCTTCGCCGCCCGCGGCGACACGGTCGTGCTGGTCGGCCACGCCGGGCACGAGGAGGTCGAGGGCACGCTCGGGGAGGCGCCGGAGTCGATGGTGCTGGTCTCGACGCCCGACGACGTCCGCGAGCTGCCGCCCGACCTGGGGCGGCAGGTCTCCTACCTCACCCAGACCACGCTCGCGGTCGACGAGACCGAGGAGGTCGTCGGCACGCTGCGGGAGAGGTTCCCGCTGCTGCAGGAGCCGCCGTCCGACGACATCTGCTACGCCACCACCAACCGGCAGGCCGCGCTGAAGGCGATCGTCGGGGAGTCCGACCTCGTGCTGGTCGTCGGCTCGGAGAACTCCTCCAACTCGGTCCGCCTGGTGGAGCTCGCGCAGCGCGAGGGCACCCGCGCCGAGCTGATCGACCAGGCCGCCGACATCCGCCCGGAGTGGCTGGCGGGGGTGCGCACCGTCGGGCTGACGGCCGGCGCCTCGGCACCGCCCGCCCTGGTCACGGAGGTCGTGAGCAGGCTGGGGACGTTCGGTCCGGTCCACGTCGAGGAGCGCGAGATCGCCCGCGAGACCGTGAGTTTCGACCTTCCCTCGCCCCTGCGCGGTGCCGCGCGGCGGACGGCGGACGGCCGTTCCAGCTGAGCGAGGAGAACCGTGTCACCAACGCTGCTCGGCCGGGTCACCGGTCCCCAGGAGCTCAAGGAACTGCGTCCGGAGGAACTGCCCGCGCTGGCGGGCGAGATCAGGCAGTTCCTGATCGACAAGGTGTGCGCCGCCGGCGGGCACCTCGGCCCGAACCTCGGCGTGGTCGAACTGACCATCGCGCTGCACCGCGTCTTCGACTCGCCGGCGGACCGCATCGTGTTCGACACCGGACACCAGTCCTACGTCCACAAGATCCTCACCGGCCGGCAGTCCGCCTTCTCCACGCTCCGCACGGCGGGAGGACTCGCCGGCTACCCGCTGCGCGAGGAGTCCCCGCACGACCTCGTGGAGAACTCGCACGCCTCCACGGCGCTGTCCTACGCGGACGGCCTGGCCACGGCGGGACGGCTCCTCGGCGAGGAGCACCGCCGCGTGGTCGCCGTCATCGGAGACGGCGCGCTGACCGGCGGCATGGCCTGGGAGGCCATGAACAACCTCGGGCGCGCCGGGCAGCCGGTGGTCGTGGTCCTCAACGACAACGGCCGCTCGTACGACCCCACGGTCGGCGCGGTGGCCGGGCATCTGGCCGCGCTGCGCGGCGGCAGGCTCCGGGGCCCGAACCTCTTCGAGACCCTCGGCTTCGCCTATCTCGGCCCCGTGGACGGGCACGACGTCGCCGCCGTCGAACTGGCCTGCCGCCTCGCGGCGGGGCTCGACCAGCCGGTCGTCGTCCACTGCGTCACCGAGAAGGGCCGCGGTTACGCCCCGGCGGAGAACGACAAGGCCGACCGCATGCACGGGATCGGCGTCATCGACCCCGGGACGGGCCGCCCGCGGGCCGGCTCATCGCACGGCTGGACCGGCGCGTTCGGTGAGGAACTGGAGCGGATCGCCGCCGGGCGGCCCGATGTCGTCGCCCTGACCGCCGCGATGCGGCAGCCGGTGGGCCTGCACGGGTTCTCCGAGCGGTTCCCGGACCGGGTCCTCGACGTGGGCATCGCCGAGCAGCACGCGGTCACCAGCGCCGCGGGGCTGGCCATGGGCGGCCTGCACCCGGTCGTCTGCCTCTACGCCACCTTCCTCAACCGCGCCGTCGACCAGATCATGATGGACGTGGCCCTGCACGGCCTGCCGGTGACGTTCGTCCTGGACCGTGCGGGCGTCACCGGTCCCGACGGGCCCAGCCACCACGGCATGTGGGATCTCGCCCTGCTGGGCGCGGTGCCGCGGATGCGGGTCGCGTCGCCGCGCGACACCGTCCGGCTCGCCGAACTGCTGGGCGAGGCGCTCGACACCCCCGACGGTCCCACCGCGCTGCGCTTCCCCAAGGGCGGCGCCGGTCCGGAGATCCCCGCGCTGACCCGCATGGAGGGACTCGACATCCTCCACCGCACCCGGTCCCGGCCGCTCGACGTCCTGCTGGTCTCCACCGGGGTCCTCGCGGCCCCCGCCCTGCACGCGGCGGAGCTGCTGGCCGAGGCGGGCATCGGGGTGACCGTCGTCGACCCGCGCTGGGTGCTGCCCGTCAACCCCGCCCTGGCCCATCTGGCCTCCCGCCACCGGCTCGTGCTCTCCGTCGAGGACGGGGTGCGCGCCGGTGGCGTGGGCTCGGCGCTGGCACAGCTCTGCTCCGACGCCCGGGTCCGCACCCCAGTGCACACCCTGGGCCTGCCCCGGGAGTTCCTGAGCCACGGTGAACGGCCGGCCATCCTCGCCGAGCACGGCCTCACCGCGCAGTCCATCGCCGAGTCCGTACTCGCCCTGCACGACGCCGTGCCGACGGCGCACACCCCCGCAGCACCCCTCATCTCCCTCATCCGGGAAAGGACACCGCGGTGACCCAGGTCGCACTCGGAATGCCCGCACTGCCGGCCGCGCCCCTCGCCGAACGCCGGCGCACCCGCCAGCTGCGGGTGGGACCGGTCGGGGTGGGCAGTGACCACCCGGTCTCGGTGCAGTCGATGACCACGACCGTCACGGCGGACGTGGACGCCACCCTGCAGCAGATCGCCGAACTCACCGCCGCCGGCTGCGACATCGTCCGCGTCGCCTGCCCGAGCGCCGACGACGCCGAGGCGCTGCCCGCGATCGCCGCGAAGTCCAAGATCCCGGTCATCGCCGACATCCACTTCCAGCCGAAGTACGTCTTCGCGGCCATCGAGGCCGGGTGCGCCGCGGTGCGCGTCAACCCGGGCAACATCAGGAAGTTCGACGACAAGGTGGGCGACATCGCCCGCGCGGCCCGGGACCACGGCACCCCCATCCGGATCGGGGTGAACGCCGGCTCGCTGGACCAGCGCCTGATGCGCAAGTACGGCAAGGCCACCCCCGAGGCGCTGGCCGAGTCGGCGCTGTGGGAGGCCTCGCTCTTCGCCGAACACGGCTTCCACGACCTGAAGATCTCGGTCAAGCACAACGACCCCGTGGTGATGATCCGCGCCTACGAGATCCTCGCCGAGCAGTGCGACTACCCCCTGCACCTGGGCGTCACCGAGGCGGGGCCGGCGTTCCAGGGCACCGTCAAGTCCGCCGTCGCGTTCGGGGCGCTGCTGCGCCAGGGCATCGGCGACACCATCCGGGTGTCCCTCTCGGCCCCGCCGGTGGAGGAGGCCAAGGTCGGCACGGAGATCCTGCGGTCGCTGAACCTGCGCCCCCGCAAGCTGGAGATCGTCTCGTGCCCCTCCTGCGGCCGGGCCCAGGTGGACGTCTACAAGCTCGCCGAGGAGGTCACCGCGGGTCTGGAGGGCATGGAGGTGCCGTTGCGGGTCGCCGTGATGGGGTGCGTGGTCAACGGCCCCGGGGAGGCGCGCGAGGCCGACCTCGGTGTGGCGTCCGGCAACGGCAAGGGCCAGATCTTCGTCAAGGGGGAGGTCGTCAAGACCGTTCCCGAGCACCGCATCGTGGAGACCCTCATCGAGGAGGCCCTGATCCTCGCGGAGACGATGGAACCGGCGGGCGGAGGCTCCGTGACGGTCGTCGCCGGCTGAGCGAGACCAAGCGAGGGATTCCCCTTGGGGGAACCAGAACAACTCGATCACCCGGCTCCCCGAAAGCCGGCCCCCGTATGGTTCATTGCATCGTTTTCCGACGGTCACTGCCATATTCGGCCACTCTCGGGGAGTTTTCACGTTGCTGGCACAGTGCGGCCCACCGCCGGACATGCACAAGACAACAACGATGCGACGGGTGACGGCGGTTCGGCGCCGGAACCTCGCCCATTTCCCAGAAAAGCGCAGCACGATCCCCCGTCCGGGCCCGTCCCGCGGCCGGTCCGCCCGGCCGCCTCGCCCTTTCCGGACACGCTGAGCGGACGATTACGCGCCAAGCCGTGAACCGGCTCGGTAATCACCGCTGTCGGCGCCTGGCATTGCGACGGAATGCCTCGACGAACACGCTGCCCCATCTGGAGGTTTCGCCATGACCGCCAACACCGTGACACGTACGATAAAGGCACTGGTGCGGGCTCCGGATCCGCTGACGCAATCGGCCGTCAGCGGTCATCTCGGTTCCGCACCGAACATCGAGATCGTCTCGGAGGAACGCCCGGACCCGGCCGACGTCGCCGTGGTCGTAGCGGAGCGGATGACCGTGGAAGTGACGTCGTTACTGCGCAAGATCAAGGCCACCCTCCGGGTGCCGGTGGTGCTGATCCCCTCCGAGATCGAGCGGGCCGACCTCTTCATGGCGGTCGAGTGCAACGTGGTCGCGGTGCTGCCGCGGGCCGCCGCCACCAGCAAGCGCATCGAGGAGGCGGTGCTGACCGCCGCGACCGGCGGCGGCGTGCTCCCCTCCAAGCTCCTCGGCGAGCTGCTCCGGCAGATCGAGCGGATGCAGCGCGAGGTGCTGTCGCCGCACGGCCTGCACAACTCCGGGCTGACGCCCCGGGAGATCGGGGTGCTGCGGCTGATGGCGGAGGGCCTGGACACCGCCGAGATCGCCGACAAGATGTGCCTGTCGGAACGGGCGGTCAAGCGCGTCATCTTCGGGGTCACCCGGCGGCTGAACCTGCGCAACCGGCCCCACGCGGTGGCGTACGCGCTACGCAGCGGCGTCATCTGACCGGGCGCCGGCGCCCCGCGCCGGGCCGGTCCCGGCTCCCGCCGCGACGGACTCCGCCGGAGTCCCGGGGACGGCCGCCGCCCACCGCAGGGCCCACGGCGGCCGTCCCTCCCGGCGCATCGTCCGGCGCAGCAGCACCACATAGGCGATGTCCAGGGCGACATAGGTGGGTACCAGCACCTGGAGCAGGTGGTGGGACGGGTAGAGGACGAACGCGGTGAGTCCGGCGAAGACGGACCCCACGAGCTTGGCGACGGCGATGTGCAGGGACTGCCCCGCACTGGACCCGCGCCGCTTGAGCAGCAGCAGGAACGAGGCGCTCAGCGGCACCTGGATGATCATGCCGGTGTACATCCCGTCGCGGTCGTGGAACTCGTTCGCCCCGGCGACGACGACCAGCGACGCCCAGACCAGCACGCCGGCCAGCGTCCACCGGAGGACACGCGGCGATAGAGCGGGGTAGTCGCGCGGCCCGAGCCGCAGCGCCTGGTACAGCAGGACGGAGTTGAACAGCAGCCAGAAGAAGTTGATCTGCCGCTGCGTCGGTGTCTGCTCCAGCACGAAGGTCAGGCTGAACTCCCACGCGAAGTTCACCGCCACCATGTAGGCGGGGATGCCCACCCGGCCGTCCAGGACGGCCTGCCGGATGGCCAGCACATAGGTGAGGAGCCAGCCGACCGCGGTCGGCCCGGCGAGGGCCCAGAAGAGTCCGTCCGGTACATCGGCCGCCCCCTCCGTGACCGGTGCCGGCTGCGACATCGGGATGAGGAAGGGGGGCAGCCATTCCATGGGGATCCTTCGGGGACGGGGCGAGCGGGAGAGGACCTGCGGGAGGGACGGGAGGGACGGTCAGAGGCTGGGCACGACGAGGTCCAGGCCGAAGAACGAACCGCCGTACAGCTCCTGGCCGATCCGGGGGTTGAGCAGGGCGTGGCGGGCCGCCGTGTTGCCGTCCCGCCAGTACTGCTGCAAGGGGTTCGACTCGGCGAAGGCGGCCGCCCCGTGCGCCCACATCAGCTCGTCGAGCGCGACGGTGACCAGGTTGACCGCCTGGCCGACGTCACCGCGGATACGGCGGAGTTCGCTCTCCGGGATTCCGGTCGCCGCGCGTGCGGCCTCGTCCAGGACGTCGGCGGCCCGGTTCACGTGCAGCTCGGCCGCGTCGATCGTCAGGGCCGTCCTGCCGAGCGCGGACACGAAGGTCTGCGAGTCGGGCTGGCTCGTGTACCGGCTGGGCGCGACGCCCCGTCCCGGTGCCTTGTCGACGACGAAGGCGCGGGCGGCCTGGCCGATGCCCACCACCACGGAGGCGCAGACGACGGCCATGGCCGCGATCGCCGCGGTCCGCAGCAGCGGTGGCAGCGTGACGTCGGTGGTGTTCTCCCGCCCCCGCTGCCGCTCACCGGAGATCACCCGGTGTCCGGGGACGAACGTCTCCCGGAGCACGACGGTGTGGCTGCCGGTGGCGCGCATGCCGACGGTGTGCCAGGTGTCCTCGATCGTCACGTCCGCGGTGGGGACCAGCAGCGAGAGCCCGCCCACGGGCTCCCCGTCCCGGTCGGTCTCCCGCGCGACCAGGATCGTCCAGTCGTCGTGCAGGATTCCGGAGGCGTACGGCCAGGAGCCGGTGAGCAGATAGCCGCCCTCGGTGCGCACCGCCGTGCCCGTGGCCGCGAAGACGGAGGCCAGCTTGGCGCCGGGGTCGGCACCGAACACCTCGTCCCGGGCGGCCTGCGGGAACTTCGCGGCGAGCAGGTTCGACCCGTTGATGTTGTTGACCACCCAGGAGGTGGACGGGCAGTAGTGGGAGAGGGCCTTGGCGACCTCGCCCATGGTGCGGACGTCGGTCTCCAGTCCGCCGTAGGCGCTCGCGGTCCAGAGGCTGCTCAGCCGCGCCTCGTCGATCGCCCGCACGGTGGCGTCGGGCAGCTTCCGTTCGCGCTCCCCCTCGGCCACGCCCTCCGCGAGGACCGGCCCGAACTTGTGCACGGTGCTCACCAGTTCGGCTCGGAGTTCCAGCAGGTCCGTTCGTGTGTTCGTCATGATCACCAGTCCGGGCGCTCGGAGATGAGATGGGTGTGGTCGTAGTAGTCGCGCCAGGCGGCGATCCGGCCGGCCCGCAGATCGAACGCGGCCATCACCTTCAGGTTCAGGGCGATCGGCGTGCCGTCGGCGCGGAACATGCTCTCGATCCGCTCGGCCAGGACGGTGTCCCCGGCCGTGGCCATGTGCCGGAACCGGACCTCCAGGCGCGCGAAGTCGGCGGGCAGGAGCGCGAAGATCTCCTCCTTGCCCCGGCAGACCGGGGATCCGGGGTTCTCCCACACGCAGTCGTCGGTCAGGAAGCCGTCCACGGTCTTCCGGACGTCGGCCGGGGCCGGCCCCATCCGGGTCAGGAAGGCGTGGACGACGCGCTCGGCGTCGGTGGAGGGCACGGCTCACCTCCCGGGGGCCGGCGCGCCGGAGTGGCCGAGGACGCGGTGGAACGCCGTGCCGAGGTCCCGGTCCGGATGCTCCCCCGCACGGGCGGCGCGCCAGGCGACGTGCTGGTCCGGCCGTACGAGCAGCGCGCCGTCGTCCTCGGTCCCCCGCACCGCGGCCCAGGCGCCGTCGGCGTCCCAGTAGTCCGCGGCGTCGGGCCGGTGCCCGATGGACACCACGGTGAGCTCCACCCGGTGCGCGTCCGCTGCCTTCTTGGCCGCGACCGTCCAGCCCTCGCTCAGCGGCCCGGTGATCAGCACGAAGCCGGCGTGGCGGCCGACGAGGTCGAGCGTCGACACCCGGGTGTCACCGCGCCGCAGCCACGCGTGCGGCAGCCGGTGGCCCGGCCTGGTGACGGGGTGGTAAGTGGCGCCCAGCGGGTCCCGGGGCGGCGGCGGGGTGCCGTCCGGGAGCACCGCCCCGGCCGGGTAGGAGTGGCCGAGTTCGATGTCGTGCGCCTGGTACTCGATCCGCTGGGTGGCGAACACCTCGCGCACCACGGTCCGCCGGGTCTCCCCGATCGGTGTGCCGGAGAGCAGCTCGCGGAAGCCGGCCCGGGTGGCCTCCGGCTGCCCGGGCACCAGGCCGAGGCTCGCGAAGAGGACCCCGTAGTTGCGCAGGCAGGTCATGGCCCAGGTCACGTTGCGTTCGGCGACGGGCAGCCGCTCCGCCTCGTACGAGTCCAGCAGGGCGTCACCGGCCCGGCCGCCGCACACGGCGCCGAGCTTCCACGCGAGGTTGTGCGCGTCCTGCACGGCCGTGTTCAGGCCGCCTCCGGCGGCGGGCGGCTGCCGGTGCGCGGCGTCCCCGGCGAGGAAGACCCGCCCGGCGCGGAAGGCCCGGGCCACGACGGCCTCCGGCCGGTACTCGCTGACGTGGCGGACCCGCACGCCCAGCTCCCGCGGCAGCTTCAGCAGCTCCCGTACCCGCGCGGCGATCGCCTCCGTGCCGAGGTCCGCCTCGGCGCCCGGAGGCACCCGGAAGTGCAGCGCCCATTCGTCGGAGGCCAGGCCCCACCCGGGCCCGGTGGCGACGACCACGGACACCTCGCCGTCCGGGCTGATGATGTGGGTCATCAGCACCCCGTCACCGGGCCACCAGCGCGACAGGTCCGCGCTGAAGTGCACCGAGATGATGGTGAAGCCGCCGCCGGCCCCGTCCATCGGCACGTCCAGCGACCTGCCGATGCTCCTGCCGCCGTCGGCGCCCAGCAGGTAGCGGGCGCGGACGGTGCCCGTCTCGCCGGTGGAGCGGTCGGTGATCCGCGCGGTCACCCCGTTCTCGTCCTGGGTGAACCCCGTCATCTCGTGGTGGAAGAGCAGGCGGGCCGGAGCCCGCTGCTCCGCGTGGCGGCGCAGCAGCGGTTCGAGCCGGTGCTGCGGGAGGTTGGTCGAGGGGCCGGGGCTGTCGGCCGCGTACGGCCCGGCCGTGCCGCCGCCACCGAAGGCGTCCATCCGGTGCAGCTCCCGGGCGTCCAGGGGGCCGTCGCCGCCCAGCGAGGTACACCAGGCGATCTCGCTCATGTTGGCGAGCGGGGCGCTGATCCGGTAGACGTCGTCGGCGATGCCGTGCTGGCGGAAGATCTCCATGGTGCGCTGGTTCAGGTAGTGCGCACGGGGCAGGACGGAGGTCGACTCCCGGCGCTCCACCAGCAGGTGGGGCACGCCCGCGTCGGACAGGAAGACCGATGCGGCGAGTCCGCAGCCGCCGCCACCGACGACGAGAACCGGCACGTCTGCGTCAAGCATGGGTTGTCCCCCGGGGTCGGGCGGGCTTCCGGCGGAGCGGGTCACTCATCGGAAGCCGGCGTGTTCTCGTGCAGGGTGATGACCGCGGCCGGGCACCGCAGGGCCGCTTCCCGGACCGGTTCGTGCTCGCGCTCCGGCGGGGCCGCGTCGAGCAGGAGCACCGTGCCGTCCTCGTCGCTCTGGTCGAAGACCGCCGGGGCGATCGCGGCACAGTTGCCGACCGCGATGCACCGGCCGGTGTCGGTCTCCACCGTCATGGCCGTCTCCCCCTTCATGGCCGTCTCCGCCTCCTGACGGGTCACCAGGTGACCGGGAGCTTGTTCACGCCGAAGACCAGGGCGTTGGTCCGGTAGTCGACCTCGTCGTGCGGGACGGCCGGCCGCAGCGTGGGGAACCTGCTGAACAGGGCCGGGAGCGCGACCCGCAGCTCCATGCGCGCCAGTTGCTGGCCGAGGCACTGGTGCGGGCCGAAGCCGAAGGCGAGATGGCGCTGCGGGGGGCGGCGCACGTCCAGGCGGTCCAGGTCCTCGCGGGCCGCGCCGAGGTCCCGGTTGGCGGCCAGTGCGGACGCCACGACCCGTTCACCCTCCTTGATCTCCTGGTCGCGCACGCGGATGTCCCCGGCCGCCTGGCGCGGCAGGATGGCGGCCGGCGCGCAGTACCGCAGCAGTTCCTCGACGGCGCCGTCGACGGCCTCGGGGTCGTCGCGCACCACCGCGAGCTGGTCGGGGTGGCGGAGCAGCAGGGCGATGCCGGCGGAGAGGGTGCTGGCGATGGTCTCGTGCCCGGCGATGAGCAGCATGTTGCCGATGCCCGCCAGTTCGCTGTCGGTCAGCTGGTCGCCGAAGTCGCGCACCACACGGCCCAGGACGTTGTCGCCCGGGTCCTCCCGGTGGCGCGCCACGAGACCGGCCATGTAGGCCTCCATCTCGGCCGCCTTCTCCATCTGCACCTCGCGGCTGGTGGTGAAGTCCAGCGCGATCGCGGTGCGGCGCTGGAACTCCTCGCGGTCCGCGTAGGGCACGCCCAGCAGTTCGCAGATGACCGCCGTGGGGATGGGGGTGCAAAACGTCTGCACGAGGTCCGCGCCCGGGCCGGCCTCCTCCAGCGCGTCCAGCGCCGACGTGACGACGTCCTCGATCCGGGGCCGCAGCTCGCGCGCCCGCTTGGTCGTGAACGACCCGGTCAGCATGCGCCGCAGGCGGGTGTGTTCGGGGCCGTCGTAGCTCAGCAGGTTGCCCGCCTGGTACGGCATGGAGCCGCCCATGCGCAGCCGGTCGTCCGCTAGCACGCTCCTGACGTCCTCGTACCGGGTGACGACCACCGCGTCGAAGGCCCCCAGCAGCGGGCTGGGCACCGTGGCCCGGCGCAGCTCCGGGTCCTGCTGCGCCTCGTACAGTTCCGGGGCGGGAGTGAACGGGCATCCGGCGGCTCGTCCCCCGATGGGGATGGCTGCGGACTCGGTCATGGAATCGCCTTTCTGTTCGTCGGAAGCGGGGGGCGGGGACGGGCGTCCGCGCTGCCACCGGACCCCGCCGGGAACCCCGCCGGAGCCCGCCGCGTGACGCGCCGCGTCAGAGCTGCCGGCCCAGGATGAATCCGGCGACCTCCAGGAACTCGCCGCGCACGTCGTCCGGGATGCGGGCGGCGGCGAGGCACTCCTCGGCCGCGGCGACCTGCCGGGCCGCCTCGTCCCGGGCCCAGTCGCGTCCTCCGGCCCGTTCCACGAGATCGGTGACGCGCTGTACGTCGCCCTCGGTCAGGGGTTCGGGGCGCAGGTACAGGGCGCGGAGCTCGTCCGAGCCGTGCGCGTTCAGCGCCGCCACCACGGGCAGGGACTTCTTGCGGGCCCGCAGGTCGGCTCCCACTTGCTTGCCGGCCCGGTCCGGGTCGCCCCAGATGCCCAGCAGGTCGTCGACGAGCTGGAAGGCGAGCCCGATGTGCTCGCCGAAGGCGCGGAGCCGCTCGACCACGACCCGCTCGGCGCCCACCAGTTCGGCGCCGAGCGAGCAGGCGCATCCCAGCAGGGCGCCCGTCTTGTCGCCGGCCATGCGCAGGCACTCGGGCAGGGTCACGTCGTCGCGCCGCTCGAACGCGACGTCGGCGGTCTGGCCGTCGATCATCCGCTGGGTGGCGGTCATCAGCGACACGGTGGCGGAACGGGCCCCCGCACCGGGCGCCTCCAGCAGGACGGACGTGGCCGCGGTGACCATCGCGTCGCCGGCCAGGATGGCGTCCGGGACGCCGAAGACCGTCCACGCGGTGGGGCGGCCCCGCCGGGTCTCGTCGCCGTCCATGATGTCGTCGTGCACCAGCGAGAAGTTGTGCACCAGTTCGACGGCCAGCGCGGCGGGAACGCCGTCCGCGTCCGCCGCGCCCGCGGCCCGCGCGGACAGCAGCGCCAGGGTGGGCCGGACCATCTTCCCGCCCCAGGTGCCGGTCGGCCGGCCCGCGGCGTCCGACCACCCGAAGTGGTAGTGGGCGATCCGGCTCATCTCCGGGCCCAGGTGGGAGCGGACGGCGTCGCGCAGGGCGGGGCCGAGCACCGTCCGGCCGGTGTCGAGTACCGGGGAGAGGTCCCGGACCGGTGTCGTCGTCATGAGCCCCACCGGCCGTCCGCGCGGGGGACCGGGAGACGGGAGGCCGTCCGGGACCGGTCCGCGCACGGACGGTCCGGGAACGCACTGGCGTGTCGCATGGTGCACCTTCGCTGTCGGCTCGTGAGGGTCACGGCGTGGGCAGGTCACGGGGGGTCGGCACGGCGGTGGTCAGCAGGGCCCGCCGCAGGACCCGGGGGGAGGTGAGCAGGGTGCGGGGCGGGGCCAGCAGGAAGAGGACGTCGCGGTTGGCGGTGCACACCACCGGGTCGCCCGGTACGCGGTCGCGCACCCGGGCGAGGTACCGGTCCAGCAGCCGGGCGACGGGACCGCCGCGCACCGCGTTGCCGGCGGCCCCCGGCATGGGGCTGTCCGCACCCGTCGCCACGTCCCACGCCGGACGGGAGGAGCGCAGCACCGCGCGCTGCAGGGCGTGCACCGGGGGGACGCGTCCGCCCGCCAGTTCCCGCTTGAGGGCGACGGCGCTCAGCGCCGCCACGGACAGGCCCTGGCCGTAGACGGGGTTGAGCGCGCACAACGCGTCCCCGACGACGAGCAGTCCGGTGTGGTCCCGCCCCAGGCGGTCGTAGCGGCGGCGCCGGTTGGCGGTGTGCCGGTAGCCGACGGGCCGGGTGACCGGGCGTGCCGTGCTCAGCCATTTGTGGACGGCGGGGTGCGGCAGCCGGTCGGCGAAGCCGGTGAAGCCCTCCGGGTCGGTGGGCGGGGCCTCGTCCCGCGGCCCGGAGAGGGTGACCAGCCAGCGGTCGCCCTCGGCGGGCAGGACGATGGCGCCGAACGGCTGCCCGGCGTCGGGCACGATGTAGAAGCCCCTGAGGTCCCCGGCCGGGTCGTCGGCGTGGAAGACGCAGGTGGCGTAGGCCCGTCCGGTGTCCACCACCTCTTCGGCGGGGGACCGGCCGCCCAGTCCGGCCAGCCACTGGGGCGTGCGGCCGGTCCGCCCGGTGGCGTCCACGACGAGGTCGGCCGTGAGGTCCTGCCGGGTGTGGTGCGCGGCGCCGCGCTGCCGGACCACCACACCGGTGACGCGCCCGGGCCGGCCGAGCAGGCCGGTCGCCTCGGTCCCCGTCCGGACGTCGATACGGGGGCCGGCCAGAACCCGCCGGCGGACGCGGTGCTCGAGGAGGGGGCGCGACGGGGTCATGATCGGCGCGGACGGATGACGGCGCGAGATCCACTGCCCCGCCTGCCACACGCCGAGGTCCCCCGGCACCGCCAGGCGCGGGGCGCCCGCCTCCGCCAGCTCCGTCAGCAGCCCGGGCAGCAGCTCGTCCAGGGCGTTCATCCCGCTGGTCAGCAGGACATGGGTGTGACGGGACTGCGGCACCCCGGCCCGGGGGCCGGGAGCGTCCTCGTAGTGGTCGCGTTCGAGTACGGTCACCCGTTCCGCGTGGTCCGCGAGGACGTGCGCGGTGAGCAGCCCGGCCACGCTGCCGCCCACGACGACCACGTGCCGCAGCCGGTGCCCCGCGGACGGCACTGGCGACGCTGACGACGCGGGCAGCGCCCGGGGGCCGGGGGCGTCGCCCCGGTCCGGCTCCCGGTCCGGCTCCCGGTCCGGCTCCCGGTCCGGCTCCCGGTCCGGCTCCCGGTCCGGTCGCGGCGGCTGCGCGGCCGGCCGCTCGCCGGCGGGCCCGTCGTCCAGCCGGGCGGCCAGGAAGCGGCCGCCGGAGGTCTCGCCCGTGCCCGGCAGGTCACCGAGCATGTGACCGACCAGTTCCAGGTGCGTGCTCCGCCACCGCCGCACGGCGTCGTCCAGCTCGCCGAGGTGCCGGGCCTCCTCCGGCGGGCGGGCGCCGCCACCGTGCCGCGTCAGCCGCCTGACCCGGAGGAACAGCTCCTTGAACTGCTCCGACTCCAGCCCGCTCGCCGTGCCGAACCGTTCCCGGAACCGCAGGAAGTCCTCCCGGCGCAGGGTGCGGCGCAGCAGCGTCAGCTGCCCGGTCAGGGCGTCCACCAGCCGTACCGCCCGGTCCACCCGGTGGGTGAAGCACGACCGGCCGCACCGGCCGGCGTCGAGGTGTCCCAGGTCGACGAGGACCTGGCTGAGCAGGATCTCGGACGCCTGGTGCACGACGATGAACAGCCGTTCGCTGTCGCTCAGGTCCCGCTGTTCCGGCGGGGTGAGCGGCTGCTGCGACGAGAGCAGTTCGTCGAGACGCAGGTACGAGGCATAGGTCGGGTGGGGCATCGGGCCAGCTCCTCGGGGTGAGTCCGCGCTGTACGCGCCGCACGCGCTACACCAGGCGACCGGGCACGGTGAGGTCCATCAGCGCGTCCCGGTGGACGCCGGGCGGCAGGGCCTCCAGAGCCGTCGTGGCCATCCGCACATGACGGTGCGACACCTCGCGCGCCGCCGCGATCCCGTCGTAGGCGTGGACCAGTTCCGCCATGGCCTCGTAGCGCGCGCCGACCGGGACGGAGGTGTCCGCGAGCAGGCGCTCGATCCGCCGCTGCCGCTCTCCGGAAGCGCGTTCGTGGGCGAGCAGCACCGGCAGGGTGGGCCGGCCGTTGCGGACGTCGGAGACGTTCGGCTTGCCCGCCCGCGTCCCGTCGTAGGCCATCAGGTCGTCGCGTATCTGGTAGGCGATGCCCAGCTGGTCGCTGTACTCGCTGAGCGCCTTCAGGGACGTGTCGTCCGCCCCGCCCAGGGTGGCGCCGACACCGCAGGCCATCCACAGCAGGGCGCCGCTCTTGTCCGCGATCATGTCGAGGTAGGCGTCGACGGGGCAGATGCCGCGGCTCATCCGGATCTCCCGGAGGGCCGCGTCCCCGATCCGCAGTCCGGCCCGGGACAGGACCGTCAGCGCGTCCGCCACCCGCGCCGCGGGGGCCCCGGCCTCCCGGCATTCGGCCAGGGCGGCGAAGCCGTGGAAGAACAGCCCGTCCCCGCCGACGATCGCCGCCGGCTCCCCGAACACCGTGTGCGCGGCCGGTTTGCTGCGCCGCTCCCCGTCGCTGTCGATGATGTCGTCGTGCATCATGGCGCCGACCTGCACGCATTCCAGACCCACCGCCGCGGGCAGGACGGTCGCTACGTCACCTCCCACCGCGAGACTGGACCGGACCACCAGCCAGGGGCCCATCATCTTCCCGAAGGGCACCAGCCCGTACCGCACCAACTCGTCGAGGCCCGAAACGTTGTGCGGCCACCGGGTCTCGACCTCGGCCCGCACGATGGCTGCCACTTCCGGATCAGCGACCTGAGGAACATCGACGTCGGTCATGTGGACGACGTTAGGGAGGCCGTACCGGGCTGTCGTCGGTGCCGGCCCGCCTCGGCCCGAGTGGGACCGGGGAATGGCATCTTCGGTCCGCGGCCGCGGCCGGGGCCTCGGCGGGGAACCGCGGCCTGGGCCGCGGCGGCGGCCGGAGCCGCGCTCAGGTGACCGCCTGCGTCAGCCGGCCTCCCAGGCTGGCCGCCGCCAGTTCGACGCGCGAACGGCAGCCGGTGCGGGCGAACAAGCGGGTCAGGTGGTTCTCCACGGTCTTCTCGCTGACCTGGAGGCGCAGCGCGATCTGCCGGTTGGTCAGGCCCTCGCCGATCAGTTCGATGATGCGCCGCTCGGTGGCGGCCAGGGCCTCCCGCCGGCCGCGGGCCCGCGGTGCGGGGACCCCGCGTTCACGGGTCACCGCACGGACACGTTCCAGCAGCGACGACGCACCGCACCGGGTGGCCAGGGCGTGGGCCTCGCGCAGCCACGGGCGCGGGTCCTCGGCGAACCGCGCGATGACGAGGCACGAGTCCATCAGCGACGGCAGGTCTCCCCGTTCCCGGGTCAGGTCGGTGGCCAGCCGGGCCTCCTGGACATCGCGGTGGACCAAAGCGCGTGCCAGGAAGAGGCTCTCCGCCGCTTCCGTCCCGGTCTCGTCGCGCAGGAGTTCGATCTCCTCCAGCAGGCCGGCCGCGCCGTCGTGGTCGTCGGCGAACGCGGCGGTCCGCACCGCCCGCATCAGCAGGAGGTGCAGGCCCGCGCGCTGCCCGGCCGCGCGCTGCCGGCGGCTGACCCGCAGGGCCAGCGGCGCGGCCCGCCGGTCACCGCCCGTGCGGTTCAGCAGGCCGATCCGCACCCAGGCACGCATCACGGCGAGCCCGGGCACCGGCACCGCGTCGTCCAGCCACTGGGCCGCCTGCCCGGGCTCCCCGCGGGCGGCGCAGATGTCGGCGGCGAACAGACGAGCCGCCTGGTGCGCCAGCGTGTCCCCGGTGTACGACAGTTCCAGTTCCCGGACCGCGGACATGGCCTGCGACCAGTCGGCAGCGGCGTAGTCGCGCACCACCCGGCGGTACACGCCGAGCACACCGGTCGCGGGAACCCGGTGGCCGGCACCGAGCACGAGCTCCGCCACGGAGGCGATGTCGCCCACCGCGGCCGCGCAGTGCAGCCGGCCCACGTCCCGGGCGGACGGCGCCCGGCCCGAGCGGCGCCAGGCCCGCTCGCAGGCGGCGGGGTCGCCGGAGAGCGCGGTCGTCAGCAGCTCCATCCGGTCGGCCGGGAACAGCTCACGGCCGCCGGCCGGGTCTGCCGGTACTGCCGGGTCCGCCGGTGCTGCCGGTGCGGCAAGTCCTGCCGGTCCTGCCGAGCCGACCGACCCGCCCGCCCCGGGCACCCCGCCGGGCCCCGCCGGGCGGCCGAACCACCACTCCGCGAATCCGATCGGCTCGCGGCCCGTGACGCCCTCGTCCAGCAGCGACCGTACGGCCTCCTCGGCCGGCGGCTCACCGGAGTGCAGGGCGACCAGAAAAGCGGCGAGGCGGATCTCCGCCGACGAGCTCCGGGCGCGGCCCTGTTCCGCTTCCCCGGAGCCCTGTTCCGCGTACTGGGTGAGCGCGTCGCGCAGCAGCTCGTACCGGCCCGTCCGGAGGACGAGATCCAGCAGCCGGGTGAGCGTACGGGCGTGTTCCGGCCCGCCCGGGGTCAGGCGGCGCAGCGCGGCCGCGCACCACAGGGCCGCGCGCTCCGGCTGCTCCCGCTCGGCGTCCTCCGCCAGCTCCAGCAGCCGGGTGACCATGGGCGCTTCGAGCGCGACCGCCGCCCCGCCGCGCGCGATGTGGTCGGCGAGCACCACGGGGTCGACGCCGCCGCTCCGCCGGTGCCGGGCCAGCAGCCGTTCGGCGACCGCCGCGTGCAGCGCGGCGCCGCCGTGGTGGCCCGGCCCGCCGGCGGCGGAGGCCGCCAGGGCGGGGCACCGGCAGCTCACATGGCCCGCCGGGTCGGCGACCAGCACCTCGGCTTCGATCAACTGGTCGAGCACGCGGCCGCAGTCGGTGAGGCCGGTTCCGATCACCTCGGCGAGCAGCGGCAGATCGGTGACGTTGACGCCGTCCCACACGGCGACCGAAGACAGCAGCCGCGCCGCGGGGTCGCCGAGAGCGGCGGCCCGGCGCAGGAGGTGGTGGCCGGCGGGCAGTTCGATCGGCTCCGACGGTGCGCGCAGGCACAGCCGGCCGCGGAAGACGGTCAGCCGCCCCCGTGCGCGCAGATCGGCGAGGGTGGCCAGCACGGTGCCGGGGTTGCCGAACAACGGGCCCAGAGCGGTGCGCAGGATGCCCGGCACCGCCTCGTCGAGGCGCGCGCCCTGCGCGCGGCGCACCAGTGACTCGGCCACGTCGCCGGCCAGCGGCCCGAGGGTCACCACCCGGTCGGCGGCGGCCAGCAGTTCGGCGAGGCCCGGGGAGTGCTCCGCGCCCGTCTCGCACGTGGCGAGCACCAGGTGTCCGGAGCGGCGTGCCGCGGTGAGCACGGGGGCGGGCTCGGCGACCGCGTGCACGTCGTCGGCCAGGACCGCGGTGCGCCCCTGGCGGCCGATCCCGTCGAACAGTTCGCCCAGCGCGGTTACGATGGACGGCCTCCATCCGCCGGTGTCCCGTCCCGCCGCGTCGCTCAGCCGGGCCACCGCGGCGAGCGCGTCGGCCGGCCCGGCCTCCCGGAACTCCTCGAACCGGTCGCGCACGGTGCGCACCAGCGGTGCGAGGGCGAACGCGTCGTCGCCGCGGCTGTCCTGGCCGGCGCCCGGGCGCACCGGCAGGACGCGTAACCCGGCCGCGCGCAGCATCCGCTCCGCCTCGTCCAGCAGCGCGGTTCTGCCGATACCGGGCTGCCCCTTGAGGACGATCAGACGTCCGCCGCCGGCTGCCAGTGCGTCGCGCACCACCGCCAGCTCCTGATCCCTGCCACGGACCGCCGTACGCGCTCGGGCCATTGCCGGTCTCCTCTCCTGACGCCCCGGGCGGCGAGGACCCGCGGGCCGCCGGCCCGCCCCGCCCCCTGCCCGTGCCGGCACCGGTGCCGCGGACGGGTCCGGGGCCCGCCCGTCCCGGAGTCAACTCCCCACCCCGTACCCCCTTAACGCCGTCGATTCGCTCACATGCCCTATCGGGCCGAGTCCGGGCATACTGGTGAGGTGATCACCCCCTGGCACGGTGCGGCCGGTCCCGACGGGCCGGTGCCGCCGCTGTTCGGTCGTGACGCCTCCGTCGCGCGCGTCGTCGACACCGCCACCTCCCCGGACGCCGCCTCGCTGATCCTGGTCACGGGCCCGGCCGGGATCGGGCGCAGCGCCGTACTGACGGCCGTCCGGGACGAGTTGGCCGCGCGCGGCCTCACCACCCTGACCCTGCGGGTGGCGCGCACCGAGCACGGCCGCCCCTACTCCGTGGCCGCCCGGCTGTCCGCCGAGCTCGCCGTCCTGAACCGGAACGGCGCCCCCGGGCGCACGGTCAAGGCCGCCGCCCCGGCGCCGCGCCCGGACGCCGGCCGTCAGCTGGCCGCCGAGCTGCGAGCGGCCGTCACGGCGTGCGACAAGCTCGTCGTCCTGATCGACGACGCGCAGTGGACCGACCCGGGTTCGCGCGCGGTCCTGCTCCCGGTCCTCCGCACACCGGCGGGCGGCCGGGTCACGTTCGTCTGCGCGCTCCGCCCCTCACCGGCCGGCCCGGAGGCCGACCGGGTGGCGCTGGACCGGCTGCGGGACGCCGGTCTCGCCGAGGTGGTGACGCTGCGTCCGCTGCGCGAGTCGGAGGTCCGCGCGCTGGTCACCGAGCAGTTACAGGCCAAGCCGTCCTCGTCGCTGCTCTCGACGCTGCGACGGGAGTGCCGCGGCAGGCCCGCCGCCGTGCTCGCCGCCGTGGCGGGGTACCGGCGGAGCGGCGCGCTGTGCGTCTTCGACCGGCACGCCTACCTCACCTCCCCGGACCGGCCGCCCTCGCTGCCCGCCGGCCTGCCGCCGGTCGAGGATCTGCGGCACCTGGGCGGGCTGGTCTGGCGGGTGGCCAAGGCGGTGGCCGTGCTGCATCCGCTGGGTCCCGCGGCGGCCCGGTTGATCGCCGAGGCGGTGGAGACGGACGAGGACACGGTCCGTGGGGCGCTGGCCGAGCTGTGCGCCGAGGGGGTCCTGCGGCAGGGGCCCGAACCGGGCCGCTGGAGGTTCCGGGTGCCGCTGCTCGCGTCCGGGCTGACCACCCGCCTCGGGCCGTACGAGCGGCGCAGGCTCGCCCAGCTGGCGGTCACCGCGATCTGGGCGGGCGACGCCACCGCGGACGGCCGGTACCTCGCCGAGCAACTGGTCACCGCGGGACCGTTCGTGGACCCCCGGCGGGCGTCCGGGGAACTGCTCGCCGCCGGCACCGCCGCCATGCTGGAGGACGGATACTTCGCGGAGCGCTGGCTGCGCGCCGCCATCAACCTGATCACCGAGCCGGAACGGCGCGCCCAGGCCCTGCTTGCGCACGCCGCCGCCTGCGCCATCCATCTGCGCCACGCCGACGCGCTGGACAGCGCCTGGACGGTGCTGTCCGACCACGCCGGCCTGGTCACCCCGGAGGCCCTGCTCGAAATGGAGATGATCTACGTCGTCTCACTCGGCGGGACCTTCGACAGGGCCGCGCTCACCGAGATCTGCGACGGCGGCTGGCGCTCGCTGCCCGGCGGCGAAGGGCATCGCATCCTCACCCGGGCCGTCGCCCTGTGCCATCTGGACCGCTGGCGGGAGGCGTACGAGCACCTGACGGCCCAGCGGGACGTCTGGAGCCGGGACAACGACACCGTCGCCGCGCTGGGCCTGCTCTTCAGCGACTGCATCGCGGCCTTCCTCGGCCGGACCGAGTCGTTCTACCGGGCCGTCGCCACTCCGTACCGGTGGCCGCTGTGGACGCAGGCGTCGCGCCACCGCTTCGAGCACCTGTCGCAGCTGGCCCGGGCGCTGATGGCGTTCGGCGAACTCGACCGGGCCGAACGGATGCTGGCGGCACACGAGCTGCCCTCCGGCTACCGGCCCGTCCCCGACCGGGTGGTGGCGGACAGCCAGAGCGGGCGCTGGGACCCGGCACTCGACCTGGCACGGCTGGGCCTCGCCACCGGCCTCTCGGTCGGCGACCTGCCCACCCACACCCAGCTGTGCCGGGAGACGAGCGTCATCCTCGGTGCGCGCGGTCAACTGGCCCGGGCGCGCGAGGTGATCGAGAGAGCCCGGACCGTACAGCCCGTGATGCTCCACCTGCTGGCCGTACCGGAGTGGTGCCTGGACCAGGCCCTGGGCGCGACCGAGCGGTCCGAGCGGGTCATCGCGGACGCGCTCGCCCTGGCCGTGGAGCGCGGCCTGATCGTCGGCACGGAGGAACTGTGGCTGATGCAGGCCGTGTCGGAACTGGCCGCGGGGGACCAGGCCGCGGCACAGCGGTGCGTGGACGAGGCGAGCAGGGTCGCCGGGATGCTCGGCACCGGCCGGGCCCGGATGTGCCACCTGCTCGCCAAGGCCGTGGTGCACCGCGACCACGCGGCCGCCGACGAGGCGGTCCGGCTCGTCCGCCGGCGCGCACAGCCGCTGGAGCAGGCCGACACGATGTCCATGGTGGTCCGCCACGGACTGGCCGACCCGTCGCTGCTGCACGAGGCGTACGCGCTGTACGGCGACCTCGACGCGCTGCTGCGCAGAGCGCAGATGCGGCCCCTGATGCGCGAGCACAAGCTCACCATGGAGCGCCAGAGCCTCACCACCGCCGAGAACGAGCGGCTGCTCGCCACCCTGGTCGCCGAGGGGCTGACCAACCGCGAACTGGCCGTCGTGCTCGGCGGCAGCGAGAAGAGCGTGGAGAGCCGGCTGGGCAGGCTGTTCAAACGCACCGGCTACCGCTCCCGGGTCGAACTGGCCTCCGCCATGCTGACGGGCGAGTACCCGGGCTGACACGGGTGAGCCCCGGACACGGCCCCTCCTTCCCGGCGGGGTCCGGGCCCGCCCGCGCGTCGCGGGTCCTACCCGGCCGGCGCGGCTCCACGCGGGTGGGGCTCACCCGACCGGGGACAGCGCCTCCGCGATCGCCCGCTGCGCCGGATCGAGGGCCGTCGCGCCGCTCTCGGTCTCCCACAGGCAGGTCTGCAGGACCCGGCCCAGCGTCCACCCCCGGGCGCGGGCCCGGTCCAGGCCGAGGACGTCCGTCATCAGGTCGAAGCGGCGGCGTACGGCGCGGGGGACGTCCCCGGTGGCCGTGACGTCGTCCCAGCGGTTGCGCAGGGCGGGCAGCAGGTCGAAACCCGGGTCGCCCGCCAGGGGTTTGGGGTCGATGGCCAGCCAGGGCCCGCGGCCGGAGCCGGGGAGCGGGGCGAGGACGTTCTCGTAGTGCAGGTCCCAGTGGAGCAGCCGGTCACCGGGCTCGCCCGCCAGTTCCCGTACGGCGCCGCCGCAGGCGTCGAGCAGCCGCCGCTCGGCCGGGTCGGCCAGGACGGGCAGCACGGCGGGCAGCCGGCGGAGCATCCCGGCGGCGGCATCGCCCAGCCGCCGCATCCCGGGCGGCGCGGGGTGCGCGGTGAGCCGTGCCAGCAGCTCGGTGAGGAGGCACAAGGCGGCCGTGTCGTCGCGAATCCCGGCGAGGGAGCGGGCCGGATCGAGCCGTTCCAGCAGCATCGTCCCGGTCTCCGGGTCGCTCCGGAGCAGCCGCACGGCGCCGTCACCGTCCCAGGCCCGGAGGGCGTCCGGCTCTCCCGCGGTCTCACCGGTGACCGGCTGGAGCTTGAGCACCGCCGGCGTGCCGTCCGCGCCCACCACGGGAACGACCAGCGCGGCGACCCCGTGCGCCACGGGCCCGTCCCGCCGCAGCCGCCACCGGCCGAGATACGACTCGGCGAGCCCGGGCAGCGCGGCCGCCCACGCCCGCCCGGCCTCGCCCTCGTACCGCACATGCGCCGCGGCCAGCGCCTCCGGCACCTCCACGGGCACCGGACCGCCTTCGCTGGTCCTTCCGTCGGTCATCAAGGCAGCTCCCGGAACGTGGTGTGTGCCGCCGGCGGACAGCGCGCGATGCCCTCCCCGGGCGGCGCCGCCTCGGGCCGCGGGTACCGCGCGCAGGGATCACGCCGACTCGGCCGGCCGCAACTCCACCCGGAGATCGAGACCCAGCGCCTGCGCGAGCCGTTCGAGAACAGCGAGGGTGGGCACCGTGCCCCCGCCCTCGAAACGGGCCACGGCGGACTGCGTCATGCCCGCCCGGCGTCCCAGCTCGGCCTGAGTCAGCCCCAGCTCGGTTCTCCGTGCGCGCACCGTCTCCCCGAGCTCGAACCGCAGCCTTGCGGCGGCGTACTCCTCCTCGATCTCCGGGGTGATGGTCCGCGCCCGACGGGCTTCGGCAAGGCTGGCGCGCCCGTTCTCGGACATCACAACTCCTCCTCGTCCAGGGTGTGGGCTTCTTCCCGGCATCGTTTGAACGCCTGTCTCGCCCGCTCCGCCTCGGCAAACTCCCGCATACGCGTTTTCGGGAACACGGTGAGCATGGTGATGCGGCGCCCGGGGGCGATCCAGTAGCTCACCCTCATACGGTCTCCTCCACAGAAGAACCGACCGGAGCCGCCCTGCACGTCGAACTCGCCCGCCTTGACGCCCGCGACAAGCCCGGCGAGCGCCGCTCGACCGACCGAGAGGACGGTTCCGGGGGCGTCGCTCTCCCGCACCAGGAGAGCGCCGGGCACACCCGCGATCTCCAGGCAATTGGGCCCCTCCGCCCCGGAGAACGAGGACTTCTGCCAGTACACCTGTATCTCCATGGACCCGTTCCTCACAGTTCCCGTGCGATGTCGGCGATGAGCTGCCGGGACTGGCCGACATCGAGCGAGACGCTCTCGGCGACGTCCAACAACGCCCGATGCTTTTGGAGTTCGGCTTCGGCGTCAAGGTGGTGGCTCCCGGAGGGACTGTCCTTCTGCACCGTGTCGAGTTGCGGTACGACACCGGCCACGTAGAGCAGGGGCTGGGTGACTTCGATGAACTGTTCGTTGCCGAAGGGAAGCACGCGTACCGTCACACCGGGCCACTCCGACATCTCCAGCAGGTGCTCCAACTGCTCCCTGGTGACCTCCCGGCCGCCGAACCGCATCCTCAGCGCAGCCTCGTGGATGACCACCTCGTACGGCGGCGGATTGTCACGTTCAAGGGCCGACCGCCGCCGCATCCTGTGCTCGACCCGTGCCTCGATCTCGTCATCGGGCAGCGGTGGGATGCCGCCCCTGAAGACCGCACGCGCGTAGTCCTCCGTCTGGAGAAGGCCGGGCATGGAGAGCGTTTGCATCGAACGCAGGTGAACTGCATGGTGCTCCAGTTCCGCGATGTCCAGGAAAGCAGGAGCCAGGATCCCCCGGTACTCGTCCCACCAGTGCTGGCCCCGGTGCTCACGAGCCATGGCGCACAGCGCGTCGATCAGGGCTGTGTCCGCGCATGAGTAGTGCGCTGCCAGGCGCCGAATGCGCTCCTCACTCACACCGATACGGCCCGACTCGATGTTGCTGATCTTCGCCTGGTCCACTCCGAGCAGAGCGCCGGCTTCACGAGCGGGCTTCCCGGCCCGCTCCCTGAGCCTCCTCAACTCGGCGCCCAGGCGTGCCTGTCGGGCCGTGGGGTTGTCCCTCGGTGGCATGGGGGCGCTGGTCCTCTCTTCGGGCAACTCCGGCCATGCGCGTACGTATAGCACGAGACCACCCGCGAGGGTGATTCTCGCTCGACATACTTGCTCCGGAGAATTCTTGCCCCCTACGTTCCGCGTGTATACCGCTACGCACGCCGGTAAATCCGCAGCTCGGCCGGTCCGCGCGTTGCGGACCGGCCGAGCCACGGTGGCGGGCGCCCGGTGGCCGCATCTCGCCAAGACCCTCTACCGGAGGACCCGTTGAGCACGCCCGTTCTCGTCAGCCCCCATGCCCACGCCCCCGTCCGCTCGTATTCCAATGCAGGCACCGAACATCCCCGAGACCGCCAAGGTCGCCCGGGACATGCTCACCGGGCTGCTCACGGTCACCGGGCACACACCGCTCGTCGAGCTGGCGCGGCTGCTCGTCTCGGAGGTGGTCTCCAACGTCCATCTGCACACGAAGGTGAACGGCTGACGCTCGAAGCGACCGTTCAGGCCGGCCAGTTGAGGGTCTCCGTGCGGGACGACGACCCGTGCGGCATGCCCTGGCCGCAGGCGGCGCAGGGGGACGGCACGGCGCCGGAACCCGCTCCGGAGACGGCGGAGCACGGGCGAGGGCTGCTGCTCGTCCAGGCGTGCGCCGACGACTGGGGGACCATGTGGCACGGCGGACGGCCGCCCACCGGCAAGAGCGTGTGGTTCCGGCTCGTCGACCGGGGCGGGCGGTGACGGGACCGTCACCGCCCTGGCAGTCCGCGCCGGACCGCCCCCCGGTCTCCGGGTCAGGCCCGGGCCGCCGCGATCTGGCGGGCCATGATCGTGGTCAGTTCGTACGCCGTGTGGGAGGCCGCGACCGAGGTGATCTCCGCGTGGTCGTACGCCGGGGCGACCTCCACCAGGTCCGCCGAGACCAGCCGGCAGCCGGCCAGGCCGCGCAGGATCTCCAGCAGTTCGCGGGAGGTCAGGCCGCCGGCCTCCGGGGTGCCGGTGCCGGGGGCGTGGGCCGGGTCCAGGACGTCGATGTCGATGGAGATGTAGAGCGGGCGGTCGCCGATGCGCTCGCGGAGCTGCTGGGCGACCTCGTCCACGCCGCGCCGCATCACATCGGCCGAGGTGACGATGCCGAAGCCCATCTTCTCGTCCTCGTCCAGGTCCTTCCGGCCGTAGAGCGGGCCGCGGATGCCGACGTGGGAGAGGGCCGAGGTGTCGAGGATGCCCTCCTCGACGGCCCGGCGGAACGGGGTGCCGTGGGTGTACTCGGCGCCGAAGTAGGTGTCCCAGGTGTCCAGGTGGGCGTCGAAGTGCAGCAGGGCGACCGGGCCGTGCCGGCGGGCGGCCGCGCGCAGCAGCGGCAGGGCGATGGTGTGGTCGCCGCCGAGGGTCATCATCCGGGCTCCGGTGGAGAGGATGCCGTCGGCCGCGGCCTCGATCGTCTCGACGGCCTCGTTGATGTTGAACGGGTTGGCGGCGATGTCACCGGCGTCGGCCACCTGCGCCAGCGCGAAGGGGGAGGCGTCCTGCGCCGGGTTGTACGGGCGCAGCAGCCGGGACGCCTCGCGGACGGCGTTGCCGCCGAAGCGGGCGCCGGGGCGGTAGGAGACGCCGCTGTCGAAGGGCACGCCGACCACCGCGACGTCCGCGGTGCCGCCGACCTCGTCGATCCGGGGCAGCCGCGCGAAGGTGGCGGGCCCGGCGTAGCGCGGGACGCGCGAGGAGTCGACGGGGCCCCGGGGCGGCCCGCCGCGCCCACCGGCGGCGGCGCTGCCGGCTCCGGCGTCCCGGTCCGGGCGCCCGGCCCCACCCGGCCCCCGGGCCTCGTCCCGGCCCTGGGCCTCGTCCTGGTGGCTGCGGTCGGCTGAGGTCATGCGGGGGGCCTCTGCTCTCGGCGGTGGGGTGCGGCTGCGGTCCCCCCCGAGCCTAAGCAGAACGCCGGATTCCGCACATGTACGTTTGCGAGTGGCTCCGCGCGCTATTTGGACAGGACGGCCATCCCCCGTCCGTACGGGTCACAATGGCCGTATGCCGATACCCAGCCCCGCCCCCGGCCGCGCCGAGCTGATCGACCACCTCGTCCGTACGCGGATCGCGGGCAACGTGGCCACGCCCCGGGACAACAACCTGTCCCACTACCGCAAGCTCGCCAACGGCGACCGCCACTACTGGCTCGGGCTGGAGCTCGGCGACCGGTGGACCGACGAGCAGGACGTGCTGGCGGTGATGGCGGAGCGCTGCGGCGTCGTGGACGACCCGGGGCACCGCGCGGGCCAGGACACGATCGACCCGGGGCTGACGGTGGACGCGCTGGACCGGATGGCGGCCGTGCTGCGCAAGTCCGCCGGGGAGGACCACCGGGTGCTCTTCGCGACCGGGCACCCGGGCGGGCTGCTGGACGTGCACCGCACCCTCGCGGCCGGGATGCGGGCGGCGGGCTGCGAGGTCATGGAGATCCCGGGCGGTCTGCGGGCCGACGAGGGATTCGTCGTCCAGTTCGCCGACGTGGCGGTGCTGGAGCGCGGTGCCACCCTCTGGCACACCCACTCCCCCGCGCCGATGGCCGCGATCCTCGACGCCCTGGAGCGCGCGGGCCGGCCCCTGCCGGATCTGGTGGTGGCGGACCACGGCTGGGCGGGCTGCGCCGGGCAGCGCGGCGTCGAGGCGGTGGGATTCGCCGACTGCAACGACCCGGCGCTGTTCCTGGGCGAGGCGGAGGGCACCCTCGCCGTCACGGTACCGCTGGACGATCACGTCCTCGACCCGCGCTTCTACGACCCGATGACCGCGTATCTGCTGGACGCGGCCGGCCTCCGGGGGCTGTCCGGCCACTAGCCGGGGAGAGCGCCGGAGGGGCGGAAAGCGGAACGGGAGGACCGGTGGCCCCATGGTCCAGGGCACCGGCCCTCCCGCACCTGTACGGCCCGGACGGGGCCGCCGTCCGTCTCCACGGCGGCCCCGCCGGACCCGGTCACGGGACACCTCACACCCGAGGCACCCGGACCAGCCCTTCTTGGATGACGGTCACCGCGAGGCGGCCGTCGGCGGTGTAGATACGGGCCTGTCCCAGCCCCCGCCCGCCGGAGGACGAGGGGCTGCTCTGGTCATACAGCAGCCACTCGTCCGCACGGAAGGGGCGGTGGAACCACATGGCGTGGTCCAGGCTCGCGCCGACCACGTCGCCGACCGCCCAGCCGCCGCGCCCGTGGGCGAGGAGGACCGAGTCGAGCAGCGTCATGTCGGAGACATAGGTGGCGAGGCAGACGTGGAGCAGTGGTGCGTCGATCTCCCCGCCCAGCTTGCCGTTCGTCCGGAACCATACCTGGGAACGGGGTTCGCGCGGGCCCTGCGCGGCGGTGGCGTACGGCGGCTCGTCGACGTAGCGCAGATCGACGGCCGAGCGGGCCTCCAGCAGCCGGTCCACGACGCCCGGGTCGCTGAAGAGATGCGCGTGCTTGGGCAGCAGCTCGGCCGCCGTCGGCAGGGTCTCCGGGTCGGGCGCGGCGGGCATCGGCTCCTGGTGCTCCAGCCCCTCCTCGTGGAGCTGGAAGGAGGCCGAGAGGTGGAAGATCGGCTTGCCGTGCTGCACCGCCACCACCCGCCGGGTGGTGAAGGAGCGGCCGTCGCGGATGCGGTCGACGGAGTAGACGATCGGCGCCCCGGGGTCCCCCGGCCGCAGGAAGTACGCGTGCAGCGAGTGCGCGGGGCGGCCCGGGTCCACGGTGCGGCCCGCGGCGACCAGCGCCTGGGCGGCCACCTGGCCGCCGAAGACGCGGGGGATCACCGCGGGCCGGCTGGCGCCGCGGAAGATGTTCTCCTCGATCCGCTCCAGGTCGAGCAGATCGACGAGACTCCGGAGTGCTTCGCTCATGTCGGTGTGCGTTTCAGCCGCGTGTGAGGGAGGCGGACGCCGCCCTCACAGCCCCATCGACTTGGCGACGATGGTGCGCATGACCTCGCTGGTGCCGCCGTAGATGCGGTTGACGCGGTTGTCCGCGTACAGGCGGGCGATGGGGTACTCCATCATGTAGCCGTAACCGCCGTGCAGCTGGAGGCACTTGTCGATGACCTCGGCGGCCTTCTCGGTGCAGAACAGCTTGGCGGAGGCGGCGTCGGCGGCGGTCAGCTCACCGGCGTCGTGGGCGTCGAGGGCGCGGTCGACCACGGCCTCCATGGCGTCTACGTCGGCCTTGCAGTCGGCCAGCACGAACTTGGTGTTCTGGAACGCGGCCACGGGCTTGCCGAAGACCGTGCGGTCCCGGACGTACTCCTTGGCGAAGTTGATGGCCGCGGCGGCCTGGGCGTAGGCGCCCATGGCGATGGCGAGACGCTCCTGCGGCAGGTTCTGGCCGAGGTAGGAGAAGCCCTTGCCCTCCTCGCCGAGCAGGTCCTCGGCGGGCACCTTGACGTCCGTGAAGGACAGCTCGGCGGTGTCGGAGGTCTTCAGGCCCAGCTTCTCCAGCTTGCGGCCGACCGCGTAGCCCTCGGACTTGGTGTCGACGACGAAGAGGGAGATGCCGGCGCGGCGGTCCTCGGGGTTCAGCGGGGAGGTGCGGGCGCAGACGATCACACGGTCGGCGTGGACACCGCCGGTGATGAAGGTCTTGGCGCCGTTGAGGACGTAGTGGCTGCCGTCCTCGGAGAGCTTGGCGGTGGTCTTCATGCCGGCCAGGTCGGAGCCGGTGCCCGGCTCGGTCATGGCGATGGCGAACATCATCTCGCCGGTGACGAACTTCGGCAGCCAGCGCTTCTTCTGCTCGTCGGTGGCGTACGCCTGCAGGTACGGCAGGCAGAGCCCGACGTGCACGCTGCTGCCGCCGAAGCTGACGCCGGCGCGGGCGCTCTCCTCGGCGATGATCGCCTGGAACTTGAAGCTGTGCTCGCCGGCTCCGCCGAACTCCTCGGGCACCTCGATGCCGAAGATGCCCAGCTCGCCGAGTTTGTAGTAGAACTCGCGCGGGGCCTGGCCGGCCTCCAGCCACTGGTCGTAGACGGGGACGACCTCGGCGGCGATGAAATCGCGAATGGTCTCCCGGAACGCTTCCTGGTCCTCGTTGAACACCGTGCGACGCATCTCCGCACGCCTCCCTCTGCTGGAACCCCGGTGGTGGGCGGACCGGTGCCGGTCCGGGCAAGGCTCACCCGCATCCATGTCTAAGCGCTTGCTCAGGGAAAGCTACCCGGCAGTTACCCACACTGTCCAGAGACGTCCGTCACGGTCCGCGGAAAGGAGCGGGCGCGGGCGGAGGCGGCGGCCGAGGGGAAACGGGGGCGGGAGCGGCGGGGGACGGAGGCGGGGGCAGCAGGGGAACGGAGGCGCTTCCCGCCGCTCAGGGGGCGGGCACGGCCGCGTCGAAGGCCCCGCGCGCCAGCCGGTGCAGCAGGGCCGCCATCGGCTCGCGCCCCGAGAGGGCGCCCGGGCTGCCGAGGTGCGGGGTGGAGTTGAGCAGGCCGAAGACGGCGTGCACGGAGGCGCGGGCCTCGTCCTCGGTGATGTCCGGATAGGCGTCGCGGACGACACCGACCCACAGCTCGACGTACTGCCGCTGGAACTGGCGGACCAGCTTGCGGTCGCTCTCCCGCAGCCGGTCCAGCTCCCGGTCGTGGAGGACGATCAGCGCCCGGTCGTCGAGGGCGAAGTCGATGTGGCCGTCGATGAGCGAGTCCAGCACGGCACCGGGCGGCCCGGCCGTCTCGGCGACCCGGCGCCGGCCGCCGTGCAGCAGCCGGCTGCTGATGCCGACCAGCAGCTCGGCCAGCATCGCCTCCTTGCCGGGGAAGTGGCGGTACAGGCCGGGGCCGCTGATACCGACGGCCGCCCCTATCTCGTCCACACCGACGCCGTGGAAGCCGCGCTCGGCGAAGAGGCGCGCGGCCTCCCTGAGGATCTGCTCGCGGCGGGTGGGAGCCGCGCCCGTGGCGGCAGCGGGGGGAGTCATGAAGGCATTCTAGACAACAAGGGTTAGCGCTCGTTAACCTGAAGCCGGACGTTAACGCTCATTAACCCCTCTGCCCGGAGGGCCGGGGCCGTGCACCGCACCCCTGGGCACGCCCGGACACCGGCGGGGGTGTGCGGACCGTCCAGGGGCGCGCACGCGGGCCGGCGGCCGCCCACAGCACCACCGCACATGAGCACCGAACGAGCACCGAACGAGCACAGAGCACTGACCGAGCAAGGGAGCTCGACCATGCAGCAGGCACCCGTGCTGAGGAGCGCCGCCGATCCGGCGTCCGCGGCCTGGCGGGCCAACGAGGCGGCGCACCGCGAGCTGGCGGCGGAGCTGCGGGAGCGGCTGGCCGCGGCCCGGCTGGGCGGCGGCGAGAAGGCCCGCGCCCGCCACACCGCCCGCGGCAAGCTCCTCCCCCGGGACCGGGTGGACGCGCTGCTCGACCCGGGCTCGCCGTTCCTGGAGCTGGCCCCGCTGGCCGCAGAGGGCCTGTACGGCGGCGCGGCCCCGGCGGCCGGGGTGATCGCGGGCATCGGGCGGGTCTCCGGCCGCGAGGTGGTGATCGTCGCCAACGACGCCACCGTCAAGGGCGGCACGTACTACCCGATGACGGTGAAGAAGCACCTCCGCGCCCAGGAGGTGGCGCTGGAGAACCGGCTGCCCTGCCTCTATCTGGTCGACTCCGGCGGCGCCTTCCTCCCCCTGCAGGACGAGGTCTTCCCCGACCGCGAGCACTTCGGCCGGATCTTCTACAACCAGGCCCGGATGTCCGGTGCCGGCATCCCGCAGATCGCGGCGGTGCTGGGCTCCTGCACGGCCGGCGGGGCCTACGTCCCGGCCATGAGCGACGAGGCCGTCATCGTGCGCGGCCAGGGCACGATCTTCCTCGGCGGCCCGCCGCTGGTGAAGGCCGCCACCGGTGAGGTCGTCACGGCCGAGGAGCTGGGCGGCGGCGAGGTCCACTCCCGTACCTCCGGTGTCACCGACCATCTCGCGGAGGACGACGCCCACGCCCTCCGCATCACCCGCACCATCGTCTCCACCCTCCCGGAGCGCGGGCCGCTGCCCTGGTCCGTGGAGCCGGCCGAGGAGCCGGCGGTGGACCCGGCCGGGCTCTACGGCGCCGTCCCCGCCGACTCCCGCACCCCCTACGACGTCCGCGAGGTGATCGCCCGGATCACGGACGGCTCGCGCTTCGCCGAGTTCAAGGCGGAGTACGGCCAGACCCTCGTCACCGGCTTCGCCCGGATCCACGGCCACCCGGTCGGCATCGTCGCGAACAACGGCATCCTGTTCTCCGAATCCGCCCAGAAGGGCGCCCACTTCATCGAGCTGTGCGACCAGCGCGGCATCCCGCTGCTCTTCCTGCAGAACATCTCCGGCTTCATGGTCGGCCGGGACTACGAGGCCGGCGGCATCGCCAAGCACGGCGCCAAGATGGTCACCGCCGTCGCCTGCACCCGGGTGCCCAAGCTGACGGTCGTGATAGGCGGTTCCTACGGCGCGGGCAACTACTCCATGTGCGGCCGGGCCTACTCACCGCGGTTCCTGTGGATGTGGCCCAACGCCAAGATCTCCGTGATGGGCGGCGAGCAGGCGGCCTCCGTGCTGGCCACCGTCAAACGCGACCAGCTGGAGGCACGCGGCGAGGAGTGGTCCGCGGAGGACGAGGAGGCGTTCCGCGCCCCCATCCGCGAGCAGTACGACACCCAGGGCAACGCCTACTACGCCACCGCCCGGCTCTGGGACGACGGCGTGATCGACCCGCTGGAGACCCGCCAGGTCCTGGGCCTCGCCCTCACCGCCTGCGCCAACGCGCCGCTGCCGCGGCGGGACCCGGCCGCACCCGGCTACGGCGTCTTCCGGATGTGACGGGACGGCGGACGAGATGACAACGGAGATGACGACGATGTTCGAGTCCGTACTGGTCGCCAACCGGGGCGAGATCGCGGTCCGCGTGATCCGCACCCTGCGCCGGCTGGGGGTGCGGTCGGTCGCCGTGTTCAGCGACGCCGACGCGGAAGCCCGCCATGTGCGGGAGGCCGACACGGCCGTCCGGATCGGCCCCACGGCCGCCGCCGAGAGCTACCTGTCGGTGGAGCGGCTGCTCGACGCCGCCGCCCGCAGCGGCGCGCGGGCCGTCCACCCCGGCTACGGCTTCCTCGCCGAGAACGCCGCCTTCGCCCGTGCCTGCGAGGAGGCCGGCCTGGTCTTCATCGGCCCGCCCCCGGGCGCGATCGAGCTGATGGGCGACAAGATCCGCGCCAAGGAGACGGTCCGGGCCGCCGGGGTCCCGGTCGTCCCCGGCTCCTCCGGCAGCGGACTCACCGACGCCGAACTGGCCGCGGCGGCCCGGGAGATCGGCATGCCCGTGCTGCTGAAGCCCTCGGCGGGCGGCGGCGGCAAGGGCATGCGGCTGGTTCGCTCCGAGGAGGTGCTCGCCGAGGAGATCGCCGCCGCACGGCGCGAGGCGCGCGGCTCCTTCGGGGACGACACCCTGCTGGTGGAGCGGTGGATCGACCGGCCCCGGCACATCGAGATCCAGCTGCTGGCCGACGGCCACGGCAACGTGGTGCACCTCGGCGAGCGCGAGTGCTCCCTTCAGCGCCGCCATCAGAAGATCGTCGAGGAGGCCCCCAGCCCGCTGCTCGACGAGGCCACCCGGGCCGCCATGGGCGAGGCCGCCGTGCAGGCCGCCCGCTCCTGCGGCTACCGGGGAGCGGGCACCGTCGAGTTCATCGTCCCGGGCAGCGACCCCTCCGCGTACTACTTCATGGAGATGAACACCCGCCTCCAGGTCGAGCATCCGGTCACCGAACTCGTCACCGGCCTGGACCTGGTGGAGTGGCAGCTGCGGGCCGCCGCCGGGGAGCCGCTCGGCTTCGGCCAGCAGGACATACGGCTCACCGGGCACGCGGTGGAGGCCCGGCTCTGCGCGGAGACCGCCCGCGCGGCGGACGGCGGCCGGGTGGACTTCCTGCCCTCGGCCGGCACGGTCCGCCTGCTCCGCGAACCGGAGGGCGAAGGCGTGCGCGTCGACTCCGGCCTCTCCCCGGGCACCGAGGTCGGGACGGCCTACGACCCGATGCTCGCCAAGATCATCGCCCATGGCCCGGACCGCGCCACCGCACTGCGGCGGCTGCGCGCCGCGCTCGCCGGGACGGACGTCCTCGGGGTGGACACCAACGCCGGCTTCCTGCGCCGGCTGCTGGCCCACCCGGAGGTGGTGTCGGGCGAGATGGACACCGGACTCGTCGACCGCGACGCGGCCTCCCTGCTGCGGCCGTCCGTACCGGCGGAGGTGTACGCGGCGGCGGCGCTGCTCCGCCACGCGGCCCTGGCCGCGGGCGGGGGCGCGGACGCGGGACGGGCCCCCGGGAGCGCGGGAGGGCCCGGTGCCCCGGGCGGGGCGGCCGGTGACACGGCGGGTGCGCCCGGTGCGGCGGCCGGCGGCCCCGAGGGCTCCGGGGGCCGTCCGGGATGGACGGACCCGTTCTCCGTACCGAGCGGCTGGCGGCTGGGCGGCACACCGGCCTGGACGCCGCACCCCGTCGGGATCCCCGGCCACGAGCCGGTGACCGTCCTCGTCCGGGGCCCGCTGCACGACGCGGAGATCCGCGTGGAGGAGCAGGCCGTCACCCCGGCGGCCACGCCCGCGCCCGGCGGGACCGCGCCCGCCGCGGGGCCGGACGGCGCGGGGCCGGACAGCGCGGTCCGGGCCCGGCTCGTCCCCGGCGGCGACGGGCCGCCCGCGCCCGGCGCCCCGCTGCTGCTGGAGTACGCGGGCGTCACCCACGTGTTCCACCACGCGCCGGACGGTGCCGGAGGACACTGGCTGGGCCGGGACGGCGACGCCTGGCACGCCACCGCCCACGACCCCGTGGCCGCCGCCCTGCGCGGCGGCGCGGGCGCCGGGCAGGCCGGGGCCCTCACCGCCCCGATGCCCGGCACCGTCACGGTCGTCAAGGCGGCCGTGGGCGAGGCGGTCACCGCCGGGCAGAGTCTGCTGGTCGTGGAGGCGATGAAGATGGAGCACGTCATCGCCGCACCGCACGACGGCACCGTCACCGAACTCGACGTGACAGCCGGCAGCACCGTCGCCATGGACCAGGTCCTGGCCGTCGTCGCACCGCACGGGCCGGCCGCGACCGCCGAGGGCGGACCGGCCGTTCCGGCCGCCGCGATCACCGAGGAGGCGAGCGATGTCCCTTCCTGACGGACTCCCCATGACCGTCCCCGCCCCCGGCCTGCCCGCCCGGGTCCGCATCCACGAGGTGGGCCCCCGGGACGGCCTCCAGAACGAACAGGCCGTCGTGCCGGTCGAGATCAAGGCCGAGTTCATCAAGCGGCTGGCCGCGGCCGGGCTGGACACCATCGAGGCGACCAGCTTCGTCCACCCCCGGTGGGTTCCCCAACTGGCCGACGCCGAGCAGCTGATGCCCCTGCTCGGCGGCCCGGGGCTGCCCGCCGGGACGCGGCTGCCGGTCCTCGTCCCCAATGAGCGGGGCCTGGACCGGGCGCTGGCGCTCGGGGTGCGGGAGGTCGCCGTCTTCGGCAGCGCCACCGAGTCGTTCGCCAAGGCCAACCTCAACCGGACGGTGGAGGAGTCCCTCGCCATGTTCGAGCCGGTGGTCGCCAAGGCCGCCGCGGCGGGCCTGCGCGTCCGCGGCTATCTCTCCATGTGCTTCGGCGACCCCTGGGAAGGAGCCGTGCCGGTCGAACAGGTCGCCGGGGTCGGCCGGCGGCTCCTGGACCTGGGCTGCGACGAGCTGAGCCTCGGCGACACCATCGGCGTGGCCACCCCCGGCCACGTGGCGGCGCTGCTGACCGCGCTCGGCGCGGCCGGCGTACCCGCCGGCCGGCTCGCCGTCCACTTCCACGACACCTACGGCCAGGCCCTCGCCAACACCCTCGCCGCCCTCCAGCAGGGCGTCACCACCGTCGACGCCTCCGCGGGCGGCCTCGGCGGCTGCCCCTACGCCAGGAGCGCCACCGGGAACCTCGCCACCGAGGACCTGGTCTGGATGCTGCACGGCCTCGGCATCGAGACCGGGGTCGATCTCGGCCGTCTCACCGCCACCAGCGTGTGGATGGCCGCCCACCTGGGCCGACCCAGCCCGTCCCGCACCGTCCGTGCCCTCGCGGGCACCCCCTCCCACCAGGAGAACTGAAGCCATGCCGATCGACCACCGCCTCTCCCCCGAGCACGAGGAACTCCGGCGCACCGTCGAGGAGTTCGCCCACGACGTCATCGCCCCGAAGATCGGCGAGTTCTACGAGAACCACGAGTTCCCCTACGAGATCGTCCGCGAGATGGGCCGGATGGGCCTCTTCGGCCTGCCGTTCCCCGAGGAGTACGGCGGGATGGGCGGCGACTACCTCGCCCTCGGCCTGGTCCTGGAGGAGCTGGCCCGGGTGGACTCCTCGATCGCCATCACCCTCGAGGCCGGGGTCTCCCTCGGCGCCATGCCCGTGTACCGCTTCGGCACCGAGGAGCAGAAGCGGGAGTGGCTGCCCCGGATGTGCTCCGGCGAGATCCTGGGCGCCTTCGGCCTGACCGAGCCGGACTGCGGCTCGGACGCCGGCGGCACCCGCACCACCGCCGTCCGCGACGGCGACGCGTGGGTGATCAACGGCTCCAAGTCCTTCATCACCAACTCCGGCACCGACATCACCGGCCTCGTCACGGTCACCGCCGTCACCGGCCGCAAGCCGGACGGCCGCCCCGAGATCTCCTCGATCATCGTGCCCTCCGGCACCCCCGGCTTCACCGTCGCGCCCGCGTACTCGAAGGTCGGCTGGAACGCCTCGGACACCCGCGAACTGTCCTTCTCCGACGTCCGGGTCCCGGCCGCCAACCTGCTCGGCGAGGAGGGCCGCGGCTACGCACAGTTCCTCCGCATCCTCGACGAGGGCCGCATCGCCATCTCGGCCCTGGCGACCGGTCTCGCCCAGGGCTGCGTGGACGAGTCCGTGTCCTACGCCAGGACGCGCCGGGCCTTCGGGAAGCCGATCGGTGACAACCAGGCGATCCAGTTCAAGCTGGCCGACATGGAGATGCGGGCCCACACCGCCCGCCTGGCCTGGCGCGACGCGGCCTCCCGGCTGCTGGCCGGCGAGCCCTTCAAGAAGGAGGCCGCCCTGGCCAAGCTGTACTCCTCGGAGATCGCCGTCACCAACGCCCGGGAAGCCACCCAGATCCACGGCGGCTACGGCTTCATGAACGAGTACCCGGTGGCCCGGATGTGGCGCGACTCCAAAATCCTGGAAATCGGCGAGGGCACGAGCGAGGTCCAGCGCATGCTGATCGCCCGCGAACTCGGCTTCGCCTCCTGAACCGGCCACCGGCCCACCGCACAACGCGCCCGGCCCGGAACGATCCCGGGCAGGGCGCCTCGGCAACTTGCCTCAAACGGCTACTTGCACGTCTCGGGCAAGTAGCCGTTTGAGGCAAACTTGCCCGGATTGGCGACTTTACTGAACCAGGCACGTCGCACATCCGGGCAAGTTCGCATCGCGGGGGAACAGGTGCCCCCGTTCAACGGCTCGACCTCACGGCCCGTCGCAGAGACCTCGCCAGCGAAAGCCATGGGGGCCGGACTCCAGGGACCTCCCGGTTTCGACCCGGGCCGGTCAGCCGCTCAGGAGGAGCCACACCAGCACCAGCAGCAGCGCGGCGAGGACAGAGAACGCGATGACCACCCCCACACGGTCGTCCTTGTCCTGGGCCGCCCCGTAGCCGTCCCCGCTGTACCGGGGCTCAGGGCCCGGAAGCACGGTGCGCGTCGCGGGGGCGGGCGTGCCGGGTTCGCGTTTCCGGACGGGTCCGCGGTCCCGTGGGATGGGCTTGTGGGGCGGCGGAGGGGCGGGCGGGCGAGCGGGACCGGGCACGGGCCCGGGTGTTTCCGCTGCCGGGTCCTGCCGGAACGTCCGGAGAAGGGCCAGCCAGACCGTGTCCCCGAGTCCCGGGCCGTGCTGGTGCTCCAGGATCCGGTCGACCGCCGCCCGGCCCGCGAGATCCGCGCCGAGGGCCAGCCGGGGCAGCACCGCGGCCAGCCGGCTGCTGATCCGCGCGTCCCGTGCCAGCGGCCGGACGGCCCAGTGGTAGAGCGCGGCGGCATTGGCGGCCCGGGTCTCGTCGGCGGGCGGGGGGCCGGCCGACGGGCGCGGCCGGCTCGTCACGAACAGCCCCATGTCCAGCACGGTCTCGCACAGTTCCCGCTGCGGCGTGCGCCCCCACTCGCGGTACCGTCGGGCGATCTCCCCCACCAGCAGGCCGACGGCCGCGTACGGGATGTGCTCCTGCCGCAGTGCCGTGATCAGGTGCCGGTCCGCGGCGCCCGCGGCGGCGTCCACGGCCTGCCGCCGTCCGGTGGGCGACTCCTCCATCATCCGCAGGGCGGTGAGGAGTTCCGGGTAGCCCACCGTCCGCTTCCGTTTCCGGAGGCGGTCGGTCAGGCGGTCGACCAGGTGGCCGGGCGTGGGCTCGGCCGGCCACTCGGGGCGGACGCGCGGCAGCCCGGCGAAACCGCCCGCGGCGGCGGCCGTCCGGGACTCGGAGGGCCGGGCCGAGTGTGCGGGCACGGGTGGTTCGCTCCCGCACGCGCCGTCCGGCCCGTGCGCGCCGTCCGGAGGGTATGCATCGCCGGATACGGGCGCATCCCCGGCGCCGAACCCGCCCTGGGGGCCGTACCCGCCGCCCGCACCGGACGAGCCGTCCCCGCCGCGCGGACCGCCGATGCCGAAGACCCCGTCCCCCGCCCGGAAACCGGCGCCCGCGCCGTACGAGTTGCGCGGTCCGGCCGCCGTCCGCCGTCCGCCGCCCGTGGGCCGGCTCAGTGCGGTCAGGGCCCGCTCCGCGGAGGCGAGCAGGACGCGGCCGCTCCCGGCACCCGCCGGCCCTCGCGGCCCGGGGTCCCCGGCGGCGGCCGCCAGCGCCTTCGCCACCTCGTACTCGTGGCCCTCCCCTTCCTCGACCCGGCGCAGGTAGTGGTCCACCAGTTCGCCCGCCACCCGCTCGGCCCGGTCCCCGAGCCGTTCCCGGGGGTCCATCCGGATCCGGTCGGTGCCCTGGGAGACCGTGCCCGGCCAGCTCCGGACGAAGAGGAAGCGGATCGCCGGGTCCTCCGCGGTGTCGTGGGTGGCGAAGGTCCATCCCCCGGTGCGGACCCCGCTGAAGAGGCCGTGCAGCCCCCACAGCACCCGGCGGGCGCTGTCCCCGCCCGCCCGGTCCAGCACCGTGAACCCCTGCTCGGGGTCCCGCAGGAACTCGGCGGCCAGGGCCGTCAGCGTCTCCGCCACGTCCGGGAGCCCCGCCCGCAGCGTCCGCTGCCCGTCCTCGGCGGACGGCCGCAGCGCGGACTGGTGGACCGCCTCCAGGCTGCCCCGGACGTCACCGAGCGGGAGTCCGCTGCCCGCCCACGACCAGCGGCCGAGCCCCAGGCAGAGATCGGCGTCGAGGATCCCGGGCGGCCCCAGCAGCGCGTGGCAGACCGTGCTCGACCGCCGCCCTTCCGGGGCGGGCCAGGGGGACCGGTGGACGAGCATGGCCTGCCCGCCCTGCTCCAGCCTGATCAGGGCCGGGGCCGTCTCCGCCGCCGTGCTGCGCAGAAGCGCGGCCGCCCGGCGGAAGAACTCCTCGGCGGTCTCCCGGTCGCACGACCACGCGACCGGGCCGAAGCCGGTGGTCCCCAGGGTGTTGCCGGCGTCCCAGCGGAAGACGATCTGGTCCACCCACTGTTCATGACGGACCATCAGGTCCCCACCTCTTTCCATCGCGCTCCGGGGAGGAGCCCGCTCATGGCGAAGACCGACAGCAGCGGGGTCAGCACCCGCCGCGGTCTGATGCCGTGCGGATAGACGTCACCGCGGACCTGGGCTCCGGTCGCCGCCACGAAGTGCAGCGTGCACCGGGCGCAGTCGTCGAACGGCTTCAGCCAGGACGCGTTGCCGTGGTGGGCCACGAAGGCGTAAGCGTCACGGCTCTCGGCGAGCAGGTCCTCCTCGTCCAGGTCCGCCGCGCGGCTCAGCCAGCGGTCCACCGTGGGGTCGAACCGGATCAGATCGCTCTTGTTCAGCGCGACCGCCGCCGGTGCGTCGATGCGGGGGCCGATCCGCGGCACCCGGTTGAGGACGGTGGTGAACGCCTCGTCGCCCAGTTCCCGCTGGTGGAGCCCGGTCCGGGCGCGGACGGGTTCCAGGGCCGGGAGCCGCAGGGCCCGCAGCGGGTCGAGGACGAAGATGAAGGCGCCCACGCCCATCAGGAAGCTGGTCACCTCGCCGTTCTGCACCAGGTCCTCGCCGGCGAGGTCGAAGAAGAGCACGGGGCGCGTCACCCCGCCGCCGGTGACGAGCAGCCCGTCGGCGAAGTGGGCGAACGACGTCTGGCCGGTGCTTTCCAGCATCTTGCCCCGGTGCAGGCGCTGGACCCGCTCCCGGATGAACTCCCGGTGGGTGTCCGGGTTGAGCGGCAAGCACTTCAGCCCGTACGGCTCCAGCCCGCCCTGCTCGATCTCGCCCAGCATCGCGGCGAGGAGGTGCGTCTTGCCGGCCGCGGAGCTGCCCACCAGCGCGACGGTGAGCGGCTCGCCGTTGGTGAGGAACGGGACGGGCAGGTGGTGCGGCGCGTCCGCCGGGGCGTGCGGGCAGGACTGGTACGCCTGCCGCAGCGCGTCCTGCCGGTGCATCGGGCGCCGCTCCCGGCTGAGGTCCAGCGGCCGGAAGACCCGCCTGTCGTCCAGGGTGACCAGCCGTGTCTCGTCGTACTCCACCGGCAGCAGGCAGTACGGGCAGAGGGTGGGCCGGGCGGCCGGGGCCGGGGGCGGGGCCTCGGGCTCCCGCACGGCGCCGGCCCCGGAACCACGCGGCAGCCAGAACCGCCAGGAGCGGCGCGGGACGGGGTACTCGTAGCACTCCTCCTGCGGCGGCTCCCCGGTGCCGAGCTCCTTCCGCTTCTTGGCGCGCTGGGCGTCGAACTCGGCGCGTCCGGCGCCGAGCGGGTCGGCCGGGGCGGGCGCGGAGAGCGGATCGGGCACCTGGAGCAGGCGCATCAGCTCGGACGGACGGGGCCGGTTCACCGCACGCGGGTCGAACAGGCCGCTGTCGGCCGGCGCGGCCAGCCGGCGGAACTCCCCGAGGTCGTGGGGCGGTTCCGCGGCGGGACCCGGGCGGCCGGACAGCAGGAAGTAGACGAGCCGGCCGACGGCCCACAGGTCGTCGCGGGCGTCGGCGGTCCCCGTGCCCTCGCGCTGTTCCGGCGGTGCCCAGGGCGCGGCGCCGAAGGGCTCCCGCGGCTCGCCGATCCGCTGCGCGCCGTACGGCTCGGCGAGGCGGACGTGGGTACCGTCCCAGCGGACCGTGTCGGGGGTGATCTCCCGGTGGACCAGCCCCGCCTCCTCCAGCAGGCGGACGGCGAGCACGAGTTGCGCGATCAGCTTCTGCTGCTCGGCGACCGTCAGCGTGCCCTGCCGGCCCGCGAGGGGCTTCCCCTCCGGGGCGCGGTAGAGCACGTACGGCTCCGCCGCTTCGAGGTCGAAGCCGACCAGCCGGGTGAACACCTCCCCGAACCGCTCGGAGCCGTACCGCCGTTCGAGCGCGACCGCGGCGCCGACCTGGCGCTCCAGCGCCCCGTACGCGGCGTTGTCGCCCTGCTCGGAGAAGGGCAGCCGGTACTGGAGGACGCGCCTGCCGTCGCCGAGGGTCACCGTGCGGGCCGCCAGCGGCTCCCGCCCGGGGGTCCGCACCGCGGCGTGGAGACGGGCGCCGGTCCGGTGCGCCTCGCCGCCGGGGGTGAGGAACTCCAGCTCCACGCCCTCGCCCTCACCCCCGGCGCCCTCACTGCCGACGCCGGCACCGGCGGCAGCGCCGCCGGCCGCCGCGCCGTCGTTGGTCCTCATCGTGGTTCCCCCTCCTCCGCCCTGACGGTGCGGACGATCTCGGCGCGCAGCGGTACGAGACACAGCACGCCCGCGTGGCGTCCGCCCGGCGTCCAGACGATGTCCTCGCCCGCGGCGTGCCAGCCGTCCCGCTGCAGGTCCGGCTCCGCGCCCCGGCGCATCGCCTCCGGGGCGAACCGCACCTGCCGCACCGCCGTCGGCTCCCTGGAGAGCATCCGGCGGTGCTCGGCGCGGCAGAGCGGAACGGCTTCGTCCGCGCCGCCCTCCGGGCCGAGCAGCTGCCCGGCCCGGTCGGAGGAGACCCCCAGCAGTTCGGCGGCTCCCGGACGCTCTCCGGGATCGGCGGCGAAGGCGGGCGGCGAGGTGGCACCGTCGCGCCGGAGCCCGGCCCGCTCCTCCTCCAGCAGCTCCGTCATCGGCCGCCGCACCGAGCCCCGTCCCGCCTCGGCCGGATCCCGCTCGACCGCGGCCCAGCGGGTGGCGAGGATGCGGGTGGCGCCGCCGGCCAGATCACCGAGCAGCGTGGGGACGAGGGCGGGACCCCCGTCGCCGCGTTCCCGCTCCAGCCAGGGCGGGTCGGCCGGGGCCGCGGAGGGCGGAGTGTCCGCGGCGGCCCCGCCGTCCCACGGGGCCGTGCGGCCGGTGGGCGGTCCCCCGTCCCGGGGCGGGCCGCCGCCGTGGCCGTCGCCGGCGGCGTGGCTGTTGCCAGCGGCGTGGCTGTAGCCGGCGGCGTGGCTGTAGCCGTCGCCGTCTCCCCAACTGGCCCAGTTCCAAGGGTCGTCGGCCGTACCCGCGGCGGCTCCGGAGGAGACGGCGGAAGCGGCCGTGCCGTTGGCACCCGCGACATGCCGTGTGCCGGCCGCCCCGGCCCCGGCGTCCTCGGCGGCACGGCACTCCTCGGCCGTGTCGGCGAGCCCCCGTACGAGCAGGGCGACGGCGCGGGCGCCGTCCGAGCAGTGGTAGCGGGCGTCGGCGAACAGCCAGTCCTGCACGGCTGTCTCGGCCAGCAGCCCGTCGATGCCGTGGAGGCTCCGGGCCGCGGACCGCACATCCGTCCGGTCCCACCAGTCGTCGACGGCCGCCGTCCAGTCCCGCAGGACCAGGGCCGCCGATCCGGTGACGGCCAGGCCGAGCGCCGCCGCCCCGGCCCAGACCGGCGGGGCCAGCAGCGTTCCGGCCAGCCCTCCCGCGGCACCGCCCGCGAGGCCGGCGACCAGCCGCAGCCCCGAACGCGTGCTCCCGCCCCCGTCCGGCGGACCCGCCGGGGAACGGTTGGGCCGGCGCCGCAGCATCAGCAGGGTGAGCAGCGCCAGCACGAGCCCGGTCAGCGGCCCGGACACCCAGCCGGCGCCCGGCCACAGTCCGGCCGTGAACGCCAGGAGCAGCACGGGAGCGGCGTGGGCGAACGCCGGACCGTCCGGTCCGAACGGGAGGGGCGAGGCGAGCTCCTCCGGCATCCGCTCGGGACAGATGTCGTCCAGCCGGGCCAGCCGGGCCGCGCTGCCCGCCGGGGCGGAACGGTCGGACAGCGCACCCAGCCGGGCGGCGACCGAGCGCAGCGGCAGCCCGGCGGCGATCAGCCGCTCGGTGTAGGCGCGGAGCCCCGGGCCGACCGCGCTCCGCGACGCCTCGGGGAGCTCCGGCAGATCGATGCCGCGCTGCAGGAGGCCGTTGCGCTGCTCCAGGCTGAGGCGGTCGCCGCCGCCCTCGCTCAGCGCCTCGGCGGCGCACCCGCGGTAGGCGCCGAGCGCGTCGGCGAGGTCCGCGAGCCGCTCGGGGAGATCGACGGTCCGGACGCGCCGGCCGAACAGCCCGGCCGGGCCGCGCACCCGCTCGTATCCGTCCTCGGCGTCCCGCAGCGCCCGCTCGCAGGCCAGCCGCCGCCTCTCGGCTCGTCCCCCGGGGACGAGCCAGTTGCGGCCGGCCAGCGCGCGGGGGACCGCGGCGCCGATGAGGTGGCCGAGTGCGGCGGGGACGGCGTCGGCGGGGCCGGCGTCCGAGCCCGGCGCGCCCTCGACGACCAGGGCGGGAGGGGGAACGTCCGCGCCGGTCAGCTCCTCCAGCGCCTGGCGCCAGGCGCGGGCCTTGGCCTCCTCCGTCAGATCGTGTTCCAGCACGCGGGCCGCGGGGACGGCCACCCCCTGCGGGATCTCGGCGATCCCGCCGAGCACGGCGCGGAACACCGAGAGTTCGGAGAGGAGTTCGACCATCGGGCGCAGGGCCTCGTCGACCGTCTCCGGGCCCGGCTTGCCGACGCGGCCGCCGGGGCCCTCTCCCCTGCGGGCTCCGCCACCGCCCCGGCCTTCCCCGGGACCCGGCTCCGTGCCGTCCGCCCCGGCGAACGCGTCGGGGATCCACAGCACGCCCGCGGCCTGCAGGACGTGCGGGAGGAGCAGTTCCCGGGAGTCCGCGCCGCCGTACGCCAGACAGAGCACCTCGGCGGGACCGTGGGAGTAGAGCCGCTCGTAGTGGACCTGATGATCCATCAGATCGGGAGCGTCGTCGAGGACGAGGAAGCAGCGGGTTCCGGCGGCCGGCGTCCGCGCCAGAGCCTCGCGCACCCGGGCCGCCAGGGCCACGGGGGTCTGGGGCCGGCCGCCGCGGTGGCCCAGGTCGACGCGGACCACCGGCTCCGCGGCGGGCCGGCGTTCGGTGCTCACAGCCGCGTCTCCTCGTCCCCGCCGGTCCGGCGGTCCCGGCCGTCCCCGTGGAGCCGGCCGTGGACCCGGTCGGCTCCGTGCCGCCGGCCGCCTCCGTCGTCCCAGTCGTCTCCGGAGACCCGGTCGTCTCCGTGGACCCGGTCGTCTCCGCGGGCCCGGTCGTCTCCGCGGGCCCGGTCATCCCCCGTGTCCCAGTCGTCTCCGGAGGCCCGGTCGTTCCGCCGGGGCGGATCGTCCCAGTCGCCGCTGTCCCAGGGCTCCGCCTTCGGGGCCGGCTCCGGCGCACGGCGCGGGGCGCCCTCTTCGCGGTGCGGATCGTCCGTCCGGTACGGCTCGCTCCAGCCGTCCGGCTCCGCCGCGCCCCCGTACGGCTCGCGCCTGCCGCTCCCCGCGGGAAGCCCGTCCCCGCCCGCGACGGGCGGCTCCGTCCGGCCGGTGCTCCGCTCGGACGGGCCGGGGTACCGCCCGGCCCGGTCCGTGTACGCCTCGTCCGGGCCGTCGTCGTTCGGCGCACCGTCCCGCGGCCGGCCGGTGTACGGCTCGCTCCGGGCCGCCGAGGGCTCCGCCCGTCCGGCGCCCGGCTCCCACCGGCTTCCGGCTGCCGGGTCCGGCCGGCCCGCGTACGGCTCGTCCGCCTCTGCGGAGTACCGCTCACCCCGGCTTCCGTACGGCTCCCCGGCCCGCCCGGCGCCCGGTCCGCCCCGGGGCCCGGGGTACGGCTCGCCGCCGCCCTCGTACGGGCTCTCCGCCCCGTACCGCTCCTCCGCCCCGTACGGCTCCGCCGGTTCCCGCCGAGGGGGCCGGGGTGGTGCGGGCGGTTCGTGGCGCGAGCCGTTGTGGCGGCCGTGCGGCACCGCCGGCTCGGGCCGCGGCTCGGCGGCTCCGTCCCAGGGCCGGCCGGGCGGCCCCGGCGGCGCGGTGCGCGGGCCGGCCGGCGCGGTGCGCGGCGCCGGCGGCCGGGAGGCGGCCGCCGCTTCCCGTTCGTACCGCTCGTCGAGCGTCCGCAGATTCGGCCGGGTGGCCCGCGCCGTCCCGGGGAAGCGCAGGTCGAGCGCACCGTCGAAGGTCTTCTCCCAGAAGTTCCGCAGCGGGACGAGCCACTCCCCGTCCTCCCCGGCGAACTCACCGGCCAGCTCGTCCAGCAGGGCCCGCTGCTGCGGCGCCACCTCGTGTACGAGTCTCCGGAAGAGCGGAGACGGAGCGGCGTTCCGGGTGGTCAGCCCGTGGGGCCGGGTGCGCATCAGCCGATCGCAGACGTCCTTGACGATCGGGCCCTCCTCGTCCAGCAGGGCCCACTGCTCGTAGGCGCGCAGAAGCCCGGCCCAGCTGGACAGGCCCTCGTCGAAGGACTCCAGCCGCAGGGTCATCGTGGCCGAGTCGCCCTCCTGAAGCCGGATCCGGATCCGGTCGGGGGAAGCGGGGTCGCCCAGAGCGTCCACCTGCCCGTTCCACACCGCGCACAGAATGCGGTGCAGGATGCGCCGCCGGTCGTCCTCCGTGCTGGCCAGCCAGTCGTCGCGGTATCCCAGCCGCTGCCGCCAGTGCAGGAAGTCGCCGCCGCCGCCCGCGTCGCGCGCCTCGGCCCAGACCCGCAGCGAGCGCCGCACCTCGGAGACGTCGGTGAGGCTCATCCCGCTGCGGTGCAGCACGACGGTGATGGCCTCCGCCTCCACTTGCTGGCATCGCGGCTCGCCCACGATGTCCCGGGGCAGGTTGAGCTCCTGCTTGAGGTACTCCCCGGTCCGGTCGTCCTTCTCGCTGCGTGGATGCACGATGAGGGCCTCCAGCGGACCGCTGCCGTCGGGGGTGAAGCCGACCGGCAGCAGACCGGCCAGCTGGGAGCGGAACTGCTCCAGCCAGCGGCTGTCGACGGACGCCTCCGCGTTCTCGTCCCCGGCGGCCGCCCGGAGCAGCACCCCCAGCGAAGGCAGCAGCGGGCGGTCGTCCAGGGCACTCGTTTCCCCGAAGAGGGTTTTGACGCGCCGTTCGAGGACCTGCTTGATCTCCTTGACGGCGGCGCGCGGAGAGCGGCGCACGGCGTCCAGGGCCCGCTGCCAGTCCTCGGGCTGGACCAGCTCGGCCAGCAGGGTGACCGCGTCGGTGTTCTCCGGCAGGCCGCCGTGCCGGACCAGCCGGCCGAGGACGTCCTCGTAGAAGGCCCGCAGGTTGTTCTGCGGAGGCAGCAGATAGGACACGCCCGTGCGGTCGCGGTAGAGATCCTTGCGACGATCGGCGAAGTGTTTCCGCTCGTCCTCCTCGTGGGCGCGCAGGGCCCGGACCAGTTCGCTGGTCTCCTTCAGGGCCCGCACCAGCGGGGGCCGCCAGCGGGACTCGTGGTCCTTCCAGGCCCGGTGCCACTGCCGGTTGGCCCGCCACCGGTACCAGGCGTCCTGCTCGTCGATCGCGTCCTGGACATCGGGGTCGCCCCAGCGGGCCGGGACGAGGCCGCCGGCCCCGCCCTTGATCCGGGGGATCAGCGGGGCGGACGGGCCGACGCCCTCCGGCCGCTCGGGGTCGTTCTTGCGGTTCTCCAGCATTCCGGCGAATCCGGCCTCGGCCGCCCGCTGCGGGTGGCCGGGGAGCCCGTTCAGGAGGCGTTCCAGCCGGAACGGCCCCAGTCGGCCGAGCAGTTCGCGGGCTCCGGTGCCCGGGGCGAAGTCGTCGACGAGCCGGGAGATGTCCCGGTCCAGTTCGCGGTCGAGCCGGGCGAGTCCGTCCTCCATGTCGCCGATCCGGTCCCGCAGTGCCTGGGCGATGGGCTTGCTCCCCTTGGGCAGCGGGTCGGGCGCGGGGACCCCGAGCGCCTCCCTTGTCCACAGCCGGCCGATGCCGGACCGCAGAAACATGTCCCGGACCAGGTCCGTGCCGTCGTCGCGGGGCCGCCGGGCGTCCTCGGCCATTCCTCGCACGGCCTCGGCCAGCAGCCGGCCCGCCACGATCTCCGCCAGTTCGTCGACCGGGACGGTGAGGGAGGCCGCGAGCCCCGTCGACAGCCCCCGGTGTCCGATGCCGGAGTGGGAGGGCGTGGAGCGCTCCACGCTCCCGTTGATGAAACTGGCGGCGAACGACTGGTGGTCGCCCTCGGCGCGCCCCTGGGTGTTCCCCTCGCCCTGCTCCGTGCCGATGAGCGACATCACCATCGCGGTGATGGACCGGCGCAGGTCCTCCGGCCGGATCACCGAGGGGCAGCCGAACAGGAAGGCGGTCTGCACGGTCGAGGGACGCAGCTTCACCAGGCCCTCCACCGGGTAGCGCACCCCGGCTCCGGCGCGCGGTTCGACGTCGCCGAAGTCGGCCTGCGCGTCGGGCGCGTTCTGGTCGTCGACCAGCCGGGAGAGGTCCACCAGGGCCCGGGCGGAGTTGAGTTCTGCCTCCCGTCCGCCGCCCGCCTCCGGAGGGAAGGCGGAGGGCATCACCACCAGTGGGTAGATCTTCACCGCGAGCTCCCGGTACCGGCGGAACTCGTGCCCGATGAGATGGATGAAGTCGTAGAAGATGCCGGCCCCGGTGCCGCCGGCCACGGAGAACGCCACGAACACGTCGCAGGCGTGGGCTTGGCGGCCGCCCACCGCCTGCAGGTCGGACTTCGAGTTGCCGATGGCGCTGACAGCTTTCCGGAGCTGCTGCAGGACGGGCTCCAGACCGCTGCGCAGGGTCGCGAAGAGCGCGGCCCGGCCCACGGTGGGAAGCTGACCCGCGCCGTTGTGCAGCGGTGCCACCCGCGGCTGCCGCTGCTCGGGCGGCAGCCAGGAGCGGGTCTCCTCGTGGAGGACGACCCGCAGCATGCGGGTCACCTCTGGAGAACTGTCGTAGCCGGTGGGCAGCAGATCGTGGATGGCCCGCGAAGTGCGGGTGTACGCGGCGGCTCCGGTGCCCCTGACACCGAGGTGCGGCAGCCGGTCGAGTTCGGACTCGCTGAAGTCGGCGTAGACGAACTGGAGGCAGTCCGGCAGCTGGAACGGCGCCCTGCGGTCTTCGACGGCCAGCTTGGTGCCGTCGGGTCCGCACAGCTCGCGGCGCAGACCGCGCTCCAGCTCGGCGCCGATCCGGTTCCCGGTGCCGCCCAGGCCAACGAAGAGCATGGGCTGGTGGATCTTCATGTGGTCTCCCGTGGGGCCGCCTGGGGACGGCGGCCCGTCGTGACTCAGAAATTCGGGTCGAAGCGGCTCGCGCCGGCGGTCCGCTCATCGGAGGACGGGGCACTCGCGCCGCCGCCCGGGCGCCGGGCGCCCGCGCCGCGGTCTCCGGCACCGGACGTGGGCGGGACGTGCCCGGCATCGTCACCGGGTCGTCCGATACGGCTGCCACGGCCGGGGCGGCCGGTGTTCCGGCGCCACCGCCGGTTCCCGTCGCCCCCGGAGGTCCGGGAGCCGCCCGAGGTGCGGGCACCGCGGCGGCCGTCGGCGCCGTCCCGCCGGGAAGCCGCGGACCGCCGGTCGTGGAAGACGATCTCCAGTCCGCCGCCGAGGGAGGCGGAGCCGCCGGGGGACAGCGTGATGTCCCGCCCGCCGTCCGGCCGGAACAGGAACCGCCCGGAGGCGGAGCGCCGCAGCCGGTGCACGGCGGCCGCTCCCGGTCCGGCGCGCCGCAGGGCGGGGGCCGTGCCCCGGCCCCGGTCCACCGTGAAGCGGAACTCGCCGCCGGAGCTCTGCCCCGGGCGGACGGTCAGCTCGTCCGGCCTGATGCCGTCGCCCCGCAACTCCAGCCGGACGCCGGTGAGATCGCGCCGCCGGTTCCGCGCCCGCAGCCGTACGGCCGCGAAGGCGGCCAGCCCGAGCAGCAGGACGGCGGCGGCGAGGAAGGCGCCCCACCACTCGCCGACGACGGTGGGTTTCGGTTCGACGACGACGCCGATGAAGCTGTTGTCGAGGACCCGGCTGTCGTCGTCCGTGTCCACGACCGTGATGCGGCCCCCGATCTCCCCCGGAGCCACGTCAGGGTCCAGGGAGAGCGTGAGCGGGACGCTCCTGCGGCCCTCCGCGGGCACCTCGACGGTGGCGGGTGAGATCCGCACCCCGCCGCCCGGCGGGCGGTCGGCGAGGGCCAGCCGCAGGGTGTGTGCGGTGGAGTCGCTGTTGCGGACCTCCAGCCGGCCCCGCACCTCACCGCCGGGGTGGACGCTGCCCCGCTCCACGGTGAGGGCCGCCTTGACCGGCGGTGTGCCCAGGGTGACGCGGGCGTTGAGCGGCCGCCGGTCGCCGGTGACACCCGGCGCGGACATCCCGGCCCGCAGGGCCAGATCGCCGTCGGCGCCGTCCGGCACGGTCAGCGTCCCGGTGAAGCGGACGTCCCCGGCGCGCCGGTCGGGCCCCTTGCCGTCGTCGGCGAGGGGGACGGAGAGGGAGTCGAAGCCGCTGCCCGAGAGCTGCGCCGAGACCTTGATGCCCTTCAGCAGCCGCGGATCGTCGATGACCACGCCGCGCCGGGTCTGCATCCGCACCTCGACGACGGTCTTCTCCCCCGGCCGCGGCGAGGCCGGGTCGAGGGTGACGGCGGAGCGCAGCTTGCCCTGCCAGATGGCCCGCACCGCCACCTCGCGGTCGCGGTGCCCCTCGGGCGCCTCCAGGTGCACCCGCCATGTGCCGGGGCGGGGGTTCTTCACGCGCAGCGCCTCGACCGGCCCGTTCTGCCCGGTGGCCTCGAAGACGGAGCCGTCGAACGTGCCCCGGGTGGGGACCTTGCGGCCGCGCGGGTCGTAGTAGGTCGCCGTCACCTTCGGATCGTGTTTGCTGACGGTGATGGAGCCGTCGGTGGCGATCTCGGGGATGGTGACGGTCAGATCGGCGGGCGGTTTGCCCACCGTGCCCTGGGCGACCCGCGCGCAGCGCGCGGCGGCGAAGGTCTCCTGGAGCACCTTGCCGATCTCGGCCGAGCCGTCGAGCACGCGCGGCCGGGGCCGGGCCGAGGGCAGGTCCGCGCAGCCGTTGCGGTAGCCGCCGGCGGCCATGGCGGTGAGCATCTTCCGGTCGACGTCGCCGAAGCCGAGCGGCCAGATCTGCACGGACTCCTCGCGGGCCCGGGCCAGTTGCTCGGCCAGTTGCTCCTCGGCCTCCTCGGTGCGGCTCCTCGGGTCGTCGCCGTAGGCCCGGCTGTCGCGGACGTCGAGCCGGCCGTCGGTGAGCAGGAAGACCACCCTCGGGGTGGCGGGCTCGCCGTCCTCGGTCAGCCGGTCCAGTGCCTGCCGCAGGGCGGCGGGGAAGTCGGTGCCGGGGCCCATTCTCCGTTCGTCCCGGCGGGACAGTTCCTTGACGCAGTCGCTGAGGTGGTCCCGTCCCACGGCGTCGGCCACCGTGAGCTGGCAGACCTCGCGCACCGCGGACTGGCCGGGCTTCTCGGAGCTGCCGAAGCCGATGACCGTGGCCCGGGAGCGTTCGGATATCTCTCCCTGGGCGATCAGCGCGGCGGCCTCGACCTCGCGGGCCAGGTCGTCGGCGGAGAGGCTCTTCGACTGGTCGACCACCACGGCGAAGTCGACCGGATCGGCGCCTTCGGCCGCGGCGGCGCGGGATCCGGCGGGGGCGGAGGCCGCGAGCGGGGCGGGTGCCCCGGGTGCGGCGGCCGGGCCGGCGGCCGTCGTGGCGGCCATGGCGGCCAGGCCCAGCAGGGCCCCGGCCAGTGTTCTCGTCCTTGACGTGTTTCTCATCTGAACCGTCTCTCACCACAGCCATGGGGAAGGGCCGGCGCCGCGGCGGGCGCCGGAGCGCGGCCGCTTCCGGGCGGCCGCCGGTACGCGTCGGGGGGCGGGGCGGCCGGGTGCGGGGCCGGGCCGGCCGCCGGGGTGGGCGCCGCGGGTCTCGTCCGGGTGCTCATGTGTCGTCCCAGTCGTCGAAGTCGGCGCCGAACCGGGTGCGGCGGCCGGCGCCGCCCCGCCGCTCCTCGCGCTCGCGCTGTTCCTCGCGGGCGCGGCGCTCCTCCTGGGCCCGTTCGGCGGCGGACTCGACGCTCGTGGGGCGGTGGATCCGGGGTTCCTCGTCCCAGGGCGGCAGCTCCGGCTCGGGCGGCCGGCCCCGGTCGTCGCGGTACGGGCCGGGGTGCCGGTCCCGGTCGTCGTGGTACCGGCCCGGGTCCCGGGGGCCGTCCCCGCCGCCGTGCCTGTCCCCGTCGCCGCGCCTGTCCCCGTCGCCGTCCTCGTCCCGGAAGCCGTGCCCTTCCCGGAAGCCGTCCGGCCGCTCCTCCCGGTACCGGCCCGGGCGCCCGGGGCGCGGGCCGTCCTCCAGTTCCCGCCGTGCCGGGCCGGTGGACAGCACCCGGTCGGTGACCCCGCCGATCACCCCGCCGGTGCTCTCCCGCAGATGCTGGAGCACCTCGTACATGCCGTCGTCGATGTCGTGGCGTTCCAGGATCCCCCGGTCGATCAGCCGGTTGAAGAGATTGATGAAGTCGGCCTGGCCCTGCCGTTTCTCCTGCCGGATGGCCTGGCGGATCTCCCACTCCTTCTCGGGGTTCCGCGCCATGTGGTAGATGATCTCGGCCTCTTCGCCCCGTTTCAGCACGGATTCCAGCTCGGCCGCCCGGTCCCGGGCGAGCCGGCGCTGGTGCGCCTCCCTGCGGCGCTCCGCCTCCGCCTGCGCCTCTTCCGTCGTCATGTCGAGGTGGATCTCGTCGCGCTCGCCGAGCCGCTGCCGGATGGGGTCGCTGAGGTCGACGAACACCCGGGTCGTGAGGCGCAGTCCGAGGTCGCGGCCGAGGTCCGGGTGGCCCGCCGCCAGCTCCGCCCGGACCGCCTCGTCGGCCCGCTGGGCCTCCGTGAGCCGGAACCGGCGCGATACCTGGCGCAGCCCGTACAGCAGTTCGCCCTCCAGCAGTTCGCGCAGGTCCCAGACGCGCTTGCTGACGACCGCGTACGGGTCCTCGACCTCCCAGTGCACCTCGGCCCGGGCGTCAAAGAACTGCGCGTCACCCGCGGCCGGGAGCCGGAGTTCGAACACCGTCACATTCCGGCCGAGGAGCACCTCGAAGACGGTGAACGGCTCGCGGAACCAGGGCTTGTCCCGGTCCTCCCGGCGGTCCGGCCACACCACGCTGTGCCCGCCGTTGCCGTACAGCAGCACGGCGGCGATCTGGCCGCTCCGCCGGGTGTAGGGCGGCGCGCACTCCCGCACCAGCGGGCCCGCCGGCCGCCCCTTCAGCCGCTCGCCCTGTTCTCCGCCCGCACCGGCGGCCGGCTCTGCCGTCGTCATCTCCCGCCTCCTTCTCCCACCGCGTCCCACATCAGGCGGGCGTCGTCCTTGTCCAGGGGTTCGTCACGGTCCCGGACCAGGCGCGCCAGGAGATGGCGCAGCCGGTCGCGGTCCCTGCGCTCCACCGCGATGCGGCGCAGCAGATCGCAGGCGAGCTCCCGCTGCTCCGCGTCGCCGGACGAGCGGCGCAGGAGCGTGCCGAGGGTGTCGAGCGCCGCCTGTCCGGAGCGGGCGGTCGACAGGGTGTGCCGCACCAGGGCGGCGAGGGCGCCCGCCAGCTGCGGATGGGCCGCGGGCACCGCGAGGACCAGCGGCTTCCGGTCGTGCCCGGCCACCGGTTCGGCCGTGTCGGCGAGCCCCCACAGGAAGGTGGCGCGGGTGCCGAGCGCCTTGATCACGCTCAGCAGGACGAGGTCGGCCGTCTCCGTCCGGCCGCTCAGCAGCCAGTCGGCGAGACGCCGCACCACCGTCTCCGGCTCGGGCCCGGCCAGCAGCCGGGCGACGCTGAAGGAGGCCAGGGCCGTCAGGTCCGGGTCGTCCCCGTCGCGCACCAGGACGGCCAGCGCGTCGAGCGAGGCGGAGACGGAGCCGGCGGCCATGCCGTAGCCGTGGGCCAGGGCGGTGGTGCTCACCAGTTCCGGTTCCCCGCAGACCGCCCACTCCTTGAGGAGGGCGTGGACGGCGGGCCGCACCGCGGGCTCCCGGGCCGCCTCGGCCAGCGCCGTGGCCGCCGCCATCCGCTGCACCGCGCCGTCGGAGCGCGCCAGGGGGCCGATCAGCTCCCCCGCCCCGTGGACCCAGTCCCAGGAGCAGAGCACGCCCGCCGCGACGGAGGCCCGCACCCACAGCTGGGGGCGGGGGTCGCCGCAGAGCGACCGCAGCCAGCGGACGAGGGGGCCGCGGGCGTTGTGGTAGCCGTGCCACACCTCCCGCAGCACGGCCGTGGGCAGGGCGTCGCCCTGGAAGCTGATGGCCCGCACCGGCACCCGGGCGTCGCCGAGGTCCAGTTCGGCGTCCTCCACGACGGCCCGGGCGGCGGCCGGCCGGACCTCGGCGTGGGTGCCGAACAGCCGCCGGCCCACGGACGCCTCCGGGTCGAGGGTGGCCGCCATCTCCGCGGCGAGCCGCTCACCGGCCTCGGCGGTCAGGCTGTGGGCGGACCCGTTGAACACCGCGACGGCGATGCGGAACGCGGAGGTGCTGAGGGAGGGCAGGGCCTCGGGCAGCGTGCCGGGGTTGTCCGCCCCGGCGAACCAGGTACGCGCCTGTGCCCGGACGAAGGTGGCGCAGTCGTCCAGCAGTTGGCGGTGCGTCAGCTCACCGCGCAGGCATTGTGCGAGGTGGTCGGCGAGCCGGGCCGCCTCCGCGGGCCGCAGTTCGGCCAGGCCGAGGGCCTCCTTGACGTCCGGCCCGGCGGCCAGCTCCAGGGCCTTGCCGAGGGCCTCCGGGGGCTCGCCCTTCAGCAGGACCCTCAGGTGCCGCAGCAGGACCTGTTCCGCGGGCGGCGGCGGGCAGTACACGCCGTAGCGGCCGCGGAGCATGCGGTCCGCCAGGTCCCCGCTCTCCACCAGCACGATGCCGTAGGCGCCGGCCTCGGCGAGCTTGCCCCGGAGGCGGTCCAGGTGGAGTTCGGTGAGGACGGCGCCCGGGGGCCGGGAGCGGGCGCCGGCCCCCGGGCCGCGGGCCCCGTCCCGCTCCGGGGTGGCTCCCTCGGCGCCCTCCGCCTCGGGCATGATCTCCAGCAGATGGCCGTGGCCCCCGGTCACCTCCTCGATCTCGCGGACCCTGCCGCCGGGGTCCAGCCGGATCACGCGGTTGCCGGTCACCTCGGCGAGCAGGGAGAGTGCCGTGGCCGTACGGCCGCTGCCGCACTCCCCGCACAGCACCAGCAGGCCGCGCTCCCGCAGGCGGCGCTTCATCCGCTGGTAGCCGGAGGTCTCGCAGTAGACACCGGCGAGGCGGTCCAGCTCCTCGGCGTGGACGGGCCCCTGGAGCACGGCCGGGCCGCCGCCGGACGACTGGCTGATGAAGTAGTTGCCCTCGAAGTACTGGCCGTCGGTGGCGAAGCTGACGCTCCGGCCCGCCCGCCCGGCCGCGAAGGTGCGGCGCGCCGCGTGCGCCGTGCCGGAGCCGCCGGTCCCGCCCGAGCTGCCGAGCGGGTCGCGCCCCGCCTGGTCGAAGCGCCGGTCCTCGGGCCGCTCCGGGCCGTCCTCGGGGGTCCGGTTCTCCTCCGGCGCCTCCCCGGAGGACTCCGGCCGGGGGCTGTCCCGCGGGGCGTCGCGGGGGCCCTCCCGGGCCGGGGCGTCTCTGGCCGGGGCGTCCCGGACGGGGGCCGCGTCCTGGTCGCTCATGCGCCGTCACCGGTGTTCCGCGCGTCCGTCTCGCGGCCCTGGGCCGCGCCCCCGGCGGCTTCCCTGCGGATGCCGGTGAACCCCCCGTTGATCACGTTGTTCTCGAAGTACAGGAGGTCGCCGCGGGCCGTGATCCGTCTGCCGCCGGGCGTGCCGCCCTCGGGCTCCGGCGGGCCGCCGTCGCCGTCACCGCGTCCGCCGTCACCGCCCCGCGCCGGCCCGTCCCCGGTGGGCGGTTCCGGCGGCGGCCCGGCCGCCGGGGGTCCGGACGGACCGGGCGGCCGCGGGATCCCGGGCGCGGGTGACCGCGGGATGTGGAACCAGGCGGTCTCGTCGGTCTCCTTGGACCGCACCCGGGCGCTGCGGTAGTGCTCGGGCTCCACGTACCGGCCGCCCTCGGCCACCACGTTCTCGTACAGCCAGTCGGAGACGACCAGCAGCAGGTCCGCGCCGGGGGTGCCGGCCATGATGTCCTTGGCCACCGGGCTGTCGCAGAGCCGGCAGGCGAGGTCCACGGCCCGGCCCACCAGCCCCCGGCCGTCGTTCATCACCGGTCCGGCGTTCATCCCGACCCGCAGCCGCAGCCGCTCCGCGCTGCCCGCGTTGTGCTCGCGCAGGCACTGGTAGAGGGTGTCCGCCCAGCGCCCGACCATGAGCGACGGCGGGACCGCCGGGTCGAGCGCGGTGAGGATGCCGTCGCCCCGGTCCTCCTGGTGAAGCCGTCCGGGTTCGATGTCCACCGAGGCGTACGCCTCGGCGAACGCGGCGTACATCCCGTCGCGCATCCGTCTCTTCGCGTGCATCCCGAGCTTGCCCGAGCCGCAGGCGTCGCCGAAGACGACGAGCCTGTTGACCGCTCCCGCAGTGTTCACCCGATCCCCCTGTGCTGTGGTGCCGCGTACCAACGTGGCCGTGAACCGCGCACGGCGATGTAGCCGTTTACACAGTCGGCGCGGAAATCTCCGGCCGCGCTCCCGGCCGCACTCCGTTCCGCGCCCGCTCCGGCCCGCCGTGCGCCGGTGATGACGGCGGCCGCCGGTCCGTACGGGCCGGCGCCGGCCGGGGCGCGCCTGCTACGGGGACGCGGGTCGCACCCTCGCCGCCCCGGGGCACGGCCTCGCCGCTCATCCCCCGGACGGGGCGGCTCCCCGGGGGCGGCGGCACAGCCCGGCCGAGCGCGGTGGGAACCACCGGCGGATAGCGGAATGAAGAATTCCGCTCGAACGCATTCACTTTCGGCCCCCCGTGCACAACCTTCCGACCGCCGACGGCCACGGCCCTCGCGGTGTGGCCACTCTCAGCAGCACGCCGGTTGCCCAACAAGGAAGTTGAGGATTCCTCACCCGATGGAATGAAATTCCGGGCGGAACTCCCGATTCACGCCACCCCAGCCGCTAGGAGGCCGCCTCTCCCCCTCGGTACTCGCCTTGCCCCGCTCGTCCGAGCCGGAGGTCGTCATCACGGCGGGCCTTATGGGCAAGGCGGGGCTGATGCATTCTCAGCCGGCGAGATGAGCTGATCGCTTACGTCGAGCACCCGGCTCGGGATGCCCGGGTGCCGGTGGGCCCGCCGACCGGTACTCCAGGATCAGGGAGCCACGGGTTCCCCATCGGTGCCGGCCAGGTCGATCTCGGGGTTGTTCTGCCGGTTCCACCAGCCGCCGACAGCCTCTGTCTCCGGCCATCGCTCGTCCGGCAACAGCCGCAGCAACGACTCTCGGATGAGAGGCTCGACCGCACGCCCCCGCCAGGTGGTCCAGGACCGCTCGATGCACTCCAGGGCAAGACCGCCCCGGCCGCGCTCGATGAGCGGGATGCCCCGCCGCAGGAAGGCCGGCCAGAACCGGAGATACGGATCCGCGATGCGGTAGCGCTTGTTCCTGGTGTCGGCCTTCGCGGACAGCGGCAGGCCGGACGCCAGAACCCGCTCGGCCTGCAGGGTGTTCAGCAGCGGTGCAACTCTCCCACTAAAACGCAGTTTCGATATTACGTAGATTGAATCTTACTTGGACGGTAGCTACTTCAGCGCCGGGCGTGGACCGTCGGAGGCATAGCGTGGCCACCGAACGCCACCCGCCTTCGCACCGGGGAATCCCCCGGCCGGCCGGGGCGAGGGGGAGCAGGCAGGCCCCCTGGCCCCCTGGCCCCCCGAGGACGTCCGCGCATGCGCCGCGCCCACGAAACGCCGGTGGGCGCCCCGCGCGGAACACGGGGCGCCCATCGGTCGGTTCAGGTGCTCAGTCCGCCCAGGGGATCTGCGGTGAGCGGTAGTAGTCGATGCCCAGGGCGTCCCAGCGCGGGCCGTGGGTGGCGATCCGCTGCCGGTAGTCCGCCCAGTCGTGCGTGGCGGCCGGGGACCAGCCCAGCTCCGCGATGCCCGGGAGGCGGGGGAAGGCCATGAACTCGATGTTGTCGTTGGTCTCCAGCGTCTCGGACCACATCGGCGCCTCGACGCCCAGGATCTTGTCCTCCGCCACGCCCTGCAGATAGCTGCCCGGGTCCCAGTCGTAGGACTGCTGCGCCTCGACGTAGCCGGCCCAGCTCAGGCCGAGCGGGGTGTTCTCGTCGTACTTCATGTCGAGGTAGGCCCGGTTGGCGGGCGAGAGGATCATGCGGGTGCCGTTGTTGGCGGCGTCCGCGACCTCCTGCTCGGTGCCGGTCGTGCCCCAGTACTGGGCGACGGCGCCCTCGACGGGCTTCGCCCCGGTGATCTGGTGCCAGCCGACGACGGTCTTGCCGTAGCGGCCGACGATCTCCTGGGCGCGGTCCATGAAGGCCACGTAGTCCTCGTGCGGGGTGGAGTGGGCCTCGTCGCCGCCGATGTGGAGGTAGCGGCCGGGCGTCAGCTCGGCGAGTTCGCGCACCACGTCGTCGACGAAGTCGTAGGTGATCTCCTTGTCCACGCAGAGCGAGCTGAAGCCGACCTCGATGCCCGTGTAGAGCGGCGGGGCGACGCCGTCGCAGTTCAGCTCCGCGTAGGAGGCCAGGGCGGCGTTGGTGTGGCCCGGCATGTCGATCTCCGGGACGACCTCCAGGTAGCGCTCGGCCGCGTAGGCGACGATCTCCCGGTAGTCGTCCTTGGTGTAGTAGCCGCCGGTGCCGCCCCCGACCTCCGTGCTGCCGCCGTAGGTGGCCAGCCGGGGCCAGGAGTCGATCGCGATCCGCCAGCCCTGGTCGTCGGAGAGGTGCAGATGGAGCTTGTTGATCTTGTAGAGCGCCATCTGGTCGATGTAGCGCTTGACCTGCTCGACGGTGAAGAAGTGCCGGGAGACGTCCAGCATCGCGCCGCGGTACGCGAAGCGCGGGGCGTCGGTGACGGTGCCGCCGGGGACGGTCCACGGGCCGGACTGGCGGCTGTCCGCCTCCACCCGCTCGGGCAGCAGCTGACGGAGCGTCTGCACGCCCCGGAAGAGGCCCGCGTGGCGCGGGGCGGTGATGGTGACGCCGCCGGGCGAGGAGCGCAGCCGGTAGCTCTCGGCGGCCGCGCCCTTCTCCTCCGCGCCGCCCCGGGCCTGCTTCCCGGCTCCGCCCGCGGAACCGAGCCGCAGCTCGATGCCGCCGCGGCCGGGGCGGGTGGTGACCGGCAGCTTGTAGCCGGTGGAGGGGCGCAGCACCGAGGCGAGCTGCTCGCCGATCCGCCGGCCCTCGCGCGAACGGTCCACGCGGATCAGGGTCTTGGGGCCGATCCGGTACGGCTTGCCGCCGGCCCGCACGGATGCGGGTGCGGGCACGAGCCGGTCGAAGCCGGCGGCCGGGGCGGCCCCGGTGGAGCGGTCCGGGGCGGCCGAGGCGGTTCCGGAGGCCGCGGCTCCGCCGGTGACGACGAGCAATAACGCGCAGAAGACTCTCGCGATGCCCCGGGGTTGTTTGCTGGGTGCGCCAGTTCGTCGCACGACGATCCCTTTCGACGGTGTCTGTCCGAGTGGGTGGAGCGACCGACGGGTCCCATGAGACCGGCGCGCCCGACCCGGGTCAAGGGTGTAGACCAATTTAGGTGTAGACCAATTCGGGGGCCCCGGGCCGGGCCCGCCCCGGCGCGGCCCCGCCGCCGCGGCCCCGGCCCCGCGGGCTCCGTACTCCCGGAAGGACGGGAGGACGGGAGGACGGGAGGACGGGAGGACGGAAGTGACGGCCCGGGAAAGCGGCGTCGAGCGGAACCACCGCCTCCCGCCCGCCATTTGAAAGAATCCGCGCATGGCGGAAATCACCCAGCAGGACGGCACCTGGACCTTCGACGGCGAGACCGTCCGCATCGTGCCCGGCCACGACAAGAGCGTGAGCCTTCTGCGCCGGAACCTCGGCGAACTGGCCGTCCCCCTCGCGGCCGTGGCCGGCGTCTCCCACGAACCGGGGCGCAAGGGCGGCCGGCTGCGGCTGCGTCTCCGCCACGGCGCGGACCCGCTGCTCCAGGTCACGGGCGGCAAGCTGGACGGCTCCAACGACCCCTACCGGCTGGCCGTGGAGTCCGGGCGCGCCGACCTCGCCGGGTACTTCGTCGACGAGGTGCGGAACGCCCTCCTCCTGGAGCAGGTGCCCTCCGGCCCCACCGACCGCTATCTGCTGCCGGGCCCGTCCGTGCCGCTGTCGGCGAGCGCCGGGGACGGCACGGTCTCCTTCGACGGTGAGCAGATCCGGCTGGAGTGGAACTGGAAGACGGACGAGTCGAAGAAGTCCGGCGGGCCCCGGGCGATCGCGCTGCGCGATGTGGAGGCGGTGGAGTGGTCACCGTCGGCCGGGCTGGAGAACGGCTACCTCCGTTTCCTGCCGAAGGGCTCCGGCGCCGTGGCGGGCGGCAGCCGCATGCCGGCCAAGCACGACCCGTACGCCGTCGATCTGTACGGCTTCCGCAAGGACCCCCTGATGGCCCTGGTCGCCGCGGCCGTGGCCGCCCGGCTGCCCCATCCGGCCGCCCCCGCCGAGCCGGGCGGGACCGGCGGCGGAGCCGGAGACTCCACCCCGTCCGCCGTGGCCCTGGCCAAGACGCCGGACCCGGTCCCGGCTCCCCGGAGCCCGGGCGGCGAGGACCACGACGCGCTGCTGCGGCGCCTCCGCGAGCTGGGCGAGCTGTACCAGGCGGGAGTCCTCACCGACGAGGAGTTCACCGCCGCCAAGAAGGCGGTACTCGGCCGCTTCTAGCCGCTTTCCCCACCGGTTCCCCACCGGTTCCCCACCGGGCCTGCCCGATTCCGGGCAGATTTCTTGCACAAGCGGGGCGCCCAACGCCACTATCAGACGCATGCTCGAACGCCCCGCGTCCCACGACGACCTGGTCGACCACCTGGTCCGCTCCACGCCGCTCCAGCGCGGCGAAGCGGTCCGGGTGGTGCTGGACGTGCTGGCGTACTTCGACGAGACGGTCGAGGAGTTCGTCCGCCGCCGCCACCGCGAACTGCGGTCCGCCGGGCTGGCCAACGCGGAGATCTACGACCGGATCGCGGCGGAACTGCCGCACCGCGCGGTGGCACCCCCCGAGCTCTCCCTGAGGCAGCTGCGCCGCATGATCTACGGCTGACGGCGCCACCGGAGCGGGACGGACGGAGCACAGCGGAGCCCGCGAGCAGAGGCAGAGCAGAGCAGCACGCAAAGAGCACCTAGCACGACAACGAACGAGGGTCTGGGGTACAGCCATGTGTGGAATCGTCGGGTACATCGGCAGGAGAGACGCCGCCCCGCTGCTGCTGGAAGGGCTGCAGCGGCTGGAGTACCGCGGCTACGACTCGGCCGGCATCGCCATCGGCGCCGGGAGCGGCAAGGGCACGAAGGGCGCGAAGGGCACGCAGGGCGGCGCGCTGAGGACCGCCAAGGCCAAGGGCCGGGTACGGGACCTGGAGGCCCGCCTCCCCAAGCGCTTCGCCGGCACCACCGGCATCGCCCACACCCGCTGGGCCACCCACGGCGCCCCGAACGACGAGAACGCGCACCCCCACCTGGACGCCGGCGGCCAGGTGGCCGTCGTCCACAACGGCATCATCGACAACGCCTCCGACCTGCGCGCCAGACTCGTCGCCGACGGCGTCGAGTTCCGCTCCGAGACCGACTCCGAGGTCCTCGCCCACCTCATCGGCCGCGACGCCTCCGAGACCCTGGAGGAGAAGGTCCGCGGCGCCCTCCGGATGATCGACGGCACCTACGGCATCGCCGTGCTGCACGCCGACTTCCCGGACCGGATCGTCGTCGCCCGCAACGGCTCCCCCGTGGTCCTCGGCATCGGCGAGAAGGAGATGTTCGTCTCCTCGGACGTGGCCGCGCTGGTCAGCCACACCCGCCAGGTCGTCACCCTCGACGACGGCGAGATGGCCACCCTCAAGGCCGACGACTACCGCACCTACACCACCGAGGGCAGCCGCACCTCCGCCTCCCCGACCACCGTGGAGTGGGAGGCGGAGTCGTACGACATGGGCGGCCACGACACGTACATGCACAAGGAGATCTCCGAGCAGGCCGACGCCGTCGACCGGGTGCTGCGCGGCCGGATCGACGACCGCTTCTCCACCGTCCACCTCGGCGGCCTCAACCTCGACGCCCGCGAGGCCCGCGCCGTCCGCCGCGTCAAGATCCTCGGCTGCGGCTCGGCGTACCACGCGGGGCAGATCGGCGCCCAGATGATCGAGGAGCTGGCCCGCGTCCCGGCGGACGCCGAGCCGGCCAGCGAGTTCCGCTACCGCAACGCCGTGGTCGACCCGGACACCCTCTACATCGCCGTCAGCCAGTCCGGCGAGACCTACGACACCCTCGCCGCCGTGCAGGAACTGAAGCGCAAGGGCGCCAGGGTGCTCGGGGTCGTCAACGTCGTCGGCAGCGCCATCGCCCGGGAGACGGACGGTGGCGTCTACGTCCACGCCGGCCCGGAGGTCTGCGTCGTCTCCACCAAGTGCTTCACCAACACCGCCGTGGCCTTCGCCCTGCTCGCCCTCCACCTCGGCCGCATCCGGGACCTCTCCGTCGCCGACGGCAAGCGGATCATCGCCGGGCTGCGCCGCCTCCCGGAGCAGATCGCCGGAATTCTGCGCGGTGAGGAGCGGATCGCGGAACTGGCCGCGGAGTACGCGAACGCGAAGAGCATGATGTTCGTCGGCCGGGTGCGGGGCTTCCCCGTGGCCCGTGAGGCCTCCCTGAAGCTCAAGGAGGTCAGCTACGTCCACGCCGAGGCGTACCCGGCGTCCGAGCTCAAGCACGGCCCGCTGGCCCTGATCGAGCCGGCCGTGCCGACCGTCGCCGTCGTCCCGGACGACGACCTGCTGGAGAAGAACCGCGCCACGCTGGAGGAGATCAAGGCCCGCAGCGGCCGCATCCTGGCGGTGGCGCACCGGGAGCAGGAGAAGGCCGACCACACGATCGTGGTGCCGAAGAACGAGGACGAGCTGGACCCCGTCCTGATGGGCATCCCGCTCCAGCTGCTGGCCTACCACTCGGCGCTGGCCCTGGGCCGGGACATCGACAAGCCGCGCAACCTGGCCAAGTCCGTGACGGTGGAGTGAGACCGGCCCGTCCGCGGCGGAGTACGGGCCCGTGCCACCGGACGGGAGGCGCCGGGACGAGGGGACGGGGCCGGCCCCCGCGCGTGCCACCGTACGCGCGGGAGGCGGTCTCCCCCGGGGGCCCGCGCTGCCCTGCGCGCCGGCCCGGATGCCGTCCGCCGGTGACCGTCACGTCCGGACGGCGGCACCACTCCCCAGGTCAAGTACCCGCCACCTGGGCGCGTTTCACCCGTACGCGCGAGTAGTTTCCGCACGTCCGGGCGGTGTACGGCGGCGCGGGCCGGCGGTTCCGGGCTGCGAGCCCCGCTCCGGGCGGCCCCGGGGACGGTGACGGAATCCGGCCGCGGCGACGGCGGCACACGAGGCGTGAAAGGGGCGCTGGGAGGCAGAGGGGCGCAGCGGGGTTTCGGACACCTCCGCCGCCCGGGGCTTCCGGGCCGGCACCGCCGGTGCGCCACCCCGGACCGGCGCACTCCGCACCGGTCCGCGCCCCCACCCGGGGCACGGCGGCTCGGCGGCGGCTCGGCGGCGGCTCAGGGGTGGCTGAGGGATGGCCGAGGGGTGGCCGAGGGCGGCTCAGGGCACGGCGACGACCGGGCGCCGGGCGCGGCGCGTCAGCCGTCCGGCGACCGAGCCGAAGATCCGGCCGGCCAGCCCGTGGGTGGAGCCCACGACGATGGCGTCGGCCGCGTACTCCCGGCCGACCTCCTCCAGTTCGTGGCAGATGTCCCCGCCCCGTTCGACCAGGATCCACGGCACTTCGGCGAGGTGGTCCGCGCAGGCCAGCTCCAGTCCGAGCACCTCGGTGCGGTGGTCCGGCACATCGACGAAGACCGGGGGTTCACAGCCCGCCCAGACCGTGGTGGGCAGCCGGTTGGCCACGTGGACGATGATCAGACCGCTGCCGGTGCGCCGGGCCATGCCGATGGCGTAGGCCAGGGCCCGCTCGCTGGAGGTGGAGCCGTCGAAACCGACGACGACACCGTGCCGGAAGGCGGGATCGCAGGACTGGCGCGTCTCGTCCGCCGCTTCCAGGTCCGCCAGGGGATCGGCGACCTGCTTGCGGTCGGCGGGTTCGGGGATCTCGTGACCGGCCATCGGTGTCTCGGCGAAGAATGTCCTCTGCGGAGGGAACGGCGGTTGGCGGCCGAGCGGTCGCGGGGGCGGATAGTCCGGGAATCTACTTCCCAAGCCCTTGCCCCAAGGGTACGGCGAGTTCCCCCGCCTGCCCAGGCTCCGCCACCGGTCGGCCCGGGGCCGGCAACCGGCGCAGCCGCTGGTGCGGCTTTCCGGGAGCATGCCCGAGGCGGGCCCTCAGCGCAATGCCTGCTGGTCGGCGGCGTGCCCCGGCTTGCCGGCCCCGGCCGGCCGAGGTCCGGGGGATGCCCGGCGGACGGGCGCGGAGGGCCGGGCGGCCGGCTCCGCGGCGGACTCCGGCCGACGCGGGGCCGGAGCACCGGGAGGGCGGCGGGCGGAGGGCCGGCGCCGCACGGCGAGGGGGCGCACGGCGGGCGCACACGCGCGTGGGTGGCGCGCTGCGTACAACCGTCTGACTCGAACTGTTGATCCCACTCCTTTTCGGCCAACTTGGCGCCGCAGTGCATCCTTTGCCGACCCCTGCCCCCAACCCCCTTCCCACCTGCGAAGAAAGAGCCGCGAACGGCTCTCGCTCCCTACGGGGGCGGCGTCTTGGCCACCGGGCCCACTTCCCACCGGCGCCATCGAGTGCGACGCTTCGTGATCGAATGCTTTACGCCAAGTTGCCATGTCGACTTAGCGGTGGGTGGTGAACTTGTCTCGCCGACCACATGGGACACAGTAGATTCGATCTTGGCCATTCACGGCGGGGGACTCGTGCAGGACCGAGGGGAAACGTGCAGGTTCGACACTATCGAGGAGCCGCGACCACCGAGGGGGGCTTAGTTCCATGAGCCAGGACTCCACGACCGTACCGGAGGCCGCCCGGAAGCTTTCCGGCCGCCGCCGCCGGGAGATCGTCGCAGTGCTGCTCTTCAGCGGCGGCCCCATATTCGAGAGCTCCATCCCGCTTTCCGTATTCGGAATCGACCGCCAGGACGCCGGCGTTCCCCGCTACCGGCTTCTGGTGTGCGCCGGTGAAGAGGCCCCGCTGCGGACGACCGGCGGACTCGAACTGACCGCGCCGTACGGCCTGGAAGCGCTCGCGCGCGCCGGGACCGTCGTCGTGCCGGCCTGGCGGTCCATCACATCGCCGCCGCCGATGGAGGCGCTGCAGGCGCTGCGCAGGGCCCATGAGGAGGGCGCCCGGATCGTCGGGCTGTGCACGGGCGCCTTCGTGCTGGCCGCGGCCGGTCTGCTCGACGGCCGGCCCGCGACGACGCACTGGATGTACGCGCCGACGCTCGCCAAGCGGTATCCGTCGGTCCATGTGGACCCGCGGGAACTGTTCGTCGACGACGGCGACGTCCTCACCTCCGCCGGAACGGCGGCGGGCATCGACCTCTGTCTGCACATCGTGCGGACCGACCACGGGGCCGAGGCCGCCGGAGCGCTCGCGAGGCGCCTGGTGGTACCGCCCCGGCGCACGGGCGGGCAGGAGCGCTATCTCGACAGGTCTTTACCCGAGGAGATCGGCGCCGACCCGCTCGCGGAGGTCGTCGCCTGGGCGCTGGAGCATCTCCACGAGCAGTTCGACGTGGAGACCCTCGCCGCGCGCGCCTATATGAGCCGGCGGACGTTCGACCGGCGGTTCCGGTCGCTCACCGGGAGCGCCCCGCTGCAGTGGCTGATCACGCAGCGGGTGCTCCAGGCGCAGCGGCTCCTGGAGACCTCCGACTACTCCGTGGACGAGGTGGCGGGCCGGTGCGGCTTCCGCTCACCGGTCGCGCTGCGCGGGCACTTCCGCCGCCAGCTCGGCTCCTCCCCCGCGGCGTACCGGGCGGCCTACCGGGCCCGCCGGCCCCAGAGCGGCGCCGAGCGGGCGGAGCGCGCCGACCGGACGGAGCGCCCGGAGCGCCCGGACAGACCCGAGCGCCCGGAGCGGATGGAGCGCCCCGACCGGCACGACCGGCCGGCCGGCGGCGACCCGCGCGCGGACGGCCCCGCGGCCGCCGCCGCCTCGCTGGCCGCCCTGCGCCGCGCGAACGCCGCGCAGCACGGCGGTCACGGGGCGCCGGCCGGGGAGCCGTCCCTGCCGGAGGCGGAGACGTACGCCGGGCGGTTCGCGGAGCACGGCGGCCGGGCGGTGGGGCGGTCCTCCGTGCCCGGTCAGCGCGACCGCCCCGTAGGGTGAGGCGCATGAACGACCGCATGGTATGGATCGACTGTGAGATGACCGGCCTCTCGCTGGCCGACGACGCTCTGATCGAGGTGGCCGCGCTGGTCACCGACTCCGAGCTGAACGTGCTGGGCGAGGGGGTGGACATCGTGATCCGTCCGCCGGCGGAGGCGCTGACCACCATGCCGGAGGTGGTGCGCGAGATGCACACCTCCTCCGGCCTGCTCGCCGAGCTCGACGGCGGGACGACCCTGGAGGAGGCCCAGCGGCAGGTGCTCCGCTACGTCCGCGAGCACGTACCGGAGCGCGGCCGGGCCCCGCTGTGCGGCAACTCCGTCGGCACCGACCGGGGCTTCCTCTCCCGGGACATGCCGGACCTGGAGAGCTATCTCCACTACCGGATCGTGGATGTGTCCTCGGTGAAGGAGCTGGCCCGGCGCTGGTTCCCCCGGGCGTACTTCAACAGCCCGGAGAAGAGCGGCAACCACCGGGCGCTGGCGGACATCCGGGAGAGCATCGCCGAGCTCCGCTACTACCGGGAGGCGGTCTTCGTGCCGTCACCGGGCCCGGACTCGCCGACCGCCAAGGCCATCGCGGCGAAGCACCGGCTGCCCGCCGGCTGAGCCCGTCCGCGGGAGTTGCCGGGCCCCGGGGCTCCCGCGGAAAGCCTGGCGCGACCGCCCCTGCGGAACGTGTACACTTTTTCTCGGCCGGTGCACAGCCGGTCGTGGTGGGTATAGCTCAGCTGGTAGAGCACCTGGTTGTGGTCCAGGATGTCGCGGGTTCGAGTCCCGTTACTCACCCTGAATGATCGAGGCCCGGTCCGCGGAAGCGGACCGGGCCTTCGTCATGCCCGAGCCCGCGGCCACGAAGGCGGGGGAAGCATCCCCGCCACCCGGACCGCCGCCCCGCGCGGGACTCCTCCGCCCGGGGCCGTCACGGAGCCGGAACGGCCCCGATTCTGGGAGCGCTCCCATAGGCAATGTGACCGCCACCGATCGGGGCGGCCGCCAACCCCCCTCGCTTAACAGGCAGTTAAAGGAAAGATCCGTCCGCTCCCTTGTTGATCCCTGGAGGGCGGGTCTAGGGTCTGACTCAGTAAATGGGAGCGCTTCCACAGTCTTGGGAGGGCGTCACCCGACGCGACCGATGACCACGGAGCCCCCTCCGACACCCCCCGCCCCCGTCCCGCCCGCCACGGATGCCCCCCACCTCCGCGGCGGAAGCGGACACCCCCACCCCGGCCGCCGGCCGCACCGCGAGCGAGCGGGCACCACCCCCCGCCGCCGCCCGCGCCCTGCCCGGCTCCGCCTCTGAAGAGCGCCATCCGCCGTCCCCGCAGCCGCACGGACGGCTCCGTTTCTCTCCTCACCGACCCCGCCCGCGAGACGGCGGGTGCGGCGAGGAGGCGTGCCCGCACGGCGCCCGCCCGGACCACTCCACCCGGTCCGGACGGCGGTCGTGCGGCACAGCGGGCGCCCCGGCACCCGCTGTCGCGCACCATCGCACGATCTACAGGAGGATCGCTGATGAGCCGCACCATCTCACCGACGGGCCGCCGCAAGCGCCCGAGACCTACCGCCCTCACGGCCTGTGCCCTCATGCTGGCCGCCGCCGGCACCGGCACCGCGCTGACCGGCACCGCCGCGGCGGCCCCGGCCGCCGCGGGCTGCACGGCCGACTACGCGGTGCAGAACCAGTGGGACACGGGCTTCACCGCCAACGTCACCGTCACCAACACCGGTGACGCCCTGAGCTCGTGGAACGTCGGATGGACCTTCGCCGGCAACCAGAAGGTGACCCAGGGCTGGAACGCCGACATCACCCAGAGCGGTGCCGCCGTGACGGCCGCCAGCCCCTCGTGGGGCGGCGCCCTGAGCTCCGGCGGCACGGCCTCCTTCGGCTTCCAGGCCACGTTCAGCGGGACGAACGCCGTCCCGGGCACCATCACGCTCAACGGCGTCACCTGTACGACCGACGGCAGCGACCCCGGCGACCCGGGCGATCCGGGCGACCCCGGCGACCCGGGTGACCCGCCCGGCGACCGCGTGGACAACCCCTACGAGGGCGCCAAGGTCTACGTGAACCCGGACTGGTCCGCACAGGCCGCCGAGGGCGGCGGCGAGGCGATCGCCGACCAGCCGACGGCGGTGTGGCTGGACCGCATCGCCGCGATCGAGTCGGGCTCCGCCGGTGAGAACACCATGGGCCTGCGGGACCACCTCGACGCGGCCCTGGAGCAGGACGCCGACGTGCTGCAGATGGTCACGTACAACCTGCCCGGCCGGGACTGCGCGGCGCTGGCCTCCCAGGGCGAGCTCGGGCCGGAGGAGATCGACAAGTACAAGAGCGAGTTCATCGACCCGATCGCCGAGATCCTGTCGGACCCGAAGTACGCCGGCATCCGGATCGTCAACACCATCGAGATCGACTCGCTGCCCAACCTCATCACCAACGTCGGCGACCGCGCCACGGCCACCGAGAACTGCGATGTGATGAAGGAGAACGGCAACTACGTCAAGGGCGTCGGCTACGCGCTGGCCACCTTCGGCGACATCGGGAACGTCTACAACTACATCGACATCGGCCACCACGGCTGGATCGGCTGGGACGACAACTTCACGGCCACCGCCGAGCTGCTGCACGAGGCGGCGACCACCGAGGGCGCCACCGTCGACGACGTGGCCGGCTTCGCCGCCAACGTCGCCAACTACGGCGCCATCGAGGAGCCGCACTTCTCCATCGACGAGTCCGTGAACGGCCAGATGGTGCGCCAGTCGGCGTGGGTGGACTGGAACCGCTACGTGGACATCCAGACCTTCTCGCAGGCGTTCCGCGAGGAGGCGGTCTCGGCCGGCTTCAACGAGGAGGTCGGTGTCATCATCGACACCTCCCGCAACGGCTGGGGCGGCCCCGACCGGCCCACCGGGCCCGCGGAGAAGACCACCGTCGACGAGTACGTGGACGGCAGCCGCGTCGACCGCCGCATCCACCAGGGCAACTGGTGCAACCAGGCCGGTGCCGGTCTCGGTGAGCGGCCCGCCGCCTCGCCCGCTCCGGGCATCGACGCCTACGCGTGGATCAAGCCCCCGGGCGAGTCGGACGGTTCCAGCCAGGCCATCGACAACGACGAGGGCAAGGGCTTCGACCGGATGTGCGACCCCACATACGAGGGGAACGCGCGCAACCTGAACAACCCGTCGGGTGCCCTGCCGGACGCGCCGGTCTCCGGCCACTGGTTCCAGGCGCAGTTCGAGGAGCTGCTGGCGAACGCGTACCCGCCGCTGTAGCGGTCCGGCGGGGCGGCCGGTGACCGGGCGCCCCGCCCCCCGTACCAGCGCGGACAGCGTGACAACGCGTTCTCTCCGGGAGGGAGCCGGCGGCCCGCCGGCTCCCTCCTTCCGCGCCCGCCGCCCGACCGGAGCGGTGCGGTGCGCCGCTCAGGACGAGCCGCGGCGCACCAGTTCGGTCGGCAGCACGACCTGCCGGCTGCCGGAGTCGGGCTGCCCGATCTCCCGGAGCAGCACCCGGGCCATGGTCCGGCCCATCTCCTCTATCGGCTGCCGGACGCTGGTCAGCGGCGGGTCCATGTGGCGGGCGACCGGCGAGTCGTCGAAGCCGACGAGCGCCACGTCCTGCGGGATGCGGCGGCCGGCCTCCCGCAGCACCTGGCGGGCCCCGGAGGCCATCACATCGGAGGCGCAGAACACCGCGTCGAGCTCCGGGCGGCGCTCCAGGAGCCGGCGCATGGCGCGGCGGCCGCCCTCCTCGGTGAAGTCGGCGGGCTCGACCAGCGCCTCGTCCGGTTCGTGCCCGGCGGCGGCGATGGCCTGGTGGTAGCCGTCGAGGCGGCACTGGGCCACGTACATGTCGAGGGGCCCGGTGATCGTCGCGACGCGGCGGCGGCCGCGGCCGATCAGATGCTCGACGGCCGCGCTCGCACCGCCGACGTTGTCGGAGTCGACGTACGGCACGGACTCCCCGGCGGCCCGGCGGCCGCTGAGGACCGCGGGCATCTCGATCTCCTCCAGGAGGTCGGGCAGCGGGTCGTCCGCGTGGACGGAGACGAGCAGGACGCCGTCGACCCGGTGCGCCCCGAGGAACTGGGCGAGCCGGTGGCGCTCCTTGGGGGTACGGATCAGGGTGAGCAGCAGCTGGATCTCGGTCTCGGCGAGTTCCGAGGAGATGCCGCGGATGATGTCGGAGAAGTACGGCTCGGCGAAGAGCCGGGTCTCGGTCTCGGGGATCACCAGGGCGACGGCGTCGGTGCGGTTGGCGGCCAGCGCCCGCGCCGCCCGGTTGGGTACGTAGCCGAGCTCGGCGATGGCGTGTTCCACCGCCGTCCGGGTGCGGTCGCTCACCCGGGGCGAACCGTTGATCACGCGGGAGACGGTGCCGCGTCCGACCCCCGCGCGCGCCGCGACCTCCTCCAGGGTGGGCCTGCCACCGTGTCTCCTCGTCATCGGCATGGTCCGCCTCCCGCTCCCAGCCTGCGTCCGTGGCTGTTGGACCATTCAACATCACTCCCCCGACAGCACGTTCCGTCCTACGCCCTTGACACTCTCCCGGCGAGCCGTGAACCTTCAAGACGTCACGGATGAGAGCGCTCTCAAGCGCTCAACCCATACATCTCTCGACGTCTCTCAGCCATGCCCGACCGGCATTTTTCTCCGTTCAATCAGTTCGGCAGGGGGACGATACGCAGGGAGCAGGAGGATGTCATGCGCAGATCAGCCCACATGTCCCGGCGTACAGCGGCCTTGGCGACCACCGCCGCCCTTCTCACCGGCCTGCTGGCTGGTTGCGCGGACGACGGTGGCGGCAGTGACCGGGGAGACTCCGGGGAGAGCACGGACGGCAAGAAGACCGTCACCATCGGCGTCTTCGGCGTCTTCGGCTACAAGCAGGCCGGGCTCTACGACGAATATCAGAAGTTGAACCCGGACGTCGTCATCAAGGAGACGTCCATCGAGCGGGCCGACCAGTACTACCCGCAGCTCCTCACCCACCTCGGGACCGGCAGCGGGCTCCAGGACATCCAGGCGATCGAGGTCGGCAACATCGCCGAGACCGTCACCCGGCACGCCGACAAGTTCGTCGACCTGGGCCGGGAGAAGGGCGTCGACGAGAAGAACTGGCTGGACTGGAAGTGGGCCCAGGCCACCGCCGAGGACGGCCGGACCATCGGTCTCGGCACCGACGTCGGCCCGATGGCCATCTGCTACCGCAAGGACCTCTTCGAGAAGGCCGGGCTGCCCACCGACCGCGAGAAGGTCGGCGCCCTCTGGGCCGGCGACTGGGAGAAGTACGTCGAGACCGGCGAGAAGTACATGGAGAAGGCGCCCTCCGGCACCGTCTACACGGACACGGCGATCGGCCTCTTCAACGCCTCGGTCTCCGGCCGCGTCGAGCGGTACTACGACCGCGGCGGCGAGCTGATCTACAAGGACAGCCCGGCCGTCAAGGACTCCTGGGACCTGGCGATGCGCGCCGTCGAGGGCAAGATGACGGCCCGCCTCAAGCAGTTCGACAAGCCGTGGGACCAGGCGTACGCCAACGGCCGGTTCGCCACCGTCGCCTGCCCCGCCTGGATGCTCGGCTACATCAAGGAGAAGGCCGGCCCCAAGGCGGCGGACAAGTGGGACATCGCGCCGGCGCCCAAGCCCGCCAACTGGGGCGGCTCCTTCCTGTCCGTGCCGGAGGCGGCGAAGAACAAGGAGGAGGCGGTCAAGCTCGCCGCCTGGCTGACGGCGCCCGAACAGCAGGCCAAGCTCTTCGGTAAGCAGGCGTCCTTCCCCAGCTCGCCGGCGACGTACGAGATGCCGGAGGTCGCCGACGCGCGGCACGAGTACTTCGGTGACGCGCCGATCGGCGAGATCTTCAGCCAGGCCGCGGAGGACATGCCCACCCTCGTCCTCGGCGAGAAGGACCTGGCGATCCAGACGGCGTTCACCGACGTCGGCGTCCTCCAGGTCGAGCAGCAGGGCAAGTCGCCCGAGGCGGGGTGGGACGCCGCGCTGAAGAACATCGACAACCTGCTGGACCAGTGAGACGGATGACTGCAGACTCCTCTGCGGCCGCGTCCCCCGGAACCTCGGGTTCCGGGGGACCGGGGGACGCGGCCCTCCGCACGATGCCCCGGACGGCGGGCGAGGCGGGACGGAAGACCGCCGCGACGGCCGGCCGGAGGACGGACCCCGAGGCGGACCCCAAGGCGGACCGGAGGGCCGAGCGGCGCAGCCGCCGCTACCGCCGCGACGTCCGCTGGAGCCCCTACCTCTTCATCTCGCCCTTCTTCCTCTTCTTCACCGCCTTCGGGCTCTTCCCGCTGCTCTACACCGGCTGGGCCTCGCTGCACCGGGTGTCGCTGCACGAACCGACCACCATGGAGTGGGCCGGGCTGCACAACTACACCCGGCTCCTGGAGGACGAGTTCTTCTGGAACGCCCTGCGGAACACCTTCACCATCGGTGTGATCTCCACCGTGCCGCAGCTGCTGATGGCGCTCGGGCTCGCGCACATCCTCAACTACCGGCTGCGCGGCGCGATGTTCTTCCGGGTCGCCATGCTCGCCCCGTACGCGACGTCCGTGGCGGCCGCCACGCTCGTCTTCGTACTGCTCTTCGGGCGCGACTACGGAATGATCAACTGGGCGCTGGGCTTCCTCGGCATCGAGAACATCAACTGGCAGACCGGGCACTGGACCTCGCAGCTGGCCGTGGCCTCGATCGTCATCTGGCGGTGGACCGGCTACAACACGCTGATCTATCTCGCGGCCATGCAGGCCGTACCGCGCGATCTGTACGAGTCGGCGGCGCTGGACGGGGCCACGCGCTGGCAGCAGTTCCGCCATGTGACCATCCCCTCCCTGCGGCCGACGATCCTCTTCACCATCGTCGTCTCCACCATCGGGGCCACCCAGCTCTTCGGTGAGCCGCTGCTCTTCGGCGGCGCGGGCGGGCAGAAGGGCGGCCCGGACCACGCCTACCAGACCCTCGGCCTCTACATGTACGAGCAGGGCTGGTTCAACTTCCATCTCGGCCGGGCCTCGGCGATCGCCTGGGCGATGTTCCTGATCCTGCTGCTGATCGCCCTGGTCAACTGGCTGGTCGTCCGACGGCTGAGGAGAAGCTGATGAAGACCCTCGTACCGGCCGGCGGGACCGGCAAGGCCGGGGAGAGCGGCGGACCCGGCACGCCCGGGACACCCGGCGGGGGCGGCGGCGCCGGGAAGGCCCGCGGCACGGCGGGGAAGGCCGGCCGGGCCGGCGGCCAGTCGTACGGCGGACGGATCAGCTACGCCGTGCTGATCCTCTTCACCGCGGGCTCGCTCTTCCCGCTGGTGTGGACGGCCGTCGCCGCCTCCCGCGACAACACCCGGCTCTCGCAGACGCCGCCGCCCTTCTGGTTCGGCTCCGATCTGCTGCCCAATCTGCAGACCGCCTGGACCGACGCCCACATGGGGCTGGCGCTGCTCAACACGGCCGTGGTGGCCGGGACCATCACGGTGGGCACCGTCCTCTTCTGCACCATCGCGGGCTTCGCCTTCGCCAAGCTGCGGTTCCGCTTCCGCGAGGTGCTGCTGATGCTGGTGATCGGCACGATGATGATCCCGCCGCAGCTCAGCGTGGTGCCGCTGTTCATGACCATCGCCGAGCTGGAGTGGACCAACCAGCTCCAGTCCGTCATCCTGCCGACGCTGGTCAGCGCCTTCGGGGTGTTCTTCATGCGGCAGTACCTCGTGGAGGCGCTGCCGAGCGAGATCATCGAGGCGGCGCGGGTGGACGGCGCGAACAGCATCCGGGTGGTGTGGCACGTGGTGTTCCCGGCGGCCCGGCCCGCGATGGCCGTCCTGGCCATGCTGACGTTCGTCCAGGCCTGGAACGACTTCTTCTGGCCGATCATCGCGCTCACCCAGGACAACCCCACGGTGCAGGTCGCCCTGACCGGGCTGGGCCGCGGCTACATCCCCGACCAGTCGGTGATCATGGCGGGCGCGCTGCTGGGGACCCTGCCCCTGCTGCTGGCGTTCACCCTCTTCGGCAAGCAGATCGTCGGCGGCATCATGCAGGGGGCCGTCAAGGGCTGATCCTCCAGGGCCGGTCCGGGTCCGAGCCGGGTCCCGGGCCCGCCCCGCCACCCACCATGCCCACCTGTCCCGTCCCCCCACATTCTCCGCAACGGCTCTGATGGGAGCGATTTCATGACCGACGTCCCCGACGTCCCCGATCTCAACGGCCTCTCCGGAACCCCCCGGACGCCCCCCTCCGGCGAGCTCCGTTTCCCGCCCGCCTTCCTCTGGGGCACCGCCACCGCCGCCTACCAGATCGAGGGCGCCGTCCGGGAGGACGGCCGCACCCCTTCCATCTGGGACACCTTCTCCCACACCCCCGGCCGGACCGCCGGCGGCGACACCGGGGACACCGCCACCGACCACTACCACCGGTGGCGCGAGGACGTGGCCCTGATGAAGGAGCTGGGCTACGGCGCCTACCGCTTCTCCGTCGCCTGGCCGCGGGTCCAGCCCACCGGCCGCGGCCCCGCCGTCCAGCGCGGTCTGGACTTCTACCGCGCCCTCGTGGACGAACTGCTGGCGGCCGGCATCACGCCCATGGTGACCCTCTACCACTGGGATCTGCCGCAGGAGCTGGAGGACGCGGGCGGCTGGCCCGAGCGCGACACCGCCCACCGCTACGCCGAGTACGCGCGGCTCGTCGGCGAGGCCCTCGGCGACCGCGTCGAACACTGGGCCACCCTCAACGAACCCTGGTGCAGCGCCTTCCTTGGCTACGGCTCCGGGGTGCACGCCCCGGGACGCACCGATCCGGCCGCCGCCCTGCGCGCCGCCCACCACCTCAACCTGGCCCACGGCCTGGGCACCGCGGCGCTGCGCTCCGTCCTGCCCGCCCGGGGGAAGGTCACCGTCAGCCTCAACGCGGGGGTGGTGCGGCCGCTGACCGGTTCCCCGGGCGACGCCGACGCCCGGCGGCGGATCGACATCCTCGCCACCCGCGTCTTCAGCGACCCCATGCTGCACGGCACCTACCCGGAGAGCCTGTTCGCGGACACCGCGGGGATCACCGACTGGTCCTTCGTCCGCGACGGCGACCTGGCCACCGCCGGACAGCCGCTCGACGCGCTGGGCCTGAACTACTACTCGCCCACCGTGGTGTCGGCCGCCGCCGATGACGGCGGTCCGCGCCGGGACGGCCATGGCAGGAGCGACCACTCCCCCTGGATCGGCGCCGAGGACGTCGCCTTCCACCAGCCGCCCGGCGAACTCACCGCCATGGACTGGTCCGTGGACCCGACCGGGCTCCACGAACTCATCATGCGCTTCACCCGCGAGGCACCCGGGCTGCCCCTGCTGGTCACCGAGAACGGCGCCGCGTACGAGGACCGGCCCGGCCCGGACGGCGGAGTGCACGACCCGGAGCGGATCGCCTATCTGCACGGCCACCTCGCCGCCGTGCACCGGGCGATGGCCGACGGCGCCGACGTGCGCGGCTACTTCCTCTGGTCGCTGATGGACAACTTCGAGTGGTCCTTCGGCTACGCCAAGCGCTTCGGCCTGGTCCGCGTCGACTACGAGACCCTGGCCCGCGTCCCGAAGACCAGCGCGCACTGGTACTCCCGGCTCGCGCGGACGAACGTCCTGCCGGATCCGGATCCGGGGCCGGAGTCCGGTGCCGACGCGGCGGCGGGTACGAGTGCGGGCAGCGGGCCCGTCCCGGCGGTATAGGCCCTCCGGCCGGGGCCGGACGGGGCCGGACGGACGGCCGCGCCGCTCCCGCCCCCGGCCTCCGTGTCCGGCCCCTCCCGAAGCTCGCGGGAGGGGCCGGACACGGTTGCGCCCCGGCCGGGGCGGGGGCTGCCGGCCGGGGCGCACCGGTGGGGGGTGGCGGCTGACGGGCGGTGGGTTCCGGGCTCCGGCTCGTCCTGCCGTCGGCCCCACACCACCGCGCGCTGCACGTCCCGTTCCCGCCCCCGCCGACGGGCGGAGGCCGGTACATCGCCTACGGTAGCCAACCGGAATCCGGCAAACCCCTTATTACGTACGGCAGTTCGGCACTTATTGCTGCCTTAAGGCTGGGATGGGCCGCGCTTAACCTCCGGCCCGGCGCCCTCACCCCGCGCTCGGGCCCCGGGGGCCCCGGGACCGGGGCTCACACCGGAGGAACGGCCCTCCCGGCCTCCCCCGGCCCTCCGGGCCTTCCGGGCTTCCCCGGCCTCCGTCCCCACCGTCCGCGCCGCATCAGCCGGTCCACGCGACGGCCGCCGGACCGCCGCCGTCCGCCGTCCAGGACGAGCCACATCCGCACCTCGGTGCCGCCGAGCACGGAGCGGCCGACCCGCACATCGCCTCCCGTGGACTCGGCGACCCGGCGCACGATGTCCAGCCCCAGCCCCGTCGAGCCGCGCCCGCCGCCACCGTGCCCCCGGCGCAGCGCCGCCTCGGGGTCGGCGATGCCCGCGCCGGCGTCCGACACCAGCACGATCACCGCCCCGTCGGCGTGGTGGACGTCCACCGCGAAGTCCGTGCCCTCGGGGGTGTGCCGGAAGACGTTGCCGAGCAGGGCGTCGACGGCAGCGGCCAGTTCGGGGCGCGCCACGGGCACCCGCGCGGCCCGCTCGACCCCGGCGAGTCCCGCGGTGCGGCCCTCGTCCTCGGCGAGCGCCGACCAGAAGGCCATCCGGTCCCGGATCACCTCGGAGGCGTCGCAGCCCGCGCCCCCGTCCGCCGTCTCGGCACTCTCCGGGGCCCGCCCCGGCGGCCGCTGCTCGCGGGCGGTGCGGATGATCTGGTCGACCTCGGTCTCCAGCTGGGCGACGGCCGCACGGGTCTGCTCGGCGGCGGGGCCGTCGCCGAGCGATGCGGCGTTGAGGCGGAGCACGGTGAGCGGGGTGCGCAGCCGGTGCGAGAGGTCGGCGGCCAGCTCGCGCTCGTTGGCGAGCAGCCGGACGACCTCGTCGGCCATGGAGTTGAACGCGGCGGCGGCGGAACGGAGTTCGGCCGGGCCCGCCACCGGGACGCGGGTGGCGAGCCGCCCGGCGCCCAGATCCTGCGCGGCTCCGGCGAGTTGTTCGGCCGGGCGGACCATCCGGGTGCCGAGCCGGTCCGCCACGGCCACCGAGCCGAGGACCAGGGTGAGCCCCACCCCGCCCAGCACCAGCCAGGCGGTGCGCACCCCGGCCGTGACCTCCTCGTCCGGGACGAACACCTCGACGACGGCGGTCTTCCCGGCGCCGACGGCGGTCGGCTGGAGCAGTGCGAAACCGCCCGGCACGGCGGTGACGGAGCCCCGGCCGCGCCGGGCCGCGGCGGCCAGGTCGCCGGCGGAGGCGCGGCGCCGGCCGATCTCCACGGCGCCCTCCCCGGCCCCGGCGTCCCCGGCCGTTTCCGCGTCACCGGCCTCGTCGCCGGCCTTGTCCCCGGTCTCGTCGCCGGCCTTGTCCCCGGTCTCGTCGCCGGTCGTGTCCCCGGCGGGCGGCACATGGACGGCGATCCGGCCGTCCGCACCGAACTCCGTGCTGGCGACGGCCCGTTCCAGCTCCCCGCGGTCGGTGGTGATGGCCAGGGCCGGCCCGACGGCGGCGGCCTGCCGCTCGGCGTTGGCGAAGGCCCGGTCCCGCGCCATCTCCCCCACCACGAGACCGAGCGGCACGGCGAAGGCGACCACGACCATGGCCGTGACCGCCAGGCACACCTTGACCAGGGCCCATCTCATCCCGGCCACCTCACGGCCGCCGCCGGGCCGCCGGCGGAAACGCTCACCGAGCAGGTCCCGGGGGTGCGCGCGGGGACGCTCGCGGGAACCTGCCCGGGAACGCTCGCCACGCCGCTCACCGGGGCGGCTCCAGCTTGACGCCGACCCCGCGCAGCGTGTGCAGATAGCGGGGCGCCGCCGCCGTCTCCCCCAGTTTCCGGCGCAGCCAGGAGAGATGGACGTCGATGGTCTGGTCGTCGCCGTAGGACTGCTGCCACACCTCGGCCAGCAGCTCCCGCCGGGACACCACCACCCCGGGCCGCCCGGCGAGGAAGGCCAGCAGATCGAACTCGCGCCGGGTCAGGTCGAGGGAGGCGCCGTCCAGTTCGGCCTGGCGGCGCAGCGGGTCGACGAGCAGCCCGCCGACGCGCAGCACGCGCGCGTGCGGTTCGCCTGCCGTTCCCGTGGCCCGGGAGCGGCGCAGCACGGCCGCCATCCGGGCGGACAGGTGCTCGACGGAGAACGGTTTCGTCAGATAGTCGTCGGCGCCGTCGTTGAGGAGCCGGACGATCTCCGCCTCGTCGTCGCGCGCGGTGGCGATGATGACCGGCACGTCGGTGATCCCGCGCAGCATCTTCAGCGCCTCGGCCCCGTCGAGGTCCGGCAGCCCCAGATCGAGGATGACGACGTCGAAGCCGATCTGGGCCACCTCGCGGAGCGCCTCCAGCGCCGTGCCGACGCTGCGTACGCTGTGCGAGGCGTCGGACAGGTGCCGGATGAGGGCGGAGCGTACGAACTGGTCGTCCTCGACCACGAGCACTCGTGCCATGGGCGGCACCGTACGCCATGCGGAGCGGACCGTCCCACGGTGGTCCGGTCGTCAACATCCGGCGGCGTGAGGGAGGATGGGCGCGATGCTACGAGGACTGGCGCAGAGCGCGGCCTGGCTCCTGGCGACGGGAGCCGCCGCCACCCTGTCGTGGTGGGGCGTCCACACCGCGCTCACCGGCACGGCCTACGACCGCCCGCGCGCCCTGCCCATCGAGGCCGGCGCGGCGGCGGGCGGTGAGGCCGGGGCGCGGGGCGGCGCGGAGAGCGATGCCGCCGAGACCTCCGGTCCGGGGCCCTCGGCCTCGCCCGTGTCCTCCTCCCCCGCGCCGCCCGAGCGGTCGCCCGAGCCGTCCGGCAGCGGGCCGGAGCCGGGGGGCGGGGCGCCCGCGGGGCCGGGGAAGCCGCCGGAGACGGCTCCGTCCGCGCCGACCGCCGAGGGCGACGTGAAGAGCTACCCCGTGGCGGGCGGCCGGGTCGTGTTCGACCTCGGTGAGCGTTCGGCGAGCCTGGTGTCCGCGACCCCGGACGCGGGCTGGGAGATGCAGGTGTGGGAGCAGACCGAGTGGATCCGGGTGAACTTCACCTCGGGCGCGCGGACGACCTCCGTGTTCTGCACCTGGAACGGCCACCCGCCGAGGGTGCAGGTCGTGGAGGGCTGAACGGGGCGCCGCCGCACGGCCGTTCACGGGCACCGGCCGGCCTCACGGCGGTCAGCCGAAGGTGTCCGGCGGCGGGGCCGGTGAGGGCCGGGCCGCCGCGTCGGAGACGGGGGCAGCGCCCCCGGTGAAGTCGTCCAGGGCGCGCCCGTGTTCGACGCGGCCGGGGTGCGGGTCACCGGCCACCCGGCGGGTGAACTCCGCGACGGGCAGCGGCCCGTCGGCGGCCAGCAGTACGGCGTTCCCGAAGCGTCGGCCGCGCAGCACCGCCGGGTCGGCGGCGAGGCACAGCCCGGGGAAGACGGCGCGGACGGTGGCGATCCGCGCCCGCAGATGCGCGAGCGGCGGGCCGTCGGTGACGTTCACGGCGTACCAGCCGCCGGGGCGCAGCGCACGCCGCACCTCGGCGGTGAACTCGGTGCTGGTCAGATGCGCCGGGGTCCGGGCGCCGCCGAACACGTCGGCGATGACGAGATCGGCCCAGCCGTCGGGGATCTTCGCCAGCCCCTCGCGGGCGTCCCCGGTGCGCACCCGGATCCGCCATCCGCTGTCCAGCGGCAGTTCGCGCCGCACGAACGCGATCAGCCCGGCGTCGAGTTCGACGACCTGCTGGGTGGACCGGGGGCGGGTCGCCGCCACATAGCGGGCGAGGGTGAAGGCGCCGCCGCCCAGGTGCAGGACGCGCAGGGGACGGCCGGGCGGCGCGGCCAGGTCGATGATGTGGCCGAGGCGGCGCTGGTAGGCGAAGTCGAGGTACTGCGGGTCGTCCAGGTCCACATGGGACTGCGGCGCTCCGTCGACGGTGAGCGTCCAGGCCCTCGGCCGCTCGCGGTCCGGGACGAGCTCGGCGAGGCCGCCGTCCACTGGCTCGCCGGCGGGTCCGGCCGGCCGCGACCGCCCGCGCCCGCCGTCCGTACGGCCCTTGGCCCTGCCTTTCGCCATGGGGCCCAGTATCCGTCGGCGGGTGTGCCGGCACCGCGGCCGGGGTCCCGGCCGGGCGGGGGCCGGGAGGCGCACCGAGCCCGCCCCGCAGCCTCAGCGGCAGCGGTCGACGACCTCGATCAGCCGGCCGGCCTCGCCCAGGGCCGCCCGCAGCGCGGCCGGGTCGGTGACGTCGGCGGCGGCCTCCGGCGGCACCAGCCAGCCCGTACCGGCCACGGGCGGGGCGTCGGCTCCCGTGGCCGGCCGGGGGTCCGGGGCGATGGTGCGGGTGCAGGCGCTGCCCGGGAGGTCCCAGCGCTCGGCGGTGCCGGCCGGGACCAGGAACCCGATGGTGTCGCAGCCGCCGTCGTGCAGGACGGGGCCGATGCCGCCGGTGTCCGCCACGCCGGTCCCGCCCGCCCGCCGTCCGCCGCCGCCGCGGCACAGGATGTCCACCGCTTCCAGCCCTTGCCGGGCCGGCACGGTGACGAGATCGCAGCGGCCGAAGCCGTGTGCGGAAGCGTTTCCGTGGCCGGGCTTGCCGCGCTCCTTGGCGGCGCCCCGGTCCGTTCCGCGGCCGTGCCCGGCCGCCCGTGAGCCGCTGGTGTCCACGCCGGACTTCAACAAGGGAAACCCTCCTCCGAAGGGAGCCGAACGCTCCGTGTCCACCGGGAACAACGACCCGGGGATGTCAACGGCTACGGCGGCACACCGCTGGAAAGGATGGCGGTTCATGGCGGATCGCGGGCGGGATATCCCTTTTGTCATCAAACCGTGTGTAACAACTCCGCTACAAGGAGTACGGTCTGCTGCCATCGGCGGCGCTGCCGGGCCCCGGCCGCCGCCGGCAGAATCCGCCCCGACCGGGGCCCGGCACCGCGCACCGCCAGGGAGAGGGCCTGCCATGGCGTCACCGTCATCGTCCTCCGGAAACCGCCCCGCGCCGCGGCCGAACACCGCGTTCCGGGAGCTGCGCGGTGCCCGCTCCCCGGGCGAGTTCGCGGCGGCGGTGCGCCGCGCCGCGCGCGAGATCGGTGAACAGGTGTCGTGTGACGCGCGCTACATCGGCCGGGTCGAATCCGGTGAGATCCGCTGCCCCAACTATGCGTATGAACGGGTGTTCCGGCACATGTTCCCGGGGCACTCGCTCCAGGACATGGGGTTCCAGCCCCGGGAGTCGGTGCGCGGCCGCAGGGCCCGCGCCGTTCCCGGCCGGCCTCCGGGCGCTCCGCCGGGCGCGTCTCCGGGCCGCCCCCGGGTTCCGCCCGCGGGACCGCTCGCGGGCCCGCGGCCGGGACTGCTCGCGGACGTGACCGGAATCCCCCGTCCATCAGCCGACACCCCCGAGGAGAGCGACGTGCTGCGTCGCGCGTTCATGACCGGCGGCACCGCCGCCGTGGCGACCGCCGCCCTGGGACCGGCGTCCGCCGCCTCCCCCCGCCGCCGCGCCGGTGCCTCCGACGCCGAGGCGGTCGAGGAATCCGTCCGCCGGATCCGCCTGCTGGACGACCGGCACGGCGGAGACGGCCTCTACCGTCGCGCCACCCAGCCGCTGCGCGACGCCTACGCCCTGCTGGACGCGGGGGCGCCGCGCCAGTCGGTCCGCGACCGGCTGCACGTCGGCGCCGGTGAACTCGCCATCTCCGTGGGCTGGCTGGCCCACGACTCCGGGCGGCTCGACGACGCCCGTTCCCACTACGCCGAGGCGCTCGCCACCGCGCGGGTCTCCGGCGACCCCGGACTGGAGGCGCACGCCTTCTGCAACACCGCGTTCCTCGCCCGGGACGCGGGCCGGCCGCGGGAGGCCGTCCGGGCCGCGCAGGCCGCGCAGCAGGCGGCCCGCCAACTCCCGTCCCACCGGCTGCTGTCGCTGCTCGCCCTCCGCGAGGCCGGGGGCTGGGCCGGGCTCCGCGACCACGCCGCCTGCGAACAGGCGCTGCTGCGCGCCCGGATCCTCTTCGCCCGCGGCCCCTCGGACGCCGACCCGGAGTGGATGTCGTTCTTCGGCGAGGCGGAGCTGGAGGGGCTGGAGTCGCAGTGCTGGTCGGCCCTGGGCGACTGGCCGCGCGCCGCCCGGCACGCGCGGCGCGCGGTCCGGCTCCAGCAGCCCCACTTCGTGCGGAACCGGGCGCTGTTCACGGCCCAGCTCGCCGGCGACCTGACGCGGGGCGGAGAGATCGAGGAGGCCGCGGTGGCCGGGCGGGAGGTGATCGGCCTGCTGGAGCAGGTGCGGTCCACCCGGATCCGGGCGATGCTCGACCGGACGGCCCGGGAGTTGCTGCCGTACCGGCGGTCGGCGCCGGTGGCGGACTTCCTCGCCCTGCACGGGTAGCCCGTACGCCCGGAGCCGCGGTCGGCGCGGTGGGCGCGGTGGGCGCGGTGGGCGCGGTGGGCGCGGTGGGCGCGGTGGGCGCGGTGGGCGCGGTGGGCGTGACGGTCCACCCGGACGCGGTTGTCCGGCCGGCGCGGGGACCCAGCGGTCCGGTGCGCTCCGGCTGTGCCCGCCTCCCGCCCGTGCCCGCCATCTCACCGTGCCCGCCGTTGCGGCGCGGAGCGGAGCCGGAGCGACCTCGGAGTGGGGGGAGCGCGCGGGGCGCGAAGAGCAGGGATCGGTCCACAACCGTGTGGCCCGATTCGGCAGTTGGGGTGCGGACGCTCGGGGCGCCGGGCAGGGGTGGGACGTGCCGGGACTCTCCTGTGTCCGGGTCTCCGGTGTCCGGGCCCGGCAGGCGGCGGACCCCGCGCGGGACGCGGCCGCCGCCGGTCCCGCCCATCCCGCCGGTCCCGGAGCAGGGAGCGCCGTCGGCGGTACGGCGGCACCGGTGCCGGTCACCGCGGAAGCGGATCCGCCCGGCCCGGCCGTCCGCCCGGCTCCGCGTCCGCCGCGGGCCCCGTCCCCCGCCGGAGCCCGCGCTTCCGGTCCGGCGGCCCCGTAACCGACGCCCGCGGGGCGGCCGGGATCCGCCTCCGGCCCGGCCCTCTCCGTGACGCCACCCACCGCACCGGGCACAGGGGTACGCCGGGGCTGTCGGTGGAGGATGCGAGACTGCGGCAGATGAACGGTTCCCTCCACCACGGCGAGCACGGCCGCGAGGCGACGGCCGCCCCGGCGGCGTCGCCGACGGCCGGGCACCGGCCGGCGACGGCGCTCCCGCGGCTCCTCGCCGAGCTGCGCGGACCGGGCGCCGCGCCCCGCCCGCTGGACGCCCGCGCCCTGGCCGCGCTGGCCGCCAACCCCGGCTGCCGGCGCCGGGCGCTGCTCGACGGGGCCGGGGTGGACAAGTCCGCCCTCGCCCGGGCCCTCGGGTCCCCGGCGGGCTTCGGCCGCTCGGAGTTCGCCTTCGTCCGGGGCAATGTCTTCGAGGCCCGGGTGCGGGCCGACGGCGGCGCCGAGCTGATCCGGCTGCTGCGCGAGCGGTTCGGTGCCGACGGGCCCGCGCCGGAGCCGGGTGAGGTGAACGTGCCCGACCTCTCCGCCCCCGGACCGGAGGGCCGCACCGCGCGCACCCGGCTGGCGCTGGCGGAAGCCTTCGCCGGCGGGGGCTGGACGCTGCTGTTCCACCCCATGGTCCGGCTCGACGTGGCCGGTTCGCCGGCCGCTCTGGAACCGGACGCCGTGGCGGTGCACCCGGACGGCAGCTGCACGGTCGTGGAGGTCAAGTCCTTCCCCGTCGTGGACGGTTCGGCGGACGCCGCGAAGGTCGGGGCGGCGGCCCGGCAGGCCGCGGTGTACGTCCTGGCGCTGCGCGGGCTGGCGGAGGAGATCGGCCGGCAGCCGGCATCCGGCGGGAACGCCACCCTCCAGGCACAGGCACAGGCACAGGCACAGGGACAAGCAGGGGCGGCGGCCGCCGGACCGCACGGGGCGGACCGGGTGCGGTCCACGATCCTGCTGGTCTGCCCCAAGGACTTCTCCAACCTGCCCACGGCCGAGCCCGTCGACGTACGCAAGCAACTGGCCGTCACCCGGCGGCAGCTGGACCGGCTGACCCGCATCGAGGACATCGCGGCGGCGCTCCCCGAGGGCACCACCTTCGACCTGCGCCTCGCCGACGACGACAGGACACCGACCCGGCCGGCGGAGGAACTGGCGGCCGCCGTCGACGCGGTTCCCGCCGCCTACGCCCCGGAGTGCCTGGCCGCCTGCGAGCTGGCCTTCCACTGCCGGGCGCGGTCCCGCGAGGCCGGGGCGGTGGAGGCGCTGGGCCGGGGCGTGCGGGGCGAGTTGGGCGGACTGACCACCGTGGAGAGCGTGCTGGAGGCGGCTTTCGGCGAGCACGGCGACCCGGCCGACCCGGCCGTGGCCGCCCTCCGCCGGGCGGCGGCCCTGCGCGCGGAGGCCCTGGCCACCGCGGGAGACGCCGCCGGACGGGGCGGACTCCCCGCCGCCGGCCACCGGAGGGGAGACCCCGGATGTCGCTGATCACCACCCTCGCGCGGATGGAGGCCGTGGCCGCCGGGCGGGCCGCGCCCGGGGCCACGGTGCTCCACCGCCACCTCTCCGACCGGCCGATGGCCTTCGTCCCGCTGACGACCGCCGGCGAGGCTGGCGCCCCGCTCGGCGCCCTGGTCGGCACCGACCGCTCCGCGCCCCGGCTGCTGGTGGTGCCCCAGCCGCGCGACCGCGACCTGCGGTCGGACTTCCTGGCGGAGCTCGCCGAGGTGCTGCTGCCGTACATCGACGGCTACGCGGACGGCGTGGAACTGGAGGAGCGCAAGGAGACCGACCCCGAGTCCGGCAAGAAGGTGCCGGTGGAGGTCGAACTCTGCGCGGACGCACCGCAGTTGCTGGTCCCGAGCGCGGCCGGTGTCTCGTTCGTCCGGCTGCTGGGCCGCTCCATGCGCTTCCGGCGCACCGCCGAGCAGGACCCGGAGACGCCGCATCCGGCACCGCCCCGGGTGCCGCTGCTCGGACGCTGGCTGACGCACTACGGCGAGCGGTCCCGGGTGCCGGGCTCCTCCCTGCTGCTGCCCATGACGGGGCTGCTGTCCCGGCACTGGACGACGGGCCAGAGCGGCGCCGAGGACCAGCATCTCGGGGCTCTCCTCGGCTGGATCGACCCCCCGGAGGGTCTGACGGGCGCCGAGGCGGCGCTCCGCGCGGAGGTGGAGCGGGACGGGGACGGGCTGCTGGTGTGCCCGCCCGCCGGTCCCGCGACCGACCCGGTGTTCGACAACAAGCGGCTGGCACCCGCGATGGGCCGCTACGACCGGTCCCGGTCGGAGGCGGCGGCCGCGGCGGAGGCGGGAGCCCCCGGGCGGCTGCGGGGCGCGCGGCGGGACGTGGCGGCGTCCGAGGAGGAGATCCGCGCCCTGGTCGAGAGCCAGCTGCGCCCCACCTGGGACGCCCTGTGGCGCGGGGTCGACCTGCTGCGGGCCCTGCCGCCGGGCGGCCATGTCGCCGACCGCTGGAAGCGCGACCGCTGGTCGTACACCGCGCACCGGGACCGCGTCCGGGCCGGCGAGCCGCCGCAGCCCAAGCGGGACGACGCGGTCACGGCCGCGCAGAAACTGGCCACGCGCGAGACGGCGCAGGCCCAGCTCGACGCGCAGGAGGCGCTGGACGATCCGCTGGTGATGGCGGCCCGGCGGCTCGCCGGCGAAGCCTTCGCGGGCGAGGTCGCGGCGGTGGAGATGGCGTACTCGGAGGGGCGGCGGCCGATGCCGCGCCCCCTGGTCACGGTCCGGACAGACGACCAGCCGCACCTGACGGAGCGGACGAAGGTGTACCGGGCCCTGGCCGACGGCCGGAGCCAGCCCGGCGAGTGCGTGGAGCGGCGGCCCGAGGGCATCGTCGTCCGGCTGACCGGCGGCATGGGCCGCGGCAAGGTGCCGGACGAGGGCTCGGTGCCGGAGCCGGGCGACCGCGTGTGCTGGACGCTGTTCGAGCACGCTCCCCGGGGCGGGCCCGACCTGCCCGACCCGGAGCGGACCCCGTGGACCCACGGCGGCCCGCCGGTCGTCCCGGGCGGCGGCGGTGTCCCGGCCCCGTCCGGCCCCGCCGCACCGGCCGCGCCTGCCCCCGGCGTCCCCGCGGCCCCCGCCGGGCGGCCCGTCGTCCTCGACACCAGCCCGGATACGGCGACCGCGGAGGACTTCCTGTGACCGGCACCGGCCTCCCCTCACCCGCCCGTCCCCCGGCGGAGGACCGCGCCGCGTCCGACCCCGGCGCGGAGGCCGCCCGCGCGACCGAGGCGATCCTCCACGACACCCTGCACAGCCCGTACCGCGGTGTGGTCGTGGACTCCCCGCCCGGCGCGGGCAAGTCCACCCTGGTCGTCCGGGCCGCGCGCGAGCTGGCCGCCGCCGGGCACCGCCTGATGGTGGTCGCGCAGACGAACGCGCAGGTGGACGATCTCGTCGACCGGCTGGCGACCGCCGATCCGGATCTCCCCGTCGGCCGGCTGCACAGCAGCGACCCCGATCCGTACGACAAGACGCTGGACGGGCACCCCTCCGTCCGCGCCTCCGCCAAGGCCGCCGACCTCGCGGGGATGGAGGTCGTGATCTCGACGGCCGCGAAGTGGGCCCACGTCAAGAACACCGAGCCGTGGCGGCACGCCATCGTCGACGAGGCGTACCAGATGCGCTCGGACGCGCTGCTGGCCGTCGCGGGGCTCTTCGAGCGCGCCCTGTTCGTCGGCGACCCGGGGCAGCTCGACCCGTTCAGCGTGGTCGGCGCCGAGCAGTGGGCGGGCCTGTCGTACGACCCGTCGGCCAGCGCCGTGTCCACGCTGCTCGCCCACAACCCGGCGCTGCCGCAGCACCGGCTGCCGGTGTCCTGGCGGCTGCCGGCGTCGGCGGCGCCGCTGGTGTCCGGCGCCTTCTACCCGTACACCCCGTTCCGCAGCGGCACGGGGCCGGGCGACCGGCGGCTGTCCTTCGGCGCGGCCGCGGACGGCTCACCGGCGGACCGGGTGCTCGACGAGGCCGCGGCATCCGGCTGGGGCCTGCTGGAGCTGCCCGCGCGCCACACCCCCCGCACCGACCCGGAGGCCGTGGGCGCCGTGGCGCGGGTGGTGCGCCGGCTGCTGGACCGGCGCGGGGTGACGGCCGACGAGCGCCGGGACGCGGTACCGCTGACGGCCGACCGGATCGCGGTCGGCACGGCCCACCGCGACCAGGCCGCGGCCGTACGCGAGGCGCTCGCCGCGCTGGACGCGGGCGAGGTCACCGTGGACACGGCCAACCGGCTGCAGGGCCGGGAGTTCGATGTGACCGTCGTCCTGCACCCGCTGTCCGGCCGCCCCGACGCCACGGCCTTCCATCTGGAGACGGGCCGGCTGTGCGTCCTGGCCTCGCGCCACCGCCACGCGTGCGTCGTGGTGTGCCGGGAGGGCGTGAGGGAGCTGCTGGACGGGCACCCGTCCACGGAACCGGTGCAGCTGGGGGTGACCGTCAAGTTCCCGGACGGCTGGGAGGCGAACCACGCCGTGATGACGCGGCTGGAGGAGCACCGGGTGCGCTGGAGGCCGTGACCCCGGCCCTCTTGCGCGTCCCTGGACAATGGACGGGGTGCGCGGACGCGGGGAGGCCCGTCCGCGGACCCGAGCGAACCGAACAGCCGGGAGGCACGTACATGACCGAGCCGCATTCGGCTCCCGATCACCGCGACCGCGGCGTGGCGCGGCGCCACCGCAAGCCGGCGGCGCTGCTCTTCGAACCGCCCGAGGCGGTCGCGGACCCCGAGCACTTCTTCGATCTGGAGTCGATCGAGGACCCGCGGCAGCTCCTGTCCCGTTCCACGGAGCTGACGCTGGCGTTCCGCGCGGCCGCCGACCGGGCGACGGAGTTCCAGGCGATCGCGGCGGCGCAGCTGGCCGACCCGAAGCGGTTCGACCGGCTGCCGGAGTCGGCCATCGCCGAGCGCGCGGAGTGGTCGGAGGACTACACCCGGCGCATGATCGACTTCGGCCGCGAGCTGCTCCGCGACGGCGGCCCCACCGCGGACTGAGTACCGCCGTGCGCACGGCCGGTGCGTACGGCCGCTCCGGCGGGCGGACCGGCGGTCGGACCGCGCGGGCGGACCGCGCGGGCGAGAGACCCGTGACCACCCGGAGGGCACTCCCGGGGCGGGGACGGCGTTCCCTCCCCTGCGGGTGCCGTGCAGGGACCACGGACAACCGGACCCCGGAAGCCGCAGCCCGGAAAAGCCGGAGCCCGGGACCGGAAACCGGGAAGCGGAAACCCGTCCGCCCCCGCGCTCACCCGTGTCACTTCCTCCCCGGCTCTCGCCGGACGGAGCGCATCCATCCCGCCTCGCCCCGCCGAATTCCGGCAAGCACCGGATATGCGGAGGCTCGACCGATAAACATGGACGCCATGAGCGACTGGCAGCCGCGACCGTGGCAGCACCCCGACGGATCCACCCGCTTCGCCCTCTTCCGGGCCCCCGCGCCGGACGACGGCTCCCTCGTCCCGGCCCGGGTCACCGCCGCCGGGGCGGCCTGGCTCGCGTCGGCCGCCCCGGCCCCGCAGCGTGTCCTGGCCCTCTGGGCCGCCCGGCCGGAGTCCCCGGCCGTCCTGCCCTGCGGAACGGCGTTCGACGTGATCAGCGCTCCGGGCGTGCTCGGCCGGCGGCTGCTGGACCGGCTGTGGTCGGAGGGCCCCGGCTCCGGTCCGGTGGCCGTGCACCGCGGACGGCTGCTGCTCTTCACCGAGCCCGGCACGGCCCGCCGGCTGCCCGCCCTGCTCGCCGGGACGGAGTGGGGCGCGGCCCTGCCGCCGCTGCTCTGCCACGGGACGGGCGACACGGTGACCGTACCGCCGCTGCGCCTGCCCGCCTCCGCCCTCACTGCGACGGCGAGACGCCCGGCCCCGGCCGTCGCCGCCGCCCCCGGCGGCCTCCGCCCCATGGCGGGAACCGGTGTCCCCGGGCGCGGGAACGGCGCCGGTACCGCCCGTCCGGCGCTCTCCCGCTGGCTGGCGGCACCCGACGTCCGGCATCCCTGGCTGCCCGGCGGCGAGGTGCTGCGGTGGGCCTGCTCCGGGGCCGTTCCGGGCGGTGCGGCGGCCGGCCGGCCGCTTCCCGCCCCGGCTCTCGCCGCCCCCACCGGCGCCTGCTGAGGCCGTCCCGGCTTATCGATTTTCGCGGACCCGGATACGGATGCTAATGTCTTTCCCGTCGGGCGCCGCTAGCTCAGTTGGTTAGAGCAGCTGACTCTTAATCAGCGGGTCCGGGGTTCGAGTCCCTGGCGGCGCACTTACGGTTCTACCGTTGACCAAGGCTTTTCCGCTCCGGCGGGAAAGCCTTTCGTCATGCACGGACCCGGTCGCACCCCCCGGGGCGCCCCTCCGCCCGCCCCTCAGAAGACCCCGGACGGCTCCGCGGGCCGGTCCACGCGCACCGTCCAGCGTCCGCGCGTATCCGTGCCGAGCACCTCCACCGAGACCCCGCTCTCGGGGTCCGTCAGCCGCTCACCCACCCCCAGCGGGGCGTCCGCCAGCGCCGGGTGGACGGAGCCGTTCCAGCAGGCGCCCGAGTGCGGATGCCCGTCCAGCACCTTGACGGGCCCCTCGGCGGAGCCCGTCTCGCTGTGCACCCGGTAGACGAGCACCCCCTCGGTGCAGGTCGTCAGGTCATTGCCCACCGCGGCCCGGGCCTCGACGGCGAGCACCGTCGACGCGCCGGTACGGATCACCAGCAGCCGGGGCCCGGCGACCGCGCCGCGCCCGGCCCGGGCCGCGACGGGCACGAGCAGGTGCGCGCTCCCGCCCTCGCCCCGCACGCAGGTGACGTCTCCCCGGTCCAGCCAGCCGAGCTTCCACTTGTGCCAGCCGAAGAAGTCCGGGGCCAGCCCGAACTGGCTGCCCATGAGGTCCCAGTCGCCCACATGGGTGTCCCAGTCGCCCTTGCCCTGCTTCGGCCGGTGGTAGAGATCCGGCAGGTCGAACACGTGCCCGGTCTCATGGGCGAGCACATTGCGATCCGGCGGCCGCTGCTCGAACACGGTGACGATCCTGCGGACCTCCGTGCCGTCGACGCGCATCGGCTCGTCGAAGTTGACGACCTTGGTGGCGTCCGAGTCGACCCCCGGGGCGTCCGGGTCGGCGACCAGGTAGACGATGTCGTAGTCCGAGAAGTCCACCACCCGGTCGGCGAGGCCCATCGCGTCGCCCAGATAGGCCGCCCGCAGCTCGGTGTCCCAGTCCCGCCCTATGCCGTAGGTCGTCGAGGCGGCGGGCATCTCCAGCCACTTCCGCACCGGATCGACATGGAGCCGGAACTTGCCGTACGAGGCCCGCTCGAAGAACTCGGCGGTGCCCGGGAAATAGTCCGACACCAGCTGGTCCGGCGAGACGACGGGCTCGGCGTCCGGGAAGGAGAGGAAGGCCATCACCGCGCGGATGTCGTCCCGGGGCTTCGGATAGGCCGCGTTCCAGGTGTCGAGCCCTTCGGAGTGGTGGACCGCGCTGCGCGTCAGGGCGCAGGCATCGTCCAGCACGGCGGCCGTGGCCGGGCCGGCGACCAGCGAGGTGGCGAGCATCGCCGTGAACGACATCGCGCCCGCGGCCACCCGGCGGAGGCGCGGCCGCGACCGGACCGGCCGGGCCTCCGGTCCCCCGGACGTCAGCGAGTGCGACACGTCGGCCTCCCCGGACGTGGGACAGGACACGCGTCCACTTTGCGGGGATATTTACATACTCACCACGTTTCCTTGGCCCGGTCGGGTGAGGCGCGACGGCAGGACGGGCCGTAACTCAACGTCACCCACGCTCGTTGGTCATCGCACGCCCGGGCACCGTCCTGCAGAAACGATCGGACAGTCGCTCTGCCGTACGTCCCCCCGTGGGCCGTTCGATGGAACAAGACCAGACGAACCTCTATGATCGGCACATTTCCAGCGCGGACCCGTCCCCCGGAGGCCCTCGGGGCACCGGAGCGACCGGCTCCGCGATCGCACGAGTCGAGTCCTCAGCGGGAGTGAACGGTGAGCGGATCACCCAACAGGCCAGGTGCGGGACCCGGAATCACCCTGCCGACCTTCACGGAGAGTAGCCAGGTCTTCCGCCGCTCCCCGGCCTCCCGGACGGCCTCTCCGCCGCCCCCGGCCGAGCCCTCGCCGCCGTCTCCGGCGGCCGGCGGCCCTTCGCCCACGGGCCCGTCCGGCATGGCCCCATCTCCCACCGGACCCCCGGTCACCGGCCATCCGATCGCCGGCCTCTCGCTCGCGGGCTCCGCGACCGTCTGGCGCCGGGCACCCTCGGGCCGGCCGCCCGCGGCGCCCCCCTCCGCCCAGGGCCCCGCACCGGCGGCCCCGGAACCGGTGCTCGCCCCGGCCCCCGCGCCCGCGCCGTCCGGCCGCGGCCCGGCCTCGCGGCAGCCGGGCCCGTCCACCGCGGCCCGGCCCGGCCCGGCGACGTCGCCGCGGTCACCGTCCCCGTCGCCGGCCCCGTCCCCGTCGCGGGACACGGCACCGGGCACCGCGCCCGCCGCCCCCGGCCCGGGACGAGGCGCCGTACGGGGCACCGGGCCCGGCCCCGTACCGCCCACCGGTCTCACCCCGGTACCCCCCGCACCGCCCGCCGCCCGCTCCGTGACACCGGCCGAGGCGCGCGACCACCGCGCCGCCTTCAACGCCGCCCGGCTCGCCATGGCCGTCCTCGACGGCGACGGCAGAGTCGTCACCGCCAACCAGGCCCTCGGCGCCCTGCTCGGAGCCGATCCCGCCCGCCTCGCCGCCGAACCCGCCGCCGAGCTCCTCGACCTGAGCCACGACGCCCGCACCTGGGCCGCGTACCGTGATGTGCTGGGCGGCCACCTCGAACGGATGCGCTGCACCCGCCGGTTGAAGAACCCGGACGGCCGGCCCCTGTGGGCGGAGGTCACCGTCGCACCGCTTCCGGAGGACGGCCCCGGCAGCCCCCGCTCCCGGGCGCTGCTGTCGGTGGCCGACATCAGCGACCGGCGCGATCTCCAGGCCCGGCTGCACCATCTGCGCCTGCACGACCCCGTGACGCGGCTGCCCAACCGCGCCCTGTTCTTCGAACGGCTCGCGGCCGCGCTCGACGCCGCCGGACAGGACCGCGGCGGCAGCGGCCGCATCGGCATCTGCTATCTGGACCTGGACGGCTTCAAGGCGGTCAACGACACCCTCGGGCACCGCATCGGCGACCGGCTGCTGCACGCCGTCGGCCAGCGCCTGGCGCACTGCGCCGACCGGGCCGGATACGGCCGGCGCGGCGCCCATCTGGTGGCCCGCCTCGGCGGGGACGAGTTCGCCGTACTCGTCGAGGAGTCCACCGGCACCGAACAGCTCTCCGAACTGGCCGACGCCGTGCTCCACACACTCCTGCAGCCGTTCGACCTGGCCGGACAGCGGCTGTCGCTGTCGGCGAGCATCGGCGTCGTGGAGCGCGCCGCCGCCGGGACGACCGCGACCGCCCTCATGCAGGCCGCCGACACCACGCTCTACTGGGCCAAGGCCGACGGCAAGGCTCGCTGGACCCTCTTCGACCCCGAGCGCAACGCCCACCGCGTCAACCGGCAGGCACTGGCCAGCACCCTGCGGCCCGCCATCGAGCGGGGCGAGTTCACGCTCGAGTACCAGCCGCTGGTGAGCCTGGACGGTGGTGCGCTGGAGGGGGTCGAGGCGCTGGTCCGGTGGCGGCACCCGCAGTTCGGCACCCTGGGGCCGAATCGGTTCATCGGGCTGGCGGAGGAGGAGGGCGCCATCGTCCAGCTCGGGCGCTGGGTGCTCCGCACCGCCTGCCGTCAGGCCCGGCTCTGGCAGCTCCAGCGTCCGGAGAGCCCGATCTTCGTCAGCGTCAATGTGGCCGTCCGGCAGGTGTGGGACTCCGACCTGGTCGCCGACGTGGCCGCGATCCTCGCCGAGACGGGCCTGCCGCCGCACCTGCTCCAACTGGAGCTGACCGAATCGGCGGTCATGGGCTCCGCCGGCCGCCCCCTCCAGGCGCTGCGGGCGCTGAGCGACATGGGTGTCAGCATCGCCATCGACGACTTCGGCACCGGCTACTCCAACCTCGCCTATCTGAGCCGGCTGCCCGCCTCCGTCCTGAAGCTGGACGGCGCGTTCGTCCGGGGCTTCCGCGACAGGGCCCACGCCAACCCGGCCGACGAGACCATCGTGGAGGCGCTGGTCGGCCTGGCCCACCGGCTGGGCCTGACGGTCACCGCCGAGTGCGTCGAGAACG